>NZ_DEYV01000040.1:0-142109 GCF_002364655.1 Pseudomonas sp. UBA3149
GTCTTTTTCAGACCTTCCTTAAATGATGTCCAGCCAAACTCTCGGCTTTAATCTATCGATTAGAACTTAGTCAAGAATCGAAAATTTAGAGTTGATTTTTTCTTTCAGAAGAAATTAGCTAAATATATCTACCTAACTCAGGCAGATATTTATTTGAAGAGTGAGAGCGTAATGAAAAAGTTTATTTCCAGCCTATGCCTGGTAGCAGGTTTTGCTGTAACAGGATGCGCCCTAGCGGCTGAAGACTCAGCCACTGCCACTCAAGCGTCCGGCACCTCCAACGGCCTGATGCAACAGGAGCACAACAGCAAGGCCGCCCAGAAAGCCAAACAGGAGCAGGACACCAAAGGTGGACGTCCTGACGGCGTGTCCAACCCGAATGCCCTGAGCACCAAATAATCACTGCTCAGCGTTCAAGCGCCTGCCGTTAAATGAGGCAGGCGCTTTCGGCCAGCTCCAGCTTCGAGACTTGCGAATACAACGACATTGGCTGACTAAGCGCTCAGATTCTATTCAGAGCGGCTTGGATGCTCGCCAATATCCCCCTCCGTTGACATGCCCTTCTGAGACAAAACCGACGAAGCGCCTATTGCCCTTTTGTCAGCTTTTGTTCAGCTAAAAACAGGTAATAGAAGTAACTTTGCAGCTAAAAAGCGATTTGGCTCACAGCCAATTTCGGTGGGTTACAGCAGCAAACACGTATTATTAAGCGTCCATCTGTACACTAAGTGTTCATTTAACGGTGCGATTATCATCCGTTAGGCTTTGTTTTCTCGTTTAGCCAACGCCCACTGCTTTCTACGCTACCGCCTATAACCATGAACCTACTCCAACCCGCCTCGTCGACCACGGCTGAACGCAGCCCTTCCCAGAGCGCTTCGCTGCCCTCGGTGCCTATGAGCGAGCCACCGCTCACGTCTGTGGATTCCCACAAGCCGGGTGACGATGCCGTATGCGAATGGCTGGTCAGCCAGGGAAAGCTCAAGCCTGGCGATCTGGAGCGGGCCCGCCGTCTTCACGAAACCTCCTCTGGAGAAAGCTTCAGCCATCTGCTGCTGCGCCTGGGCATGGTATCCGAGCGAGACATGGCGCATGCGTGGGCATCACTCCTGGACGTTCCGCTGGTTCTGGAAAGCGATGCGCCAGAAATCCTGGAAGACCCGCTCGACGTCTCCACACGCTTTCTAAAACAGCATCAGATCGTGCCGCTGGGGCAGGACAGTAACGGTCAGATCCATCTGTTGGTGGCCAATCCCGCCGAGCGTTATGCCATCGAGGCGCTTGAGTACGCCTGTGGCCGCGCGGCTCGGCTGTCCATAGGACTTCGCAGCGACATCGAAAACCTGATCGAGCGTTATTACGGTCAGGGCCGCTCGGCCATGGGCACCATCGTGGAGAACCTCGACGCCCAGGCTAACTCGGAAGACGACATCGAGCACTTGAAGGATCTGGCCTCAGAAGCGCCTGTGATTCGCCTGGTGAACCTGATTATCCAGCGCGCTGTAGAAAACCGCGCTTCGGATATCCACATTGAGCCCTTCGAGAATCGGCTCAAGGTACGTTATCGCATCGATGGCGTACTGCATGAGTCTGAAGCACCGCCCTCCAGCTCCACGGCCGCGGTGATCTCGCGCGTCAAGATCATGGCCAAGCTCGACATTGCCGAGCGTCGTCTCCCCCAGGATGGCCGCATCATGCTGCGTATCCAGGGCAAAGAACTGGACCTGCGGGTATCCACTGTTCCGACCAGCTTTGGCGAGTCGGTGGTAATGCGTCTGCTCGATCGCGAATCGGTGAGTTTCGATTTTGACACCCTGGGCTTTGCCGGCAAGTCACTGGACAACTTCCTGAGCGTGCTGGAGCGACCCCACGGTATTCTGCTGGTCACCGGCCCTACTGGTTCGGGTAAGACCACCACGCTGTATACCGCGCTGTCGCGCCTGAACACCGCCGAGCGCAAGATCATTACCGTAGAAGACCCGGTCGAATACCAGATCGAGGGCATCAATCAGATCCAGGTAAAGCCGTCCATTGGCTTGGATTTCGCCGGCGCCCTGCGCTCCATCGTGCGCCAGGACCCGGATGTCATCATGATCGGCGAAATGCGCGATCTGGAAACCTGCCGTATCGCCATTCAGTCTTCCCTGACCGGTCACCTGGTGCTTTCGACACTGCATACCAACAGTGCGGCGGGCAGCATCACGCGTCTTTTGGACATGGGAGTGGAAGACTATCTGCTAGCTTCTACAATCAATGGCATTCTGGCCCAGCGCCTGGTGCGCCGCCTGGATCCAGCGTTGTCAGAAGCCTATGAGCCGCTTCCGGAAGTTATCAGGGAATATGAACTCGAAAAATACACGGATGAACGCCCGATCCGCCTGTACAGGCCACGTCGCGACTTGCCGCCCAATGAGGGCTACCGTGGTCGTAGTGCCATCAGCGAACTGCTGGTCATGAGCGATACGCTCCGCAGCCTGCTCATGCAGCGCGCCGATGCCGCGACACTGGAACAGGCCGCTCGCGCAGAAGGCATGTATACCCTGTACGAAGACGGGTTGCGCCAGGCGCTGGCAGGTACGACTACCTTGGAAGAGGTCCTGCGTGTGACGAGCGGAGACTGAGCATGGCCCAGTTTCGCTATCGCGCACTGGATGCGGCCGGTGAGTCCGTTACCGGCCATCTGGAAGCCGCCGGCCAGGATGAAGCTGTCAGCCAGTTGCAGGATCGTGGACTTCTGGTCCTGCAGGTCACGCCCGCGCAAGGCAATGCCTCGCAGGGTTGGCGTGTCTGGTTCAATCGAGACCCGTTAAGCGGGGCCGGACTTGCCCAGTTTACCCAGCAGCTGGCCACACTCCTGGGTGCAGGGCAGCCGCTCGATCGCGCCTTGAATATTTTGCTCAGCCAGCCAACCGAAGATAAATCCCGCCGACTGATCGAGCGTATCCGTGAGCGCGTCAAGGGCGGCAAGCCGCTTTCCGCCGCGCTCTCCGAAGAAGGCGGACAATTTTCGCAGCTCTACATCAGCATGGTCCGTGCAGGCGAAGCCGGCGGCTCACTGGAGGAAACCCTGGCGCAGCTCGCTCAATACCTCGAGCGCTCGCAGGCCTTGCGTGGCGAAGTGATCAACGCCCTGATCTACCCCGCCTTCCTGGTCGTTGGTGTGCTCGGCTCACTGGCCTTGCTGATGGCGTATGTCGTACCACAATTTGTGCCGATCTTTGCTGATTTAGGCGTTCCTGTACCGTTCATGACACAGTCCGTACTCTGGATGGGCCAGTTTCTTTCGCAATATGGCCTGTTGCTGCTGGCGGTTCTGGTTGCGCTCATCTGGTTCACCGGCGCCCGCCTTCGTGATCCGGAACGCCGTATCCGCTGGGATCGCCGGATGCTGAGTATTCGGATGATGGGACCGCTTGTACAGCGCTTGGAAACAGCACGACTGGCCAGAACGCTGGGTACCCTATTGACCAACGGCGTTCCATTGTTGACGGCGCTTTCGATCGGTCGTCAGGTTTGTTCCAATCATGCCTTGCAGGGCGCCGTTTCGCAGGCAGCCGACCAGGTTAAGGACGGCGGCTCCCTGGCCGCTGCGCTCAGCACCAGCAAGCTGCTGCCACAGCTATCACTGCAAATGATTCAGGTCGGCGAAGAATCCGGCCAGCTCGATACCATGCTGATCAAAGTCGCCGACGTCTTTGATGCCGAAGCCAAACGTGGTATCGATCGACTTCTTGCGGCATTGGTACCCAGCCTGACCATCGTCATGGCCGTACTTGTGGCCTTCATCATGTTGGCCATCATGCTCCCGCTGATGAGCCTCACCAGTAACATCTAACCGTAACGAGCCTTGTTTATGACTAGAAAAATGCGCTCCCTCCCCCACCGCAGCGGCGGTTTTACCCTGCTTGAAATGCTGGCTGTCATCGTACTGCTTGGTATCGTGGCTACCATTGTGGTCCGCCAGGTCGGTGGTAACGTCGATAAAGGCAAGTACGGCGCTGGCAAGGCTCAGCTGGCCAGCCTGAGCATGAAGATCGAAAACTATGCCCTGGATGTCGGCGCACCGCCCAAGAATCTGCAACAACTCACTACCAAGCCAGCCAACGCTCGTAACTGGAATGGCCCTTATGCCAAGCCCTCGGACCTGCAGGACCCGTTCGGCCATGAATTCGGCTATCGCTCGCCCGGTCAGCACGGTTCGTTTGACCTGATCTTTTATGGTCAGGACGGACAGCCAGGCGGCGAAGGCTACAACGCCGACGTTGGCAACTGGGAATAAAGAGTGTCATGCCGCGCCAGTCCTCCTGTACCCGTGCCCTACGCACCGTCTCGAACGGTATGCGCTTACAGGGTCGGACATCGCAGCGCGGCTTTACACTTCTTGAGCTGATCGTTGTCATCATCCTGGTCGCCATTGGTCTGACCCTGGTCTCCTTTGGCGTTACCCGCGGACTCGACAGTGTTCGATCCCGCGAGGCCGGTCGTGACCTGACCCTGGCACTGCGTGCCGTACGCACCCAGGCCATCACAACCGGCCAGACCACCACACTGAATTTCGATCTTGCCAACCAGCGATACCAACAACCCGGCCGGCGTCCTCAGTCGCTGCCCAAGGGCATGCGCATGCGGGTAACCACAGCGGCTGACCTGAGTACAGGTCGCAGGACCGCCATCGCCTTCTTTCCAGATGGCAGCTCAACCGGTGGAAATGTCAGGCTAGAAAAGGATGGACGTGCCTGGCGCGTCGATATCACCTGGCTGACCGGCACCGTCAAATGGCAAGAGGTAAACCCGTGACGGGACAGCGCAGGCCCCGTTCAGAGGGTGGCTTTACCTTGCTGGAATTGCTGGCAGCCGTGGCATTGCTCGCCGTCACCTTTTTCGTATTGATGGGAGGCATTGGCCAAGCCACCCATGCCTTGCTGAAGGACAGCCGAGCGACCCAGATGGCCTTGACAGCCCGCTCGCTACTGGACGACACGGTCCATCGTCCTCTGAAGCCAGGCTCCAGCCAGGGTTCATTGCCTGACGGTACACGCTGGAAGCTGGATATCAGCAAAGCGGGCACAGCGACGACCAGTCAGCTGTATCGCCTGGACTTGTCATTGACGGCGGGTCGGCATCAGGAGCGCTTCAGCACATTAAGGTTGCAGGGTGTATCCGAGGTCTCGCAATGAAAGCCTCAATGCGCGGCTTCACCTTGCTGGAAGTCCTGCTGGCTATCAGCCTGCTGGGTATCCTGCTGGTCCTGATCGGTTCTGCCCTCATCAGCGCCAATCGGACATTGGCTCGCAGCGAGCAGTACAGCGCCCGACTAGATGAACTGCGCTCTACACAGAATTTTTTACGTCGCGAACTGCAGCAAGCCCTTCCACTGTCGATCCAGCGCACCCCCACCGGGCAGGGAATGGTGTTTATCGGCGAGCCACAGGAGATGCGCTTTATCGCAACGCTGCCTTCACATCTCGGCGGCGGCATTCATATCCAGACGCTCCGCCTGGCCGGTGACAGCCGAGACCAATGGCTACAGGTCGACTTCGCCAAGATTGTTGGAAACAACCGCACCGAATCCTGGGGAGATCCCCAGCGTTTGTTGCGGCAGGTCAGAAACCTGCGCTTTTCCTATAGCGGCCTTGACCAGAACGGACGACCTACGGACTGGCTGCCGCGATGGCCCTGGCCGCAGCACCTGCCCCAGCGGGTCAGGGTTGACCTGACGGCCGATGGCCCCATTGCCTGGCCACCTCTACAGGTCGCCGTACGCCTCGACCTGGGCAACTCAAACAGCATGGGGTCTCTGCAGTGAAGCGGCAGCACGGGGTAGCGCTGCTCATTACGCTATGGGCACTGGCACTGCTCAGTCTGGTCATGGCCGGCGTCGTAACCGCAGTACGCCTGGAAAACAAACAGAGCGTCCATCAGCTTCAGGATGCCAGGGCGCATCTTGCGGCGGAAGCAGGTCTGGCCCTGGCTGTCCAGCATCTGACAGGCCTTCAACGAGAGCAGCGCTGGGTTGCGGATGGCCGCCCCTATCAACTCGAATTCGACCGCATGCGCCTGACCATTCAAGTGCGCAGCGAGCTGGGAAAGCTGGATCTTAACAGCACCTCATCCGCCTTGTTCATCAAAGTGGCGACTGCGTTGGGCGTTCCGGCTGGACAAGCGAAGCAAGTCGCGGCAGCCTTGCAAGCCCGTCAGAACGGGACGGATCCGACGCCCATGCGAACCTTGGAGGAATTGATTCAACTCCCCGGCATGGACAATGCGATGTTTACTCGCCTGGAGCCCTACATCACCGTCTGGAGCGGGTACGATCAGCCGGTTGTGAGCTTTGCAGCGCCACCCATACGCCAAGCCATGGGCCAGAAGAACATCATTTCCCTGGAGGGAGAAGATCCAGGGCAGGTATTGAGTGTGTATAGCCAGGCTGAACTGGACAATGGTTTCCGCTCTGCCTTGAACGTGACCCTTTTACTCAACCCAACGGATAGCAACATGCAACCTTACCGCGTGCTGCGCTGGCAAGAATGAAAACAATTCGACTGGAATGGCCCAATAGCCTGCGCCCTGCCGTGAATGCCTTTCAGGCGCAATGGCACGCCTCCGTATTCCCCCGCTTCTTCAACTGGTGGTTTACCGAACTTCGGGCCTGCCTGCCCTCTCGCCTACGCAGCCTGTTCGAGCGAAGCGAACATGAACAGATCATCCGCTGGGACAATGAAGAAGCCTGGCTTCACTCGGCGGAGGGCGAGCATCCATTAACCAGCGCCGATTCGCTGGGTACAGAACGCTGCGTTCTGCTGTTATCGCCTCGGCAGGCGCTGGTCAGAACTATCAATCTACCGGCTGGCGCAGCCCAGGACGTCATGGCGGCTGTCGCCTTCGAGATGGATCGCCATACCCCTTTTAAGGCCAGTCAGGTCTATTATGCGGTCCGCCGCTGGCCAAGCCAGCCCAAGCAGCCGCTCCGTGTGACGGTTGCCACCGTACTGAAGGATCGCCTCGACCTATTACTGGAGCGCCTGCAGGCGCAGGGCATTCGTCCCGACGAGATCGATGTGCAACAGCCTGAAGGGGGGCGCCTGGGTATTAACCTGTTGCCATCCGAACGCCGTCAGCTTCGCAAGAATCCGAGGCGTCAGCTGAACATTGGTCTTGCAGTCCTGGCTATCGCTTTGACATTCGCAGCCATGCAGGTCTGGTTGTATAACCGCGCCGTTGCGCTCGAAGCCATGCGTCATGAGGTCAGCCAGCTTCGTGCCGGCGCCCAGGAGATCGAAAGCCTGCGCCAGCAGATACAGAATGGCCTGGGCGCCACTCGCTACCTGACGGAGCGTAAGGCGGGTACTCCACCGCTGAGCGTGATGCTTAGCGAGCTGACTCAGTGCCTGCCCAAAGACACCTGGCTGACGGAGCTGTCCGTTGAAGGAGACGGACAGGTCAATCTGGCCGGCCAAAGCCAGAAGGCTGGCGCCTTGATTGGCGAGATGAAGAATTGTCACTCGCTTACCGGTGCGCAGTTCCAAGGCGTCATCCAGCCAGACGAAAACACCAAGAAAGAGCGCTTCTACCTGCTCGCCCACCTGCGTCGGGAGGAAGCCAGCAATGCGCCGGTCACTGACACCCCGTGAAAGTCGCATCGCCGCGCTGGCCGTTCTGGCGTTCGCGTTGTATGTGCTGTACTGGATTTGTCTGGAATGGTGGTTCGTCGCGCCCCAGCAGGCCATGAACGACGAAATGGAGCAGCTCCGTCAGACCCAGCGTCGGTATGCCGCGCTGCAGGCCCAGCGTGACCCCTTGCAGCGCCAGCTCGAAACCGCACAGGAGCGAAACGCTGGGAGTGACAGCCTGCTGCCCGGTGACGACCCCAGCGCCGTAGCAGCCAACCTGATGCAACATACGGCTGAACTGATCGAGTCGCACAAGCTGGACGGCGCCGGCTGTGAATTGCTCAACCGCACGCCCATCGCCGGCAACCCTGGCGATGAGCCCTATGCCCAGGTCAAGGTCAGCTTCAACCTCAGCTGCGCCATCGAGCCGCTGGAAGCCATCCTGTACGACATTGAAAACGAGCGCCCTTTCCTTTTCGTAGAGGAGCTTCGCGTCGAGCGTCATGAGGATGCTCCGCCCAAGGGTGGTGCCGGCAGGCTTGAAGTCCAGATGCTTGTCACTGGCTACATGCAGCGTAAAGCCGGTATGGACGATAACGAAAACACGGATTCGGATGACCCGACATGAACGCCGCTGATCAGCGTCGCCTCACCCCCTGGCTCGTCCTGATTACGGGACTATCGGCCGCGCTTCTGGTCCTGTTCGCGCTGGGCATTGGCCGTAACGTACAATGGCTGCCTCCCCTTGAAGCACAGCACTCACCTGCAACCGTCAGGTCGCCGGAGCTGCCGAACGCACCGCCCCTGGATGCCTATGCCAACACCTGGCAGCAGCCCTTGTTCAGTCCGGACCGCCAGTCTGATCAGAAAATGGCCGCGCCGGGTCAGCCGACTTACCTTACAGGCTATGTGCTGACCGGCATTATCCTGACCGACTCGCTGCAGCTGGCCCTGCTCAAGGACAACTCAGGCAAGGCGCTCAGCGTTACCCGGGGCAAGGCACTGCCCAACGGCTGGAAGCTGGAGTCCGTGGCTGCCAACAAGGCGGTATTTGTCTCCGGTGATCGTCAGCAAAGCTTGCCGCTCGTGATCGAAAAGGCACCTCTCGACGGCGTGTCGGCCCCAGCCGCCGATGCGCCCAGCTCTACCACGGAAACGTCCCCGGAAGAGGATGACGACTCCGATAGCGAAGATTGATACGGAACCCGGATTCAGTGGCCGACGCGGCCGCCCCCTATTATCAGGAGCACTACAATCGTGACCTTGCGTTACCCCTTGGCCTGCATGGCCACCGCCACCTTGCTGGCAGGTTGTATCTCACCGGCCACCGATACGCAGCAGGACGATGCCCTGCTGCGTGAAGGTCTGGCCGGAACAGGCAGCCAACGCCCCTTGGTAAGAGAGCCCTCGCCCAATGTTCCCAGCTCGGCCGAAACGGGCGATAACCCCCGTACACCGGCCCGCAGTCAGATCATTCGTGGTGATAACCGCTTCATCAACAGTCGAGTGACACCTGCCGCCAAGCCGTCAGCGGCGCCGGACGGCGGTGTGGTATTCAACTTCAACAACCAGCCGATTCGAGCAGTAATCAACAGTATCCTGGGCGATCTGCTTCAGGTGAACTACACCATCGCGCAGGACGTAAAGGGCGAGGTCACATTCTCCACGTCCAAGCCCGTTGCAAAAACCGAAGCCCTGTCGATCCTGGAGACGTTGCTATCCTGGACCAATAACGCCCTGGTGCGTGAAGGCGATCGCTACATGGTTGTACCAGCCAACCAGGCCGTAGCAGGCCGCATGGTGCCTGCGCTACAGATGCCGGAGCCAGGCAGTGGCCTGTCTGCCCGCCTGTTCCAGCTGGACTACATCTCCGCCACGGAAATGCAGAAGCTGCTCAAGCCCTTTGCCCGTGAAAATGCTTTCCTGCTGGTGGACCCCTCGCGCAATGTCATCGCGCTGGCTGGTACGCCCGACGAGCTTGCCAATTACCAGCGAACCATCAATACCTTTGATGTGAACTGGTTGAAGGGCATGTCTATCGGTGTCTTTGGCCTGCAGCGCGCCAGTGTGGCAGAGCTGATGCCGGAGCTGGATCGCCTGTTCGGCCCGCAGAGCGGCACCCCGCTGGCCGGTATGCTCCGCTTCCTGCCGATCGAACGCACCAATGCGGTGGTGGCCATTTCTTCACAGCCTGAATATCTGAACGAAGTTCGTCAGTGGATCGAGACCATCGATAAGGGCGGCGGCAACGAGCCGCAGATGTATGTGTACGACGTACGCAACATGAAAGCGACCGACCTCTCGCGGTATCTGCGTCAGATCTATAGCAACGAGGCCGTTAATGAAGAGCCGGAAGCCAAAGTCGCGCCGGGTTTGCGTACCACCACCCTGTCGACCAGCAATGGCTTTGGCAACGGTATCGGCGGCAACAGTACGAGTGGCAACACCATCGGTAGCAGCCAGGGCCTGAGCAACGGTATTGGTGGCGGCCTGAACAGCAACAGCGGTATCGGAGGCAACAACGGCACGGGCGGCGGTTTGGGTAGCACTCGTGGAAACGGCACGGGTACTGGCTCGGACAACGACAGTGAAGACAGCAGCTCAAACAGTGCCAATGGTCAGAACGGCAATAACGATATGGGCGTCCGGATCACTGCGCAGAAGAGCAGCAACCAGCTCCTGATTCGTGCACGGCCCTCGCAATGGAATGAGATCCAATCGGCCATTCGCCGCCTGGACAATCCTCCAATGCAGGTCCAGATCGAAACCCGTATTCTTGAAGTCAGCCTGACCGGCAGCCTGAGCCTGGGTGTGCAATGGTACCTGGGGCGGCTGGCCGGTAATTCACCGGTCACCGACTCGAACGGCAACGTGACCAACAGTGTAGTGAACGCATCCGGCAGCCAAGGAGCGCTGGGACGAGGCGGCGCAGGACTCGGCAGTACCGATGCCCTCTTCTACTCGTTTGTCAGCAACAACCTGCAGGTTGCACTGCATGCGCTCGAGACCAACGGCAATACGCGTGTGCTTTCTGCACCCTCGCTGGTGGTCATGAACAACCAGGAAGCCCAGATCCAGGTGGGTGACAATATCCCGATCAGCCAGACCTCGGTCAACACAACGAGCGATCTGACCTTCAACAGCGTTCAGTACATCCAGACGGGTGTCATTCTTGATGTTGTGCCCCGTATCAATCCGGGCGGCCTTGTCTATATGGATATCCAGCAGCAGGTCAGCAGTGATACCGGAACCCGTACGGACAGCAACGGCAACCCGTCGATTTCGACACGCGCCGTCACGACGCAGGTCGCTGTACAAAGTGGCCAGACTGTCCTGTTGGGTGGCTTGATCCAGCAGAACGACGCGGAAAGCGACAACAGCGTGCCATACCTGGGGCGTATTCCAGGCCTGCATTGGCTCTTTGGCAACACCACGCGCAGCAAGAACCGTACGGAGCTGATCGTTCTGATCACGCCACGTGTGATCACCAGCAACAGTCAGGCGAGCCAGATCACGGATGAGTACCGTCAGCAACTACAGTTGATCAGTCCCATCAAGCCTGTCAGCCAGATCGACACCTCCCGTTGACAACCCTGGTGGGTCGCCTGCATCGTCAGGCGGCCCACCAGGTGTTCAGGCATTTCCCTTCGCGACATGGGCAGAACGCTTGAGGCGTCCTGCGTTCCAACCCTTTGGCCACAAAGGAAGTACGATCACTCATGTCCGCTTCGCTACTCGATGCCCGTACCGCTCGCTATTTGCCCTGGCTGGTTGCCATTGCATTCTTCATGCAATCGCTCGACGCCACGATCCTCAATACTGCACTTCCCAGCATGGCACATGATCTCAATGAAGATCCGTTGCGCATGCAGGGCGTCGTGATCGCCTACATGCTGACGGTCGCGCTGCTGATTCCGGCCTCAGGCTGGATCGCCGATCGCTTCGGAACACGGCGGGTCTTTTTCAGCGCCATCGCTTTGTTCACTTTTGGCTCACTGTTATGTGCATTGTCCCCCTCGCTCCCCTTGTTGATCGCCGCCCGCGTCATTCAAGGTCTGGGGGGCTCGCTGATGCTGCCAGTCGGGCGGCTCGTCATCCTGCGGGCTTATCCTCGTACCGAGTTGGTGCGAATACTCAGCTTCGTCACCGTGCCGGGTCTGATCGGCCCGCTGACCGGCCCTACCCTAGGCGGCTGGCTAGTGGAAGCAACCTCCTGGCACTGGATCTTTCTGATCAACCTGCCGGTAGGCTTGTTGGGCTGTTATGTCACCTCAAAACTGATGCCTGACCTGCGCAGCCCCATTCCCATGCGCTTCGACGGGTTTGGATTCCTGCTGTTTGGCGCGGCAATGATCCTGATATCGGTTGCCCTGGAGGGTTTGGGCGAGCTTCATATGCCCCATGCCCGGGTGGTTCTGCTGCTGGTGGGCGGCCTCGCCTGCATGATCGCCTACTGGCTGCGAGCCTTACGTATCGAGCGTCCGCTCTTCTCGCCGCAACTGTTTCGCACCCGCAGCTTTGCCGTTGGCATATTTGGTAACCTGTTTGCCCGCCTGGGCAGTGGCGCGCTGCCCTTTCTGACGCCTCTGCTGCTTCAAGTGGGCATGAATTTTCCACCGGCCAAGGCAGGTATGACCATGATTCCGCTTGCGCTGTCGGCAATGCTGGTCAAGCCCATCGCCAAGCCGATCATCGACCGCCTGGGCTATCGCCGATTACTGATCGGAAACACCATTTTACTGGGCTGCATGATCGCCAGCCTGAGCCTGATCACCACGGAGACGCCTTATCCACTGTTGCTGATTCACCTGGGTCTTCTGGGCGCCGTCAACTCGATGCAGTTCACCGCCATGAACACCGTGACGCTGATCGATCTACGCGATGAGCAGGCCAGTAGCGGCAACAGTCTTCTGTCCGTGGTCATGCAGCTGTCGATGAGCTTTGGCGTCGCCTGCGCCGCTGCCTTGCTGGGTGGGTTCAAGGATGATTACGCAGATACCGATGTGCTGTCCGCCTTCCATGCCACCTACCTCAGCGTTGGGCTGCTCTCTATTCTGGCTGCCGCAATTTTCGGGCAGCTTCCGGGCAATCCTGACCGCAAGGCGCCTTCGCATCGCGTCGAGGAGCCGGAAAAGAGCCCGCAGAGCGCAGAGGCCTGATGATTCAGCAGGCATAAAAAACCCGAGAGCATTCTCGGGTTTTTTGCTTCGGCGCTCAGCGGTCAGACCACCTGAACGTGCTCAGCCTGCATGCCTTTCTGGCCCTGCACAACTTCGAAGCTGACGCGCTGGCCTTCTGCCAGGGTCTTAAAACCATTGCCTTCGATGGCACGGAAGTGAACGAAAACGTCGGGACCGCTTTCAGGAGTAATGAAGCCATAGCCTTTGGTTTCGTTGAACCACTTGACGGTGCCGTTCTGACGATTCGACATGAAGATGTTGCTCCTTGGTAAATCGGGTTTTGTTATTAAAGCTTTTAATGCCCTGAACGATGCGCCATCAGACCATTCGCCAGGGACTGCGTTGCAAGGAGAAACACCAATCGAGCAGGACGGGGCCACGTGGAAACCTACCGCCTCAGGTCACGATCAACAGCGACCCAAGCAAACACAGTGGTTTGAACTCTACGATAAATTTATTACGAAAGCGATTACACGAAAGCCGCCTGTCGCAAACGGGATAACCGGTACCTCAGATGCGATCAACGGCATAATCAATGCCGTCATTAGGTTTACTTCTCCTGGCATGACATGTCTATAGAAACACTAAATAAACGTGTTTTTGGACATATGCCATGCTTGATGAGCACCACTTCGGGAATCCATTTCGTGCGTAATATTCTGGTCGTAGAAGATAGCCAACTGGTCCTCAAGCTTTTGTCGCACCTCTTTCGACAGGAGCCCTTGTTCGAACCGGTATTCTGCGCATCGCTGGCCGAGGCTGAACTTCTTCTGGAGACCAGCCCCGGTCAGTTCTTTGCTGCCATAGCCGACCTGAACCTGCCCGACTCGCCCAACGGCGAGGTCGTGGATGTCATCCTTTCCCACAAGGTACCCTGCATTGTCCTGACCGGCCGCTACGACGAGCGCCATCGCGATGAGCTCATCAACAAGGGCGTTGTGGACTACATTATCAAGGAGAGCCAGTACTCCTATGACTATGTGCTGCGCCTCCTGCATCGGCTGGTCCAGAACCAGAATGTCAAGATACTGGTTGCAGAGGACTCGTCTGTCTCGCGGCACTACATGTGTCGGGTGCTCTCCTCTCAGCTATTTCAGCTGCAGCAAAGTATGGATGGGAACGAGACGCTCAAGGTGCTTCAGGCCCAAAACGACATCGACCTGCTGATCCTGGACCATGACATGCCCGGCCTGTTGGGCTTCGAGCTAGTCAAGCGCCTGCGTCAGCAGCTCAAACGGCACGACCTGCTGATCCTGGGGGTTTCGGCTGATCCACAGGGCATCCTTAGCGCACGCTTCATCAAGCACGGCGCCGACGACTTCCTACGCAAACCCTTCTGCCCGGCAGAACTCAACTGCCGCGTCATGGCCATGCTCGAGCGACGCGACCTGCTAAGGGCACTGCAACAGGCAGCCCGCTACGACTCACTAACCAACCTCCTGAACCGGCGAGCCTTTCAGGAAAAAGCCGAGCTGCACATCAGCCTGGCGCAAGCCCAGTCACAACCCATTAGTATTGCCCTGCTGGATATTGATTTCTTCAAGAACATCAACGATCAGATGGGACATGCCGGTGGCGACACCGCCTTGATAGCGTTTGCCCATGCCCTGCGAACACATTTTCCGCAAGACATCATTGGCCGCCTGGGCGGAGAGGAATTTGCACTGGTGAGCCAGTCAAGCGAACAGGAGCTGGCCAGACGCCTGGATATCTTCCGCAAACTCTGCACCTGGCTCAATTACCTGCCTAACGCACCCCTGCTGTCCTTTAGTGCCGGGGTTGCCAACCTGCAGACCCAGGCGCTGGAGCCGGCACTTCACGTGGCCGACCAGCGTCTTTATCAGGCAAAGCGCAGCGGGCGTGGCATGACGCTATGTCACTGACCTGCTGAATTGGCGGCCACACCAGGTCGTAGCGGGCAAAAATGTCGGCATAGGTACCATCTGTCTTCATCCGCTCGATCGTATCGTCAAACTGCGCAATGATTTTTTCCTGCTCAGGATGATCTTCCGATACCAACATATGCAGGCCTTTTTCCGCCAGCGGCTTGTCCAGAAACTGAAGCCGGGACGATTGAGCACTGACCACGCGCTCAATCACACGCCTGGCCACATGCTCCTCTTCGATTGCCAGATCGACACGTCCCGCCAACAGCATTCTTAAAGCCTGCTCGAAATCGGCAACCGCGATCTTGTCCAGGGTTCGATCCTGATCGAACTCTTTCGAATAGGCATATCCCCGTACGACGGCCAACCGGTACGGCCTTAAATCCTCCAGCGTGGAAAAGGTAATCGCGCGCGTTTTCAATGCGATAAAGCGTAGGCAGTTTGCCAGGAAGGGTTTGGAAAACTGCCCCAGGCGCTCTCGCTCGGGCGCGTACCAGATGTCGACAATTACATCATGGGAGCCATTTTGTATGCCATACAGCACCCGCTCCCAGGGCTCCTCACGAAACGTTGTCTCGTATCCGGAGCGGCCAAGGGCCGTCCTGACGATATCTACGGCCAGGCCCCGGCCGACCGGCGAAGTCATGACATACGGCTCCCAGTGGTTTCCAACCAGTCGAAGTGGAGGGCTGGCCCAGGCCAGGAGCGAGCACGACCAGGTCAAAGCCAGGCAACAAAAGGTGAGGACACGCATAGAGCCTCCCTACCGGCATGACAATGCAATGAACAGGATCTTCTTAAGTATGTAGTCTCTAAGACGGCTTTACGCCAGCGGTAGATGAAAACAGAAATCGCTGCCTTCACCCAAAGTACTGCTGGCCTGGATCGTACCGCCATGCGCCTCGACAATGGTTTTCACGATTGCCAGCCCCAGGCCAACCCCCTGGTGTTCACGCTTTTTAACCTGCCAGTAGCGATCAAAAATAAATGGCAGATCGCTTTCGGCAATACCGGGCCCGTTGTCACTGACCGTAAAGCGCACCCCCTGCGCCTCACGAACGACCGATACCCAGACCGTCGAGCCGGGCTGACTGAACTTCACGGAATTGCTCACCAGATTGGAAAAGACGCGCAGCAGGCGTTCGTAATCCCCCTTGATGACTGGCAGCTCCTGCTCACAGGACGTCAGCAAGCGTATGCCGCTCCGCTCGGCCAACGGCTGCAGCATCGCAACGGCGTCTTCCAGGAGCTTGTGCGGATCGAGCAAGGCGAGCCGAAGCTCCAGCTGGCTTTGCTCCATCTGAGAGATTTCAAGCAGCTCATCGATCAGCTTGCCCATATGACCACTGGCTTTTTGTGCATGGCTGACCACTTCGCGCTGCCGCTCATTCAAGGTGATCCCGTCGAACAGGCTGAACGCCATGGTCAACACCGATAAAGGCGTTCGCAGATCGTGCGCCACGACCGCCAGCAGCTCTTCACGCGCCCGAACGGCAATACGGGCGCACCGGGCATGCTGACGCACCTCCTGAACCGCCAGACGCAGTTTGATTTCACGTGTCGCTGAGTAGGCCAGCTCGCTCAAAAGCTCCAAATCGCGGGGACACCAGAGTCGGGAACACTGATCGGCAACAGCAAAATAGCCAAGCAGCTCTTCATCACTGTCCTTGAGCGGCACGGCTAAAAAGGCACCTGTTCCAATGGGAAGCATCGTCAAAGATGCAGCCACAGGATGCTGTGCAGCAGCATCGATAATCAGCGGCACCCTTTCAGCCAGGATACATTCACCCAGCGCATAGGCCGATCGCTCCCAGTGACTGGCCAGAAAATCCGGCAGGCCATACTGACTTTTTAAAAAGGCACGTCGGTCATCCACCAGTGATATAAACGCGATGGGCACGCCCAACAGGCGAGCCGCCATGGCGGTCAGCCGGTCAAATCCCTCTTCCGGTGGCGTATCCAAAAGCTGCGTCCTGTGCAGCGCCGCCAACCGTGTTGCATCTCCAATCAATTCTGCCGGCTTGCAAGCCGATACGCACGGCGCATCATGGCTCATCCCAAGGCTCCACACCAAAAGGCCCTAACGCTCGCGGCTGCAAAACTTTTTCTGTGCAAGCCCTTCTAATGAGGCGGTTCCAGAGCCATTACGGCCTGTTTTTCACAGCCGAGAGTCCTGTCTCCGCGTGGAGACACAATCCATGAACAAGGCAGAAGCGATTACACTACGTCGAGGCAGTGCCTTTTGCCCATTACCCTAGCCTCACTTTTAATAATTTGTCTCCTGTCTCATGTACAACGTGGCAGGCAACCCAGCAGCGCAAGCCAATGATCAGCGGAGCGCTGTTTGCAAACGACCTGTCATCCAGACAGGCTCAGTGTCCCCTCCTCTTGTCTGCGGCCATACTGGTCAGCCGCACTAAGGACGTCTTTGATGAAACCACACGTGATCGAACTACTCATCAGCGACTGTGATGGCGTACTTGTCGACAGTGAAATCCTGTCGGAGCGCATAGTCATGGACGAGTTGAGCCGTCATGCCCCCAGGACGGAGCTCGAAAAACTGCTTGAGGGTACGTTCGGACTGACAACGCGCGATATTATCCAGCGGGTTGAAGAGCGCTTTGGCATTACCCTCCCTGAAGGCATTCACAAGGATATTCGTACTCGCGCCGAGCAGCTAATTGCAACGCAAGTCGAGCCCATACCCGGTGTCAAAGAGGCTCTCGAGCGCATTGACCTGCCACTGGCCGTTGCCTCAAACAGTCAACGCCACAGTGTAGTATCCTCCGTGGCGCGTGCAGGACTGACCGAGCGCGTTGCCGGTCATATCTTCAGCGCGGACATGGTGGAGCATCCCAAGCCGGCACCCGATGTCTATCTGCTGGCTGCCCGTACCATGGGTGTATCACCGGAAAACTGCCTGGTGATCGAGGACAGCGCCACGGGCGTTCGCGCAGCGCTGGCTGCCGGCATGCGTGTGATCGGTTTTACAGGTGCAAGCCACATTCCTCCCGAGCACGGTGAAACACTTAGACGCCTGGGCGTGACAGCGCTGATCAGCCATATGGATCAACTGCCGCAGCAGGTTGCCGCCCTGCGGGAAACGGCCACCAGCGGACACGCCTGACGGCTATCTCTTGCGACCAACCGCGATAGCCCCCATCGAGCGGCCTGTTACACTGCACGTTTTATTTTGCATGCTGCAGGCCCTCCGTGACCGCTACCTCCTTTACCACCCTTTCACTTTCCGATGCACTGCTCGGCAACCTGGAGTCGCTGGGTTATCAGCAGATGACCCCCATCCAGGCCCTGAGCTTGCCGGTTATCCTGAAAGGGGAAGACCTTATCGCCCAGGCCAAGACCGGCTCGGGTAAGACGGCCGCCTTTGGCCTGGGTCTGCTGAATGGCCTTAATACCCGATATTTCGGCTGTCAGGCACTGGTACTCTGCCCTACACGTGAGCTGGCAGATCAGGTCGCTCAGGAAATACGCAGGCTGGCGCGATCAGCCGACAACATCAAGGTGCTGACATTATGTGGCGGGGTCCCTTTCGGACCACAAATCGCTTCGCTCGAACACGGCGCTCATGTGATCGTTGGAACACCGGGCCGTATTCAGGAGCATCTGCGCAAAGGGACGCTTTCTCTTGAAGGCCTGAATGTCGCTGTACTCGATGAAGCGGACCGGATGCTGGATATGGGCTTTCATGATGCTATCGCCGACATCCTTGGCCAGACCCCGACACGACGCCAAACCCTGTTGTTTTCTGCGACCTACCCCTCAGGCATCGAACAGCTAGCGAGTAACTTTCTACGCAACCCCAAGACCATCAAGGTCGAAGCGTTACATGATGATACCCGTATCGAGCAACGTTTCTATGAAATAGACCCGCGCCAGCGACTTCAGGCGGTTCTTCAGCTACTTCAGCATTTTCGGCCTCAGTCTTGCGTTGCGTTCTGTCATACGCGCCAGCAATGCCAGGAGGTTGTCGACTACCTGAAGGCGAACAAGGTCTCCGCGCTGGCCTTGCACGGGGATATGGAGCAGCGCGACCGCGATCAGGTTCTTGTACAGTTTGCCAATCGCAGTTGCACGGTTCTGGTAGCAACTGACGTGGCTGCCCGTGGAATCGATATCGCCGGCCTTGAAGCTGTCATCAATGTGGAGCTGTCCCGTGATGCCGATATCCACATTCATCGAATCGGCCGAAGCGGCCGGGCTGGCGAAACCGGCATGGCCTTCTCCCTGGTAGCACCTGCAGAGGCCGGTCGCGCGCAAGCCATTGAGGACAAACAAAAGGCCCCGCTGAATTGGCAGTCCATCGATATGCTGACGCTGGAGAACCCTGCTCCTTTGGTACCTCCCACGGTCACGCTCTGCATTGCTGGCGGCCGTAAGGAAAAAGTCAGACCTGGCGACGTCCTGGGCGCTTTGACAGGTGAAGCAGGTATTCCCGGAGACAAGGTCGGAAAGATCACCGTTCATGACTATCAGGCCTATGTTGCCATCGAGCGTGACACAGCACGTCAGGCCCTGAAGCGGTTAAGCGAGGGCAAAATAAAGGGACGCTCTTTCAAAGTGCGCATGCTGTAACTCGACAGCAGCCGGCGGGTCACTGTCGGTTGCCTTACTCAACGGAAAGCATCATTTCCAGGCAAATCGAAAAACTCATAAAAAACAACCTTTCAATTGCGAAAAAATATTTCGCCTTTTTACCCTTCCGGCTGAACTTGCTAGGCCAAAGTGATCAAAGAGTCAGGCTAACGCTTAGGTGGCTAACCTAATAATTCTAGCGGTGTCGCATATCTGATTGATTGACGTTGTACCGCCTCGTGAAACGCAAGCAATGAGTTCTATTCATCACTTCGTAACGTTCGTTTTTGTTACCTTGAAATAACCTCTTCTAGATAGCTGTGACCACGCCGTCAAACAGGCTGCTTTCCGGTACGCCTGCGGGGTCGCCACTTCGCTCTAGGCCGCAGCTTACTTCAAGGAAAGTAAAGGCCATCCGGCTTTTACCGAAGTATGAATATCGACTATGACTGGTAAGGACGAGACAGTCTGATGAGAAGATTTACCGTACTCGATAGCTTTCGTGGCCTTTGTGCTTTGGCTGTTGTTCTTTTTCATACGTACGTTGTGAACAGCTTTGCGGAAATGAGCCTGTTTACCAACGCTTACCTTTTTGTCGAATTCTTTTTTGTGCTTAGCGGCTTTGTCCTCTACCACACCTATGGTCATAGACTTTCCAGTCTCACCGACTACAAGAACTTTTTCATCAATAGAACCCTGCGCCTCTATCCCCTGCATCTCACCATGCTTGGCGTCTATGTAGCGCTGGAATGCGGAAAGTACCTGGCTGAGCGTAAAGGCCTGCACTTCAATGACGGTGCCTTTTCCGGCGCAACGGCGCCTCACGAGTTTCTCCCTAATCTCCTGCTGGTTCAGGCCTGGCTCAATAACACCATTACAGGCTCATTCAATTACCCCTCCTGGAGCATTAGTATTGAGTACTACATGTACCTCCTCTTTGGGGCTATTCTGATTCTGGCTCGCAGAGGCCATCTCAAGATCTTTGCGCTAATTTCCCTGCTCTCGTTCGTTGTCCTGTGCCTGCCGGAGTCGCCTCTTAAAACGGGCATCTTCAGAGGCTGCTCCTGCTTTTTTGCCGGCGCCTGCACGTATGTCATCTTTACCAAGATCAAGGATTTTCAACTCAGCGCATTAAGCTTTACGGTGCTTGAAGTACTCAGCGTTGGCATTACCTATGCTGTTATCATCTCTCACCTTGAGTACAAGGGTATTATTGCAAGCGTATTGTTCTGCTGCCTGATTCTGGTCTTCTCGTTCGAAAAAGGTTCTGTCTCACGCATTCTGCAAGGTGAATACTTTGTAAAGTTGGGTAACCTGTCTTTTTCAATCTACATGACTCACGCAGCCATTCTTTATATATTCAAAAGTGCTGCTATCGTATTGTCCAAAGTAACAGGCAAAGAACTTACAACGATGCTGCCGTCGCATGACACTCCGGCAGATCTGATCAAGTACATCACGACTGGTGGCGCTGTAACGGATGATCTGGTTGTCTTGGCACAGCTTATTACCGTAGTACTGGTTTCCCGGTATACCTACCAGTACATAGAACTCAAAGGCGTAGCGATAGGCAAACGCTTGACCCGCAAGAAAGAAGCTACCGCGGAAGCTCTGCCTAACGGCTCAATCTGATCTCTTTCCATCCTTATAAAAACCGGCTCTATTACAGCCGGTTTTTTATTGCCTTTAAGCCAGCATATATCTTTAACCCGATAAACAGAATTTGAGAGCATCTTATAATTTACCAAGCCGCTGCTTCGGGCTTTAACAAACCAAAACCAGTAGTAATTTATTAAGCAGACATGTGTCCGCCTCTAACTACTGTAAAAGCGCAGACAATAAAAAACCCTGTAATGCTTGCCGCATTACAGGGTTTCCTCAGCGCTTAATTAAACGACTGGGATAGTTCCAAAACCTTCATCAAGCCCCTTGCCGAAAGGAAATGCTTTACGAGGTTCGTTGGTATTCAACAGGCCCGGCATTTGTGCCTGAATAACGGCTCGATGTTGTTCAATAACAATGTCCAATGCACGGCTAGGCACAAGTTCGATGTCATCAAACGTAATCACCTGGCCCGGCGCAACAGCACGTTTGAGGACGGAATGCTTCAGCAAGCCGATCGGTAGATGATCAGGGTTTTCCGCAATCTTGACGGCCTCACCGCGCACCTGGAAGCCACCAATACCACGTTCGATGATGTCACCTGCCTTCATCGGGTTCTTAACGACAGCAGCGACACTCAATGTGGGAGTCGTCGAGTTGTTCAGCAAAACGCCACCACCCGCGACCACACGACGAATCGTCTTGCCGACCTCCAACGAGCAGAGATGGTAAGGACGAACGAGCACATAGTAAGGACCAGCGCCCAACTTGAAGTATTCGATCGCAGGTGCCTGATCTTCATCATGGCGGCACACCACAAACACGCCGCCAGCCGGATAACCGCTCGGTACGACATAGTCGACGATAGGCTGACCTAGCTGCTCAGCCATCTGAGCCAGCACGTTGGCCGTCTCGTTCAGGTTGGTGGACTTGAGGCCTTCCAGACCCTGACGCGTAATAGTAGCGCCAAAGCCGTTGCCTACGACTACCTGTTCAATCTGCACCTTGGTGCCATCGGTAAACGAGGTTGTCTGATCGATACTGATACCCTGCCGCTTGGCCCAGTACGCCATGTCTTCCGGCTTAGGGTCCAGGTTCAGATAGCCCTTCATGTTGCCGTATACGAGGGGTTTGAAGCCCATCTGTATGGCATCTTCATGCAAGGCAGCCAACGAACCCGGCTGATCTCCTTCAGCCTCTGTCAGGAAGCCTTTTCCGGCCAGATAGGAGCCTGTGGTGACCTGCAGTTCAGCATTGATGGTCACCACCTGCAAACCTGCCTGAAAGGCGCGCTCGATGACCTCTGTACCGTGGTAGACATCACCACTGCATTCAACGATAAGGTCGGAATTGTCCAATACCTCATCCAGCGAATTGGTCAGGCACTCAGGAAGTGGAAAATCCGAAATGGTGTTCAGGCTACGGCGAGTAAAGACCTTGGAAATAACCAGGTCTTTATAATGCTTTGCAATCAACCTTACAAAGCAGCGGGAAATCATGCCTGTTCCGACAACGCCGACACGTTTTACTTGGAGGTTGGACATACGAACGAATCCTTTCAGAAGTGGTAGGTATGCAGCGAACAGAAGAGAAAGCGCTGCATATGTCGTAACTAGGAGTTTGAATTAGTTGGCAGCAAGGCCTTGGCGATTGCCTACAGACATAACGCGTTCACAATCGTGCTGTAGGACACAAAGCTAGTTTAAAAAGTTCCTAGTTACTTGTTTTATTTCAAAAAATTACTGTCAAAAAGAAAGCGCCAATTTATCTAATGGAATTAATCCTTATAATTCCAGTGGATTAATTAATGCTCTAGATCAAACTACTGCCCGCACAAGCTCGCAAAGCACTTTAAATTAAGTCTAAAGCGCTATAACCAGCCTAAATCAAATTCTTAATTTAAATAGCGAATAAATTTAAAATTGTGACGATTGCAAGACAGTGACTGATAAGGAATTCGCAGGTTAGCTGGTCCCTCAGCTAACCTGTCAGATTTAGGCTGTTTTTACAGCGGTCCAGTACGAGCGCTTGAATAGGTCACGCTCACCCAGAACGACCAGACAGACCAGCAGGCACAGCAGCAAGGCCACTATATAGACCACCAACTCTACAAACCCGTCAGGCTGAGGGCTTACATACAGCGTGGCAAACGTAACGGCCAGGGCAGCAGCCGTCCAACGGGCAAGCACTGCAACGCTTAATCCCTTGGGTGATGCTTGATAAAGGAAATAGGCCATGCATAGCGCTTGCACGAAAAAGCCAATCGACAGTGAATACGCAAGGCCATTGGCACCGTAGATCTTGTACAACACAGCATCCAGCAGCACCGTCAGAGCGGAACTGACCAAGGTTATGATGAGAAATGCACGCCCCCTTTGCTGAGCCAGCAAGGCACGTCCCCAGATCAGAGCGAGTCCCATCCAAGGCAGGCCAATAGCGTAAGCCACCACCAGGGAAGCCGTAGCCTGTGTCTGGGCCGCGCCAAATGCACCGCGCTCAAGCAAGACCTTGACTACAGGCTCAGGGAAAGCGATCAGTACCACCGAGGCAGGCACCAGGAACAGCAACGTTGCCAGTGAGGCCTTGCGGGATACAGCATTGAAACGATCGTGCTCGGAATCTGCCCAGCTTTTCGCCATGTCTGGAAACATGACAGCCAGAACCGACAGCGCATAAAGTGTAAGCGGGATGGTAACGATGCGATAAGAGAACGAGAGCATACTGATCGTCCCTTCAGCCAGGAAGGAAGCGAAGAAGCGCTCAGCTAGCATGCATCCTTGCTGTGCACCTGCGGCCACCAGCACGGGCGCAAACGTCAGCACAAATTCGAAGCCTCGACTTTCCAGCTTTCCTTTTACTGCTCGGCCAGTCAAATAACCAATTCGCTGATGCTGGATAAAAATCAGTATCACCTGCGGAATCAGCATGCCTGCAAACAGGTAGATTCCGCTGGGATAGAACGCATAAATGCCAATGATGGCACCTAGGTTCATCGATACCGTACGCGCCATCGGCAGGATGAAGATCCGGTCAAGACTCAGCAGTGCTCCCTGACAATACAGGATGGCCTGTACGAAAATCAGGAAGGCGCCTACGGAAAATACTAGCAGTCCCGCATTGACCTGATCAGCCGTCCAGCCAGGCGCCAGTGCCTTGAGTACCCAAGGGCTGCCCAGGGCTGCACACAATGAAACCAGAAGACCAAAAAGCATGACTCGCCAGTAGAGCCACCGACTGGACAGGATGAACTGATCCTCACTTTCTGATCGTATGCGTTGCAGGTAGGGAATCATGGCATCGCGTAACGCGAGACCGAAAAAATTCTCGAAGAACAGCGGCAGGATCATCGCAACGAAGATGAGATCCGTTTCCCAGCTAAGCCCGAACTCCTTGGCGATCAACAGATCACGCAGAAAGCCGAGAAGAAAACTCGCAACGGTGATGAGAAGGATAATTACGGTCTTCTTCATGTTTCTTTCCTAGAAAAATTACATCCATACCAAGCCCGATCGCTTGCAAGAAACACAAGGCATTTAGTCAAGACACAGCAGGCTTCGGACTCGATACCACAGCACGGGCTTACCGGCTCCCGTATAAGTCTCCCGGAGCAGATATCACACGTCCGGGATTTTGCTGCTGCACTGACAACGTAATCCTAAAAATATTTCGTAACATTCCTAAAATTTAGGCTTTTCCTGCTCATACCTGGCTGGCGCACACAAAATCTGTGCGCCAGTCTCCAATTAACGAGCAGTCGTTGGCGATCACTCAGCCTTGCAGGCCCTGATAAGCCGCCAACCACTATAAAGAGCCAATCCCACCGCGCCAGCCAAAGCCGCTGTCTTGGCAGGCTGCTGGCTGGCCTGGGCATACAGACTGTGGCGAAACATGGGACCGGGATTACGTCCCCTTGTAGAGCCACTAGTGACAGGTTCGTACAACGCATCTGACGGGAAAGCATCGGCTGTTTTACTCTGCTGAGCTGCGAACAGCGTCTTTATAGCTATCCAGTCAAATAACCGTGGCGTCAGTTGAGCCGCCCGAGTTATGAGCTTGCTGTTCCCGATGTACACATCCCGCTTGGGCCGTTCAGCGGCGCGCAGGATTGCCCGGGCGACGGTTTCCGGGACATAGGTCGGGGCTGGCAAGTGAGGCGTATGGGCCAGGTAATTCTTGGCCCTGTCGTTAATGGGCGTGTTTGTTGAGGAGGGCCTGATCAAGGTTACGGCTACAGGCACATTGTCGTGGCGAAGTTCTATGCGCAAAGCATCCGTGAAGGCTTTGACGGCATGTTTGCTGGCGGTGTAGATACCTTGCAGGGGAGCAACGGCTTCCGATAAGGCACTCCCCAGATTGATCAGGGTTCCACCTTCCCGCTGCCTAAAGTGCTCGACAGCCACTAGTGATCCATTGACCACGCCCCAGAAGTTCGTTTCAAACACTTTTTTGAGGTCGGCCTCACTTACCTCCCACAGTCGTCCCCATACCAGCGTGCCTGCATTGTTGACCCAGGTATCAAACCCATCAAACCGCTCGACTGCTCTTTTTGCCACTTGCTCCAGATCCGCTCGATTGCGTACATCGGCTGCAATATGAATAGCCTGTGCGCCCCACTGCTGACTGAGCTCATGCTGAAGGGAATGCAGAGCAGCTTCATCACGTGAGACCAGTACCAGCTTCGCGCCCTTTTGAGCAGCCATTCGGGCAGTTGCCAGACCAATACCGCTGGTGGCGCCGGTAATAACAATCGTTTGCTGATGTAACGGCTTGGGTACAGGCTTCATCAAAGGCTCCAATAGTCATCTATTCCTATCGGAGCCTTTCAAGCCCTTCAGGATTCCTTCAACCGGATATATGGATGATCAGACGCGGCTATCTGAACGACACCTTGCCAGCAGGGATAGGACGTCTTGGTCAGAAACCGGACAAAAATCCTGATAGTAGGTCTCGATGTGCTTGACGACATCGGGTGTCGCCAAGCAGACCACGTCATCGGCCAGTGTTCTCAGCCCCTCGGCGACGCCTGCAGGCCCAACGGGGGCCGCCCATACCAGACGTGCAGGCGCAGTCTCGGCCAATGCGACTAGCGCAACCCTGGCAGTGCTACCCGTTGCCACGCCGTCATCCACCACAATGACTGTACGACCGGTAATCACCATTGGATCGGTATAGCCACGGTACAGCCGCCTGCGCCGCTCGATACTGTCTATCTGTCGGTCCCGCTCCGCCTCGAACCATCCGGCTGGCGGGTTGAGATACTCCAACATTGCCTGGTTTGCTACCCACCGCCTGGCAGCCCCATCAGTAACAGCCCCCAACGCCATATCCTTGTTACCTGGCGCGCCGATCTTGCTCACCATCAGCACATCCAGAGGCGCCTCCAATTCTCTGGCGACCTGATACCCCACCGGGACACCTCCGCGAGGTACTGCCAGTATGATGGGGTTATGGTGGATATACGGACGCAGCCGCGCAGCCAGCACCTGCCCTGCCTGGCTGCGATTCTTGTAAAGTACTGCCGGGCTCCATGCTGGTTTCATTGCCTGCCCTATGCCGTTCGGTCAGCCACCGACTGATTGTTTACGGATCTCTACCTACCTATTTATAGACCCAAAACTGAAAAATGACTCACCGGTCATAAATAAAACTCAGTAAGTCATCCAGAGATTTAAAAGGCGATTATCAACGTCTCACACTCTGGTTTCTGTCACGTACCGGCACCTTTATGACGAAACAGCAGCTCTACCAGCACATTGTGAGTACATTGCAAAGTGACCTTCAGGCCGCCATAGCCGCCGCGCAAGCTGCACATGAAACGGCGACACATGAAGAGAACGTAGCGGAAAACAAATACGACACTCGCGGACTCGAAGCGGCATATCTAGCGGCTGGCTATTCAAAGCGCATACAAGAGATTCAGCAGTCCTTGCAGGCTTACCGTAATCTCGTCATACGTACCCACGAGGCGGAACATGGTGTTCAGCTGTCTTCCCTGGTCGTTGTCTGCGATACCGTAGGCAAGCAACAAACCTTTTTCCTAGGCCCGGCAGGAGCGGGTCTTAAAATCAGGACGGATACCGGAGACATCATGGTGATCACACCCAATGCACCGCTCGGGCAGGCGCTACTGGGAAAAACCGAAGGGGAAGAGATCAGTCTTTCACTCGGCAGCACAAAGCAAATATTTGAAGTTGTATCGGTCGAATAAACAGGCCTTTCCGGGTTTTTCTTTGCTCAGGTGCTGGTCAAAGCCAGTCTGGAAAGATATACTGTATATATAAACAGTAATTACGAAGGCGATGAGGTGATGAATGGCCGTCGAAGTCTTGTACCGCAGCAGCCGAGATCCGGAGCGCTTATTCATGGATAAAGCTGAAGCTGATCGCTATGACAAAATGCTGGAGCTTGCTGAGTCTCTGGCAGAAGTATTACAGAAAGCCGTACCCGATCTGACTGACAAACAGGCAGAAGATGTCGGTATCTACATGGCTCGTCATCGCGATCTATTCGCCAAGGCGTTCAAGAGTCAGCCCGATGTGCTAGCCGAGCTGAACGGAAAAGAATCTGCCTGATTACAATGTTGCCGAGGCAGCCTTTTCCTGGTCTCGCCAGAGCAGGAAAACACGTAGATCAAACTCGATCTGGTGATAACCCGGCAACATATGCTCGCATAGCTGATAAAAGGCCCTGTTGTGCTCGTGCTCTTTCAGATGCGCAAGCTCATGGACCACAATCATTTTCAGAAACTCGGGCGCTGCCTCTTTGAACAAAGAGGCAATCCTTATTTCCTTTTTCGCTTTGAGCTTGCCGCCATGTACGCGTGAAATGGCCGTATGCAACCCTAGCGCTTTCTGCATCACATCAAGCTTTGCATCATAAAGCACCTTGTCTATACCAGGCGCATTCTTGAGGTGCGTCTGCTTGATCTCCAGGGCGTAGGTATAAAGTGCCTTGTCGCTTTGTATGGAGTGAGACCCAGGATAGCGATTGGACAGGTATGCCTGTAGGCGGCCTTGTTCATAGAGCAGACGAACCTGCTCCTGCAGTGAAGCCGGGTAGCCTTGCAGGTATTTAAGAGAAGCCATGATTGGTCGTGTCACTCGCTATCGTGGTGGGGCCACTGACGCCTGAACAGTGAACCAGCCCACTATTGTAAAACACAGTCGACCTCCGCTCCTAAAAATGCGAGTCAGGCACAGCAAAGTGCCATCGAAACCGTGTAAAAGCGTGGGCAATCCTGTGGTTTATATCTGGCTGTTTCGCTGCAAATGCCGTGACGCTTGTCGTCTCTTTCATTCAGCGATCAGCATCGACCATACCCTCAGCGTTGCAATGGAATGCATATGTCTCATACCGACTTGGCTATAAGCGGAGAAGAGCTGACCCCGCGTGCTCCAAAGGATTTGGCTGCTGATCTCTTGCAGCAGATCGGCCTGGACGCTCAACCCGCTGAACCCGCCTCCTCTTCCTCTGCGGAAGCAACACACGCATCGAGTTCTGCCTCGCCTGCATTATCCGAGGTGCTACCGCGCTCACCCTTCAGCTTTTTGCACATGCTTCACCTCGTACTGGTTGTGACTGGGTGTGCAGCGATCGTGCTCTTCTACGTGGCGGTGGTCACCGTTATTGCCGCTCTCCTGTTCATAGTACTGCCTGCACTCGATGTACAAAGCCTGACCTCAGTTGAATTACCTGAATGGGGGCCTCTCGCAGTAAAGTCTTTCCTGGCCTGCCTGGGCGGATTCATCCTGTTCTTTACCGCAAAGCCTGTATTCACGGCTCGTCGTCGCGAGAAGCCAGCCGTCATTCTCGCACCAGGGCAGGAGCCAGCACTCTGGGAATTCGTGGTTCCTTTGTGCACAGCCATGCAAGTGCGTACCCCCATAGAAATTCACCTGAGCAATGAAGTAGATGCCAAGGTCCACCTGGCTTCCGGCTGGAAAGGTCTGATTAAAGGCGATGTCACCTTGACGCTGGGGCTACCGTTAGCGGCAGGCTTTTCCAGGCAACAGCTTGCCGGCGTCCTGGCGCATGAGTTTGGCCACTGCGCCCGGCGCTTCAATATGCGGTGCTACTACTTTATCAATTTCTGCAATGCCTGGCTGGACCAGCGGGCCCACTTCAAGGACGCACTGGGTGAGCGCCTCAAGCACCTTAGCGAAGCTGAGACCTCGCGAGTGACCAACCTGGGTGTTCTGGTCGCTCGCATCGGCATGCGTCTGCCACGCCAGCTTCTGCACTATTGCTTTTTGCTTAGTTACCGCCTCTCCAAGCCTGCCTGTAAACGGTTGGAGTTAGAGGCAGACCGTTATGCGGCACAGATTGCAGGCAGCGATACGTTTCGCGCCGCCACTCTGCATCATCATGCGTTGCGCTGGGCATTCAGGCAGGCAGATCGCCAGAACGTGAGTACCTGGAGCGAAGGCGCGCTGCTGGCAGACATGCCACAGGCTGCTGCCCTGGGCGCCACCCGGCTCGATATCGAGACGCAACGCCGCCTGGAGGCCAAGCTGCGCGACAGGCAACGCTATTGGCGTGTTCATCCTGCCGATGTCGAACGTATCGAGGCAGCAGAAGCCTTGGGTAGCACAGCGCTGATAACAGATGCGTCTCCTGCTACCGGGCTATTCGAATACTTCTCTCAGTACTGCCGACAAGTCACGACTGCGTACTATCAAAAACTTGGACTCGATGTGAGCCTGACTCAGTTTCGTGAAGCCAACGCGGCTACCTTCGATATGGACCAGAACAACGAAACTGCCTTTCTAAACAGGTGGACACTGGGTCAATGGGCTGACCTGCCCTGGCTTCCTCTGCATGCGCCTGCTGGTAAAGAAATGGCCACCATGGACTGGGCAGCCGTCATCTCGGCCTTGAAAAACCGCACAGAGGAAACAGGCCTCAACTGGCAGCATGCACAAAAAGAAGTGCAGCGGCGCTTTACGTTGGCTTATTGTGATGAGCTGAACGCTCATCAGATCACAAACCATATCCATGGCGTAAACACGTTTGATCCAGAGCGCTATCTGAACGAGTACAGGAATATCGATACCTGGCAAAGCCCGGCTCGTACCGTCATGAGTGACGTGGCAGCGCTGCTCCGCCAGCGTATCGACCTGACGCTCAAAAGCCATCATCCGGGGCATGCACAAGCCCGCGACCTGGCCCAGTTGCTGTTTTCCCTCACCGAGCTCTATCCCGATTATGAGCGACTGCGCGAGTCACAGTTATTGGTCAAGGAATACAACAGTCTTCATCGTCTACAAGGCAGCATGCAGACCCACCAGCTTAGCCACTATGCGCTTCTGGACTTCCGGACCCGGACACAACGCCTGGTAAAACAAGCCGAAGCCATCAAGCAATATATCTTGCCCGGCGAGAGTATTGGCGGTTACCTCAAGCAGCAACATCCCTACCTTGAAGCCGAAGCAGGTCCCCTCCTCGACTTCTACCAGAAAAGTGATGCCTTGCTTGAAGCGTTTACCTATTGCTATCGATACACCTTCAACCTGCTTGCCAAGTGGTGTCTTGAGGCTGAAGCCGCCAAGGGACTCTAAATTGCAGCCAATAAAAAGCCCGCATCGAGGCGGGCTTTTTATTAAAGCGTGATCAGTTGACCTTGGGGTCCAACTCACCCTTTGCATAACGCTCGAACATTCTGTCCAGCGAGATCGGCTTGATCTTGGAGGCCTGGCCTGCAGTACCGAACGCTTCGTAGCGAGCGATACAAACATCACGCATGGCCGATACCGTCTTGGCCAGATACTTACGTGGATCGAACTCGCTGCGATTCTTCGCCATGAATTCGCGAATCGCACCGGTAGAGGCCAGACGCAGGTCGGTATCGATATTCACCTTACGAACACCGTACTTGATGCCCTCAACGATCTCTTCGACCGGTACACCGTAGGTTTCCTTGATGTCACCGCCATACTCGTTGATGATGGCCAACCACTCCTGAGGGACGGAGCTGGAGCCGTGCATGACCAGATGAGTATCTGGAATGCGTGCATGGATCTCCTTGATACGCTGGATGGAGAGCGTATCCCCAGTTGGCGGCTTGGTGAACTTGTATGCACCGTGGCTGGTACCGATGGCAATTGCCAGGGCATCAACCTTGGTAGCCTGCACGAACTGGGCAGCCTCTTCCGGATCAGTCAGAAGCTGGCTGTGGTCCAGTGTACCTTCAGCGCCTACACCGTCTTCCTCACCTGCCATGCCGGTTTCCAGGGAGCCCAGGCAGCCCAGCTCACCTTCTACCGAAACACCACAGGCGTGGGCAAAGGCAACGGTCTGCTGAGTAACGCGCACGTTGTATTCGTAGTCAGAAGGTGTCTTGCCGTCTTCTCTTAGAGAGCCGTCCATCATGACCGAGCTGAAACCCAGCTGAATGGAACGCTGGCAAACGTCCGGGCTAGTGCCGTGGTCCTGGTGCATGACCACGGGAATGTGTGGAAACTCTTCAACGGCAGCCAGAATCAGGTGACGCAGAAATGGCGCACCTGCGTACTTACGAGCACCTGCAGAAGCCTGCACAATGACCGGAGAATCGGTCTTGTCGGCTGCTTCCATGATGGCCCGCATCTGCTCGAGGTTGTTAACGTTGAAAGCTGGTACGCCGTAGCCAAACTCGGCTGCGTGGTCCAGCAGCTGACGCATGCTGATGAGTGCCATGGTGATCCTATCTCCCGGTATGGACCTATTATGTTTTCAGCCTGCACCACTGGCAGACTGTTTTTCAAGCAAGAGCAGCGCACTGCTCTTGCTGTATCATTTAACTCGTCAATTTCGAGTGATCACTCGGTCCGCAGACTACGTCCCGCTTAACGGCAACCATCCGCACTTGTTGTCTGATCGGATGCACCGGTTGTCGTGGCTACCCGCTCATCATTCTGGCCGGTGGGTGTTGCAACGGAGACCGGTGGCGGCGAGAAAGCACGACAGGCCTTGTCGGATGTTGCTCCGGCACAGCCAGCCAGCATGAGGCAACTAAGTACGAAAAAAGCAGCGAGACGTATCATAGCGGTTATCCTTTAGCGCGTTGTTCCAGGACTTCGACCGCCGGAAGAACCTTTCCTTCCACGAACTCAAGGAATGCACCACCGCCAGTGGAGATATAGGAGATCTTTTCACCTATACCGTACTTGTCGATAGCCGCCAGGGTGTCGCCACCGCCAGCAATCGAAAATGCCTCGCTGTCAGCAATGGCTTGAGCCAGCACTTTGGTGCCATTACCGAACTGGTCGAACTCAAAAACGCCGACCGGGCCATTCCACAGAATAGTCTTGGCCGATGTGAGCAGCTGGGCAAATTGCTTGGCCGTTTCTGGGCCGATGTCCAGAATCATGTCGTCATCCGCAACATCGCTGATGGATTTAACCGTTGCTTCGGCAGACTCAGCAAATTCCTTGGCGACGACCACGTCGACCGGCAGAGGCACGCTGACCTTGGCAGCAATGGCCTTGGCCGTATCGACCAGCTCGGCTTCGTACAGAGATTTACCTACCTTGTGACCAGCAGCAGCCAGGAAGGTATTGGCAATACCGCCGCCTACAATCAATTGATCACAAACACTGGACAAGGAATTCAGAACGTCCAGCTTGGTAGAGACTTTAGAGCCCGCCACGATGGCAGCCATTGGACGCGCGGGCGCCTTGAGGGCTTTGCCCAGCGCATCCAGTTCGGCAGCCAGCAGCGGACCAGCTGCGGCCACTTTCGCAAACTTGGCGACACCGTGGGTAGAGCCCTCAGCACGGTGAGCGGTACCAAAGGCATCCATGACGAACACATCGCATAGCGCGGCATACTGCTGAGCCAGCTCATCAGCGTTCTTTTTCTCGCCCTTGTTGAAGCGCACATTTTCCAGCAGAACGATATTACCCGGCTGTACATCAACACCGCCCAGGTAATCCGTCACCAGCGGAACCTCACGATTCAAAGCCTTGGACAGGTATTCCGCTACAGGCTTCAAGCTGTTCTCGGCGCTCGCCTCACCTTCGGTCGGTCGCCCCAGGTGCGAGCAGACAATAACAGCAGCGCCTTTCTCCAATGCCAGCTTCAGCGTCGGAAGCGCGGCGACCAGACGAGCATCGCTCTTGATCTGTCCATCCTTTACGGGAACGTTCAGGTCCTCGCGAATCAGGACACGTTTACCGTTCAGATCGAGGTCGCTCATTTTCAACACGGACATGTATGCAATCCCTTCGTTGTGCTTGTTCAGATCGGCTTGGCGACGCGCAAGAAATGACTTGCCACGTCGATCATGCGGTTGGCAAAGCCCCATTCATTGTCGAACCAGGCCAGCAGATTGACGAGCCTTGGCCCCGATACACGGGTTTGACTGCCATCAACGATGGCGGAATGAGGATCATGATTGAAGTCGCAGGAAGCGTGCGGCAACTCGGTGTAGTTCACCAGATGCTGCAAAGGGCCGCCCATCGCAGCCTCGCGGAGCAGACCATTAACTTCCGAGACAGTGGTATCACGCGAAACATGACAAGTGATATCCAGCGCCGACACATTTACGGTCGGAACACGAAGGGCCTTGGCCTGAACGCGCCCCGCCAGCTCCGGCAACAGGCGCTCGATTCCGCGATCCAGCCCTGTAGAGACCGGAATGATCGATTGGAAGGCCGAGCGGGTACGGCGCAGATCATCAGCGTGATAGGCGTCGATCACGGGTTGGTCATTCATGGCTGAATGAATCGTGGTTATCGAGACGTATTCAAGACCCACGACTTCGTTCAAAAGTTTCAACAGCGGCACGCTGCAATTGGTAGTGCAGGAGGCATTCGAGACAAGCCTCTCAGTACCGCGCAAGCTGCCCTGATTGACGCCATACACAATGGTGGCGTCTACGTCGCTTTCGCTGGCCATCGGCTGGGAAAACAAGACGCGGGGCGCACCGGCTGCAAGAAAACGCTCACCGTCTGCACGGGTGCTGAAGGCGCCAGAGCATTCGAGAACCAGATCGACGCCCAGACGCCTCCAGTCAATGTCGTCAGGATTGGCGCAGCGCTGCACATGCATGCTGCAGCCATTGATACGCAAGCGATCCCCTTCTATGGCAACTTCGCCGGGAAAGCGTCCGTGAGTCGAGTCGAAGCGTGTCAGGTACTCCAGACTTGGCAGGTCAGCCAAGTCGTTCAACGCCACGAGTTCGAAATCAACCGAGGCGCTGCGCTCATGTAGCGCACGGACCAGGCACCGACCGACACGGCCGTAGCCATTGAGCGCAACACGATAAAGAGAATCAGCCATGAAAGTGGGTTTCGGTGTCCGGAATTGAATAAGCAATGGCTAGTGATGTTACAAGTGTAGCCTGAGCAATGACACACTACACAAGCCCTAAGTGTAGGCTTTCAGACAATCTAGGCGAGCGAATCCAGAAAAGATTAGCGTAGCCAGAAGCGAATTTGCTGAAGATGCCGCTTCATTTGCAAAATAAAACACGCTTTTTCGTAGTCGATAGACGGATTGGCTACAAAATACTGGAACAACGCGGTGTCGTTGATTCTAAAGTACCTCTGAGATCGTAAATATGGCAAAAGAATCTTCCTCAACGCTCTTAATGGATGACTGGGCTGGTATTACAAAAATAACGGCGTTTATCTGGTAAACACCAAATAATAAAAAACGCCACGGTTCTCACCGTGGCGTTTTCATTACCTCACTGGAGGATCAGTCCTCAAGCAGCTCGTTTGCAACTGCCAGCACGTTATCCAGCGTGAAGCCGAAGTGCTCCATCAGTGCCGGCGCCGGAGCCGACTCACCATACGTTGTCATGCCGATCACACGACCATCCAGGCCAACGTACTTGTACCAGTAGTCCGCAATACCCGCTTCAATGGCAATACGGGCACCGACCTCAACCGGCAATACTGATTGACGATACTCGGCGCTCTGACGCTCGAATGCGCTGGTGCAAGGCATGGATACCACGCGGACCTTGCGCCCTTCCGCGGTGAGCTTGTCGTACGCTTGAACAGCCAGCGACACTTCCGAGCCGGTAGCGATAAAGATCAGCTCTGGCTCACCTTCACAGCTCTTCAGCACGTAGCCACCGTGGGCAATGGCCGCTTCGGTTTCGTTGTCACGCAGGTGATGAGGCAGATTCTGTCGAGAGAAGATCAGCGCTGACGGGCCATCCTTACGCTCCAGGGCCGTCTTCCAGGATACCGCAGCCTCGACCGCATCGGCAGGACGCCAAGTGTCCAGGTTGGGCGTATAACGCAGAGATGCAATCTGCTCGACCGGCTGGTGCGTCGGGCCATCCTCGCCCAGACCGATGGAGTCATGGGTGAAGACATAGATGATGCGCTGCTTCATCAGTGCCGACATACGCACGGCATTACGAGCGTATTCCATGAACATCAGGAAGGTGCCGCCGTAAGGAATCAGGCCACCATGCAAGGCCACGCCGTTCATGATGGCGCTCATGCCGAACTCGCGTACGCCGTAATACATGTAGTTGCCGGAGGCGTCTTCCTCGACAACCGGCTTGCAGCCCTTCCACATCGTCAGGTTGGAGCCGGCCAGGTCGGCCGAGCCGCCCAACAACTCAGGCAGTAGCGGGCCAAAGAAGTGCAGACAGTTCTGGCTGGCTTTGCGGCTGGCGATGGTTTCGCCCTTAGCAGCCACCTCACGGATAAACGCCGACGCCTTTTCATCAAAGTCAGCCGGCAGCTCACCAGCCATACGGCGGGTAAACTCGGCGGCCAGCTCAGGATAAGCCTCAGCGTAAGCGTTGAATCGCTTGTTCCACTCGCTTTCCGCTTTAGAGCCTGCGTCCTTGGCGTCCCATTCGGCGTAGATATCCTGCGGGATTTCGAAGGCAGCGTGTTTCCAGCCCAGCGCTTCACGGGTGGCCGCTACTTCGGCGTCACCCAAGGCTGCGCCATGGGATTCTTCCTTGCCCTGCTTGTTGGGCGAACCAAAACCAATGATGGTCTTGCAGCAGATCAGGGTCGGCTGGTCGCTCTTGCGAGCCGTCTCCAGTGCCGTCTTGATTTCTTCCGGGTCGTGACCGTCGACGTTACGGATCACTTGCCAGCCATAGGCTTCGAAGCGCTTGGGCGTATCGTCGGTAAACCAGCCGTGGACTTCGCCATCAATGGATATGCCGTTGTCATCATAGAAGGCGATCAGCTTGGACAGGCGCAGCGTGCCAGCCAGTGAACAGACTTCGTGAGAAATGCCTTCCATCATGCAGCCATCACCCATGAAAACATAGGTGTAATGGTCAACAATGTTATGGCCTTCGCGGTTGAATTGCGCCGCCATGATTTTTTCAGCCAGGGCGAAACCCACGGCGTTGGCGATGCCCTGCCCCAGCGGGCCGGTCGTGGTCTCGACACCGGCGGTATAGCCATACTCGGGATGGCCAGGCGTGCGGCTGTGAAGCTGACGGAAGTTTTTCAGATCGTCGATGGAGAGGTCGTAACCGGTCAGGTGCAGCAGGGAATAGATCAGCATGGAGCCGTGACCATTGGACAGCACGAAGCGGTCGCGGTCGGCCCACTTTGGGTTCACCGGGTTGTGCTTGAGGTAATCGCGCCAGAGCACTTCGGCAATATCGGCCATCCCCATAGGGGCGCCAGGGTGGCCGCTGTTGGCTTTTTGTACGGCATCCATGCTGAGCGCGCGGATGGCGTTGGCACGGTCACGACGACTGGGCATCGCTGATCTCCTGAAAGGGGGTCAAACGTTTAAAGGAAGTTTTATTGTGCCTAGCCGGGCACGCAGGAGCAATCCGAACGGTCATATCCAGCTTGGCTTCAGCCACGTTAATGGTTCGTCATGGCCTCGATTGCGTGATGGCCTCCGCCACCAGCTCCAGAAACCAGCGCAATGCAACAGAGGTGTCACTGCGCTCATGCCAGTGCAGCGTGACCTTAAAACTAGGCACGTCGAAAGGCAGGTTACATATGCGCAACGGGTGCTCTGCTGCAAACAACGTGGCGATCTGTGAGGGAAGGATGACGAGCAGGTCCGTTTGAGGAATGATTTTTGGAAGTACGGAAAAATGAGGAATGCGCAATGCAATACGCCGCGAGATACCCAATCTCTCTATTACATCCTCTGCCATCCCATGACCAGAGGCTCGAGTTACCAGCACATGACTTTCTCTCTGGAATTGCTCAAGAGTCAATTCGCGCTTTATCCGTGAGTGTTTACGACTGAGCAAACAGACATAACGCTCATCGATCAGAGCCTGCCGAACGATACCTGTACTCGAGAGAGGCCGGCTGCAAATGGCTGCATCAACCTTGCCTATGCTCAACCACTCATTTACCTGATCAATTTCCAAGGGCACGACTTCAAGCTCCGCCTGAGGTGCCAGCCTGTTGAGTCGATGCAGGATCAAAGGCAGCAAGGCCATTTCACCCAAATCTGATAACGCGATACGGAAACACCGCGCCGTCTTATGCGGATCGAACTCTCGAATCCCTTCAACCGTTCCCTCGATACGGCTCAAGGCGTCTTTGAACGTGGCATAAAGCGTTCGGGCGACAGAGGTTGGCTGCATCCCATCACGGTTACGAACAAATAACGGATCGTCAAACAATTCCCGTAGCCGCGCAAGGGCATAACTGACAGAGGGCTGTGTTACGAACAGCCGCTCAGCAGCGACCGTTACACTGCCGGAATCGTAAAGCGTTACAAACGTCCTGATCAGATTAAGATCAATCTGGCCCATATCTTTATAAACCAGCTTTATTTTTAGAAGAAAAACTATCGATTTGATCAATTTATTGTGAAGCGACAGAGTGCCAGCGACAAGAACATCTATAACAGGCTCGCTGATGAAAACCGTTCACTCCGCTTCATACGATATTTTGCGCCGCTACGGCTTGACTACCATTTTTGGCAATCCCGGCTCCAATGAACTGCCTTTTCTCAAAGATTTTCCCAAAGACTTTCGCTACATCCTGGGATTACATGAGGGAGCGGTAGTTGGTATGGCGGATGGCTTTGCACTAGCCAGCGGTAAGCCAGCGTTCGTCAATTTGCATGCTGCTGCCGGTACCGGCAATGGCATGGGTGCTCTCACCAACGCCTGGTATTCGCATAGTCCACTTGTCTTAACGGCAGGACAGCAGGTTCGCTCGATGATTGGTGTTGAAGCAATGCTCGCCAATGTTGATGCGCCTCAGCTACCCAAGCCCTTGGTAAAGTGGAGCTATGAGCCAGCAACGGCTGAAGATGTACCTCGTGCGCTGAGTCAGGCCATTCATACCGCCAGCTTGCCGCCCAGAGCGCCGGTATATCTGTCTATTCCTTACGATGACTGGGCGAAAGAAGCGCCACCAGGTGTAGAACATTTGACTGCACGGGAGGTTGCTCACGCAGGTCTCCCCTCTTCTGCTCAACTGCGCGAGCTGACCGAACGCCTTTGCGCTGCGCGTAATCCCGTATTGGTACTGGGCCCTGATGTAGACGGTTATCAGGCCAATGAATCTGCCGTTGCCCTCGCTGAAAAGCTACGCATGACGACTTGGATAGCGCCCTCTGCATCGCGCTGTCCTTTTCCAACACGTCACCCTTGCTTTCGAGGCGTATTGCCTGCAGCCATTGCCGAGATCAGTCGATTGCTGGCTACACATGATCTGATCTTGGTCGTTGGTGCCCCCGTGTTTCGCTATCATCAGTATGCACCGGGCGATTACCTTCCTGCCGGCACGCAGCTTTTTCATATCACCTGCGATCCACAAGAAGCCGCCCGTGCGCCCATGGGAAATGCACTGGTCGGGGACATTGCCCTAACCCTGAAGGCTTTGACCGATGAGGTTTCCCCGAGCAGTCGCCCAATGCCCGAGCCACTGCAGCATCCGGAGCACTATACGGATGAGCCTCACCTGCTCCGCCCGGAAACCGTTTTCGATGTGATCAACGAGTGCGCGCCGAAAGACGCCATTTACGTGAAAGAGTCCACTTCCACGGTATCTGCCTTCTGGCAGCGCATCGAGATGAAACAGCCTGGAAGCTACTTTTTCCCCGCAGCCGGAGGGTTGGGTTTTGGCTTACCGGCAGCAGTGGGCGTTCAATTGGCGCAACCACAGCGCAGGGTTATTGGAATCATAGGTGACGGCTCAGCCAATTACGGAATTACCGCGCTGTGGACGGCGGCCCAGTATCGCATCCCTGTCATTTTCATCATTCTCAAGAACGGCACCTATGGAGCGCTTCGCTGGTTTGCCGGCGTGCTTAAGGTTGACGATGCTCCCGGCCTGGATGTGCCCGGCCTTGATTTCTGTGCCATTGCTCAGGGCTATGGTGTGAAAGCCATACATACCGACAACCGAGAGACCTTCCGGCGCGCATTAACGGAAGCACTGGCTGGCAACGAACCTGTACTGATCGAGGTACCTACCGTGACTATCGAGCCGTAACCGCGGGTATAGCTATCCGATCGGACACCTATACCCCTGCGCTGCGACACCCACAACAAAAACAAAAGAGGTGGATATGCAACAGACATCAGTTGCCGAAGTCATTGGTAAAGCACGCTTGAACCGCACACACTTTACGATTTTGTGCTGGGGCTGTTTCATCATGTTGTTTGATGGCTATGACATGGTGATTTATGGATCGGTAGTCCCGCGATTGATGCAGGAGTGGTCCTTAACGCCTGTACAAGCCGGTACGCTGGGCAGCTGCGCCCTGTTCGGCATGATGTTTGGTGGAATGCTGCTTGCCCCACTGGCCGATAGGCTGGGTCGGCGAAAGCTGATCATTTCCTGCACATTGTTGGCCAGTGCTGCAGCCTTCACGACAGGCCATGCCACGACACCGTGGATGCTAGGCACCTGCCGTTTTGTCACTGGGCTTGCCTTGGGCGCGCTAGTACCTAGCTCGATCAACCTGATCAGTGAGTTTGCGCCTGCCTCACGGCGCAGTACGGCTGTTACCGTCATGTCAAGCTTTTATTCCGTGGGCGCAGTACTGTCAGCCTTGCTTGCTATCGTCCTTATTCCCCGCTGGGGCTGGCAATCGGTGTTTTACGTGGCGGTCCTTCCTGTTCTGGCCATTCCATTGATGCTGCGTTATCTGCCGGAGTCCGTAGCGTTCCTGGCGCTTAAAAATCGTCGTGATGAACTGGACGGGCTACTGCGAAAACTCGATCCAACTTACCAGCCCGGGATGCCACTGAATCTGAATACTCCAACCGCAGCCCAGCAGCGTGCTCGGTTACCGCAATTATTCGAGGGGCGTCAGGCGCTATGCACGCTGCTGTTATGGGTAGGCTTCGCAATGTGCATGCTGATGAGCTATGGACTTAATACTTGGCTGCCCAAGCTGATGGTGGCTGCAGGGTACCCGCTGGGGTCAAGCCTATCTTTTCTGGTAACCCTGAATATAGGGGCCACGCTTGGTGCACTATTTGGCGGCTGGCTGGCCGACCGTTGGGGTGCACGTGGCACACTCTGCCTATTTTTTGCCCTGGCTGCGGTCTCTTTGGCTTTACTTGGTTTGAAACCCGGCCCCATCTTACTCAATGCGCTTCTTCTTGTTGCAGGCGCAACCACTATTGGTGGTCTAGCGGTCATTCACGCCTTCGCTGCTTTACTGTACCCCACCCATATTCGCTCGACGGGCGTCGGCTGGGCGGCGGGAATTGGTCGTCTGGGAGCCATTGCCGGCCCGCTGTTAGGGGGCAGCCTGTTCGCCTTGAACCTACCATTCCAGCAGAATTTTCTGGCATTTGCATTGCCAGGACTAATAGGGGCTATAGCTATTGGCTGCATTCACGGTCAGTCCCACAACCCTTACTCTGCAAACAAGCAGGCTCGCCCTACCGTAAAAAAACTCGTTTGAACGAAAGGAAACCGGAATGACCGATTCTACACCGAATGCCTTTACCGACTTTCACCTGCAGCCCCTTGGTGGGCAATGGCGCAAGGGTCGCGCAGACAAAACGCTAACGGTCAGTGATCCGTTCAACGGCGAAACTCTAGTCAACATTCCCCAGGCGAACCGGGATGATCTTGACGAGGCCTATCAAAAAGCAGCACAAGCACAACAGGAATGGGCCGCCCAAGGACCTTCTGTACGCGCAGCCGTTCTGCTCAAGGTGGTCGAGATTTTCGATCGCCGCCGCGAAGAGATTATCGACTGGATCATTCGGGAATCCGGCAGCACTCGCTTGAAGGCTCAGATTGAGTGGAGCTCAGCACGCAGTATTACCCTGGAAGCGGCTTCATTCCCCAAACGTGTACACGGACGTATCGTCGAGTCTGACGTGCCAGGCAAGGAAAGCCGCGTTTATCGCTCGCCTATTGGCGTCATCGGTGTGATAAGCCCATGGAATTTTCCGCTCCATCTGACTCAACGCAGCCTGGCACCTGCATTGGCGCTAGGCAATGCAGTGGTGATCAAACCGGCCAGCGATACGCCGATTTGCGGAGGCCTGTTGCTGGCTCGTATTTTCGAGGAAGCCGGCCTTCCCTCTGGTGTTCTCAGTGTTGTTGTAGGGGCGGGTAGTGAGATTGGTGACGCTTTTGTTGAACATCCGACTCCAGGGCTCATCACCTTTACAGGCTCCACACCCGTTGGCCAGAACATTGCGCGTCTAGCGGGAGGAGGCAAGTATCTCAAACATGTTGCCTTAGAACTGGGCGGGAACAGCCCCTTCGTCGTTATGGCAGACGCAGACCTGAATCAGGCCGTTAATGCAGCAGTCATGGGTAAAATTTTACATCAAGGTCAGATCTGCATGGCGGTCAACCGCATTATCGTTGAGGAAGATGTCTATGATGACTTTGCTGCACGTTTTGTAGAGCGCGTCAGACAACTCAAGGTAGGCGACCCTTCGCATGCAGAAACGGTCATTGGTCCGATTATCAACAAGCGCCAGTTGGAAGGGCTTCAACAGAAAGTCAAACAGGCCCGCCAGGAAGGTGCCAAAGTGCTGCTTGAGGGCCATGTCGATGGACAGCTTTTGTCTCCTTATGTGTTTGGCGAAGTGACACGCGACATGGATATTGCACGCAATGAAATTTTCGGCCCGCTCGTTGGACTTCTACGTGCCCGAGACGAAGCCCATGCCCTTGAGTTGGCAAACGACAGCGAATTCGGCCTTTCCAGCGCCGTCTTCAGCGGCAATACAGATCGAGCTGTACGGTTTGCCAGGCAAATCAAGGCTGGCATGACGCATGTAAATGATATCTCCGTCAGTGATGAGACCAATGCGCCCTTTGGAGGTGAAAAGAACTCCGGGATTGGTCGGTTCAATGGCGATTGGGCGATTGACGAATTCACGACTGACCACTGGATCACCATCCAGCACGCCCCGCGTCTCTATCCCTTCTGATCAGTAGGCCGGTCATGCCACCATGACCGGCCTCTTTCAATATCAAAACTTTTTGATGCTTCTCTTGCAGCTGGTCTCGGCGGCCACTAGACTGCGCACCCATGAACCATTTGCGCGTGCCTACATTTCGCCATGATGACTGCGACGAACTGGCCGCGCTGTGCAAGGCGGGCGGTGATCCGCTGCGCCTGAATGTGTTACGTGCCTTGGCAAACGATTCGTTTGGTGTACTGGAGCTGGCCCATATCTTCGATACTGGGCAATCCGGGATGAGCCATCACCTGAAGGTACTGTCACAGGCGCGACTAGTGGCGACACGCCGGGAAGGCAACGCGATATTTTACCGTCGCGCCCTGCCCCGGCTGGACACCCTGGGTGGCGCGCTGCACGCAGCGCTGCTGGCAGAGGTGGACGGGTTGCAGTTGCCAGCTGAAGCGCAGGCGCGTATTGAGGCTGTACATGCTCAGCGGGCCGAGGCCAGCCGGGATTTTTTCGCCAGGATGGCAGACAAGTTTCAGGCGCAGCAGGATTTGATTGCCGGATTGCCTCAGTATCAGGAGAGCCTTCTGGCCCTGCTGGACACGATGGCTTTTTCGCCAGAGGCAACAGCGATCGAGATCGGGCCTGGAGATGGAGGGTTTCTGCCCGAACTGGCAAGACGCTTCACGTCGGTCACGGCGATTGATAACAGCCCAGCCATGCTGGAGCTGGCGTGTCAGCGATGTGAGCACGAGCAATTGAACAATGTATCGCTGGTATTGGCCGATGCCTTGGACAATGCCTTACTGAGCGCCGATTGCGTGGTCTTGAACATGGTGTTGCATCATTTTGCGGCACCCGCTGAAGCCATGAAATATCTGGCGGACTGGGTCCGTCCCGGTGGCAGTTTATTGATTACAGAGTTGTGCAGCCACGACCAGAGTTGGGCCCGGACGGCCTGCGGCGATCTCTGGCTCGGGTTCGATCAGGAGGAATTGGCCCGTTGGGCCGTTGCCGCAGGACTTGTGCCAGGCGAAAGCCTCTATATAGGTTTACGTAATGGCTTCCAGATCCAGATCAGGCATTTCGCCCGTCCTGGTTCGTAGACGATGCATAGGGTGGGCAGCTTGTCTGTCCAATCCGCAAGAGTGACTGTTTTAGACATGGCCTTCGGGCCGCCTCACCCACCGGTATATAGGAACCGTTAGATGAGCGAATACTCCCTGTTTACCTCCGAGTCCGTGTCTGAAGGACATCCGGATAAAATCGCCGACCAGATCTCCGATGCGGTGCTCGACGCCATCATCGCAGAAGACAAACACGCCCGTGTAGCCTGTGAAACGCTGGTCAAGACCGGCGTAGCCATTGTTGCCGGTGAAGTGACCACATCCGCCTGGGTAGACCTTGAGCAGCTGGTTCGCGATGTCATCGTCGATATCGGTTACAACAGCTCCGATGTCGGTTTTGATGGCGCTACCTGCGGTATCGTCAACATTATCGGCAAGCAGTCCGTGGACATCGCCCAAGGCGTTGACCGCAGCAAGCCGGAAGACCAGGGTGCAGGTGATCAGGGCCTGATGTTCGGTTATGCCTGTAACGAAACTGACGTGCTGATGCCTGCTCCGATCCGCTTCTCCCACGCACTGGTCGAGCGCCAGGCCGAAGCTCGCAAGTCAGGCCTGCTACCTTGGCTGCGTCCGGATGCCAAGTCCCAGGTGACCTGCCGTTACGATGGCAACAAGGTTGTAGGTATCGACGCAATCGTCCTGTCTACCCAGCACAACCCCGAGGTCAAGCACACCGACCTGCAGGAAGCTGTGATGGAGCTGATCATCAAGCACGTCATTCCGGCTGAACTGCTGCACAAGGACACCAAGTTCCACATCAACCCGACTGGCCAGTTCATCATTGGCGGCCCAGTGGGTGACTGTGGCCTGACCGGCCGCAAGATCATCGTGGACACCTACGGCGGCATGGCCCGTCATGGCGGCGGCGCGTTCTCCGGCAAGGATCCGTCCAAGGTTGACCGTTCCGCGGCATACGCGGGTCGTTATGTTGCCAAGAACATCGTAGCCGCCGGCCTGGCTGACCGCTGCGAGATTCAGGTGTCCTACGCCATTGGCGTGGCGCAACCGACGTCCATCTCGATCAACACCTTTGGCACTGGCAAGGTGAGCGACGAGAAGATCATTCAGCTGGTTCGCGAGCATTTCGACCTGCGTCCCTACGCAATCACCAAAATGCTTGATCTGCTGCACCCGATGTATCGTGCTACAGCGGCTTACGGCCACTTCGGCCGTACTCCCTATGAAATGACTGTGGGTGAAGATACGTTCACTGCATTCACCTGGGAGAAGACAGACAAGGCTGAAGCGCTGCGCGCGGCGGCTGGCCTGTAAGGCCGCAACCGACAAGAAAAACCCCGCCTGGTGCGGGGTTTTTCTTGTGCCTATTCGAGGCCGGACATCATCTGGATTGCACGGCGTAGATCATCGTCCGTACAGTCAGAACAGGCACCTTGGGGCGGCATGGCGTTTACACCTTTGATGGCGTTGCGCAGCAGGCCATCCATTCCCCCTTTCTGGCTCGCCAGAACCTCCCAGCTGGCTTTGTCACCTATTTTGGGCGCTCCCAGGAGCCCGCTGGCGTGGCAACGCCTGCAACTGCGGTCGATGACCTGAGCGGGATCTTTTCCGGCAGGCTTTTGCTCACGGCTTACCTTACGGGACTCTGCAAGGCAGTCCTGCCCTTGAATACAAACCTTGCCCACCGGCGCCAGCCGCTTCTCCAGGGCGTCTCTGTCTACCTGTTCGGCCTGTGCAGAGAAGGTCCAGATCAACAGCATAAAGGCATATACCAAGATGCCTCGGGCGTTCATACCAGGTTTTTTGAGCACTGCTAGAAGTTGGCCGGAGTCGTGGCGCTGATCAAACGCGCCGGCTCATCAAATGGATTACGGAAGCGATGCGGGCGGCTGCTTTCAAAATAATAACTATCGCCTGATTCCAGCAGGTAGGTTTCTCCACCAACCGTAAGCTCCAGACGGCCTTCGATCAGCAGTCCTGCTTCCTCCCCCTCATGAGCCAGCATATCCATGCCAGTGTCAGAGCCTGGCGGGTAGGTCTCGTCGAGAAAGGCAATGGCGCGGCTGGGATGTGCCTTGCCGATCAACCGCATACTGACGGTATTGGCGCCACTGGAAATGTCGATCAGCTCGCTGGCCTTGTATACCACTTGAGTAGCGGACTCGTCCGCCAGATCCATGGAAAAGAACTCCACCAGGGACATGGGAATGCCGCTCAGGACTTTTTTCAACGAGCTGATGGAAGGACTGACACTGTTCTTCTCGATCATCGAGATGGTGCTGTTCGTCACACCGGCCCGCTTGGCGAGTTCACGTTGTGAGAGACCTTTGAGTTTTCGAATGGTTTGTAGACGAGCACCGACGTCCAAGGGTGATGTCCTCCTTCTCATGACAGACAGGCAGAGGTGAACGGCAGGCGCCGCAGAGCGCCGGGCGCGCCGTATCATGGCAACAGCGTTCAGTATTTACAACAGAACGATGGAAAATCCTGCGCAACCCGACGAGCGCGGTGTTTTAACGGTTATTCACCCGTGTATTGGCGTGGAACCCGTTTCAGGTTGCAAAACAGCTGATAGGGGATCGAGCCACAGAGACCGGCCAGCTGACTGGCGGATACTTGCCTACCCCAAAGCTCTACCTGACTTCCCACCCCCGCCTGCGGCAGGTCCGTGAGATCAACCGTCAGCATGTCCATCGATACGCGACCGACAAGACGAGAGGCATGGCCATCAATCATGACAGGAGCGCCATCAGGCGCGTGCCGTGGATAACCATCCGCGTAGCCCATGGCGACTACACCAATACGGGAGGGCTGGCGGGTAACAAAGCGTGCGCCATACCCAACCGGCTCACCAGGCGGTAGCTTACGCACACTGATGATCCGCGACTCCAGTGTCATGACCGGCTGCAGCTGATCGGCCACAGGCTGTTCGGTTTCAAAAGGCGTAGCACCGTACAGCATGATGCCAGGGCGAACCCAGTCACTGGGCACTTCCGGCCAGCCGAGCACAGCAGGCGAGTTCCGTAGACTGGTTGCGCCTTCCAGGCCGGCCGTAGCCCGCTGAAAGGTCTTGAGCTGACCGATGGTGGCTGAGCAATCCAGCTCATCGGCACGGGCGAAGTGCGTCATTTTCACAACCTCGTCAACCTTGCCTGTCGCCTTGATCCGCTTATAGGCTGCTGCGTAATCCTCAGGAAAGAACCCTACCCGGTGCATGCCGGAGTCCAGCTTCAGCCAGACACGGATAAGCCCTGATAGAGCAGTACGTTCAAGCGCCTCGATTTGCCAGGGCGAATGGATGACGCACCACAGATTGTGGCGAGCGATCAATTCCAGCTCGCTGGCTTCGAAAAATCCTTCCAGCAGAAGTATCGGTGCCTTGATACCGGCTTCGCGCAGCTCCAGCGCTTCTTCGATACAGGCAACCGCGAAACCATCCGCCTCATTCATCAGTGCCTGCGCACATCGAACAGCACCATGTCCGTAGGCATCCGCCTTGACAACAGCCAGCGCCCTTGCCCCGTTACTGAGTTCACGAGCAAGCCGATAGTTCTGGCGTAAGGCGTTAAGGTCGATCAAGGCACGGGCGGGGCGCATGGTTATCTCTCAGAAAACAGGCGGGTAATGAAAAGACAGGACGTATAAAAAACCCGGCAGACGCCGGGCTCTTTGGTTCTTTATTTACGGTAGCGCAGCAATCACACTCATTTCGACTAGAATTTCCGGTTCACAGAGCTTGGCTTCCACAGTTGCCCGAGCAGGCGCTACACCTTCAGGCAGCCATTCGTCCCAGACACTGTTCATGCCGGCAAAGTGGGCGTCGATATCTTTCAGATAAACCGTAACGGACAGAATATGGTGAGTGTCCGTACCGGCTTCCTTGAGTAGACGCTCGATGTTGGCCAAGGTCTCACGAGTCTGTTGTTCCACACCGGAGTTCAGGTCTTCACCGACCTGACCGGCCAGATAAACAGTACCGTTGTGAACAACGATTTCACTCATGCGGCGATTAGTGTGCAGGCGCTGGATGGCCATTCTTACGGGTCTCCTTGGAGTCGCTGTAGCGAGAAATATCAAGGCCTTCGGCGCTGATCTGTGGACGTTTCCTACCGATGACATCCGCCAGGAAACGTCCGGAGCCGCAGGCCATGGTCCAGCCCAGTGTACCGTGACCGGTGTTCAGAAACAGGTTGCGATAACGGGTAGCGCCTACGATCGGAGTACCATCCGGTGTGGTGGGCCGTAGTCCAGTCCAGAAAGTTGCCGCCTGCAGATCCCCTCCCTGCGGGTACAGGTCGTTTACGATCATCTCCAGGGTCTCGCGGCGGCGGGGGTTAAGCGAAAGGTCATAACCCGATATTTCCGCCATGCCACCTACACGGATACGGTTATCGAAACGCGTCAGCGCCACTTTGTAGGTTTCATCAAGAATCGTGGACGTAGGGGCCATATCGCCATTGGTGATCGGCACGGTAAGCGAATACCCCTTGAGCGGGTATACCGGTGCCTTGATGCCAATGGGTGCCAACAGCTGAGGTGAGTAGCTACCCAATGCCAGGACATAGTGATCGGCTGTTATAAGCTGACCATCAATCCAGACGCCATTGAGACGATCTCCTACCGCTTCGAGCCGTTCGATCTTCTGACCAAAGCGGAATTCCACACCCAACTGACGCGCCAGCTCGGCGAGGCGATTGGTAAAGAGGAAGCAGTCACCTGTCTGGTCATTCGGCAACCGCAGCGCACCAGCCAGCTTGTCCTTGACATGGGCGAGCGCAGGCTCGGCGCGGGCGATACCGTCGCGATCCAGCAACTCATAGGGTACGCCGGAACGTTCCAGCACAGCGATATCCTTGGCAGCGGCATCGACCTGCTGCTGCGTTCGGAATACCTGAGTCGTCCCTAACTGGCGTCCTTCGTAGGCAATACCCGTTTCGGCACGCAGCTCATCCAGACAGTCGCGACTGTACTCGGACAACCGCACCATGCGTTCCTTGTTGATCGCATAGCGCTCGGCCGTGCAGTTGCGCAGCATCTGAGCCATCCAGAGGTACTGATGAATATCGCCGGTCGGCCTGATCGCCAGAGGCGCATGCTGAGTCACCAGCCATTTAATGGCCTTGAGGGGCACGCCAGGAGCCGCCCACGGTGAGGCATAGCCAGGAGATACCTGACCTGCGTTGGCAAAGCTGGTTTCCAGCGCAGGGCCTTCCTGGCGGTCCACCACCACCACTTCAAAACCGGCCCGCGCCAGGTAATAGGCACTGACGGTACCGATTACACCACTGCCAAGCACCAGTACTCGCATAACTGTGTCTCCTCGCCGCGAAGAATCGCCTACGTTTCATAAAATCTGAGGCAGATATGAAAAGTATAAAAAGCCTTAAGCAGTGGTATTCACTGAATGAAAGGCTATATTTGGTGTAATTCTTCGGTTAAGACACTATTTTTGGAGACGCCCAGGTATGCGAACCCAGCACCAAGCGAGACGCGAGCTCGACAAGATCGATCGTAACATCCTGCGTATCCTGCAGGAGGACGGCCGCATCTCGTTCACCGAGCTAGGCGAGCGAGTCGGCCTGTCCACGACACCCTGCACGGAGCGGGTACGCCGGCTGGAGCGGGAAGGCGTGATACTGGGCTACTCGGCGCGCCTGAATCCGCAGCATCTCAAGGCCAGCCTGCTGGTCTTCGTCGAGATCAGTCTAGATTATAAATCGGGTGATATCTTTGAGGAGTTCCGCCGCTCCGTCCTGAAGCTGCCGCACGTTCTGGAGTGTCATCTGGTTTCCGGCGCATTCGACTATCTGGTCAAGGCGCGCATTTCAGAGATGGCGTCCTATCGTAAGCTTTTGGGTGACATCCTGCTCAAACTGCCCCATGTGCGGGAGTCGAAGAGCTATATCGTGATGGAAGAGGTCAAGGAGTCCCTGACGCTTCCCGTACCGGACTGAGCCAGGTCTGCACTTCCCTGGCTTGGCGCAGGCGCCTACAAACGTTTATTGTCCGACCTCAACGCTTCGCCAGGATTGTCTTTCATGGATGCAACGACCCATTCATCCACTGACCCACACGCACATGCTTCGTCTTACTACGCGGCAACGGTTAACCGAGCGCTGCAGTTCGCCCCGCTCAAGGGTGAGATTCGGGCAGATGTCTGCGTAGTAGGGGGCGGGTTCTCCGGGCTCAATACGGCTATTGAGCTGGCAGAACGTGGGTATTCGGTTGTGCTGCTAGAGGCCCACCGGATCGGCTGGGGTGCTAGCGGGCGTAACGGTGGACAGCTGATCCGAGGCGTTGGCCATGATGTCGAGCAGTTTCGCCCAGTCGTTGGGGATGAGGGCGTACAGGCATTCAAGCAGATGGGGTTTGAAGCGGTAAACCTGGTACGCCAACGTATCGAGCGCTACGGCATCGAATGCGACCTTACCTGGGGTTACTGCGACCTGGCCCTGAAACCGCGTCACCTGGAAGATTTCCAGGCCGAACTGGAGGAGTTGCATCAACTAGGCTATCCCCATGCGGTTCAGCTCGTTGCACGCGACAGAATCCGCTCCGTAGTGGGTTCGGAGCGCTACCTGGGTGCGCTCATAGACTCCGGCTCCGGTCACCTGCACCCGTTGAACCTTGCCTTGGGCGAGGCCGCCGCCGCCCAGTCACTGGGGGTGCGTCTGTATGAGCAATCTGCGGTCACTCACATCGAGTATGGGTCGGAGGTATGCGTTCATACTGCGCGAGGTCAGGTGCGAGCCGAAACGCTGGTCCTCTGTTGCAACGCCTATCTCAAGGATCTGGAGCCGGCCCTCTCCGGGAAGGTGCTTCCGGCAGGCAGCTACATCATTGCAACTGAGCCACTTCCCGAAGCGTTGGCCGAAGAAATCCTGCCCCATAATCGAGCCGCGTGCGATCAGCAGATTACTGTCGATTATTTTCGACTCTCACGTGATCGCCGATTGCTGTTCGGAGGCGCCTGCCACTATTCAGGCCGTGACCCGAAGGACATAGCAGGCTACATGCGCCCCAAAATGCTGAAGGTGTTTCCTCAACTCGATCGGGTCACCATCGATTTTCAGTGGGGCGGCATGATTGGAATCGGGGCCAACCGGCTTCCACAAATCGGCCGTCTCAAGGATCATCCCAACGTTTTTTATGCCCAAGCTTATGCCGGCCATGGGCTGAACGCCACGCACCTGGCAGGCCATTTGCTCGCGGAAGCCATTGCTGCCCAGTCGACAGGGTTCGACCTGTTCAACAGCGTTCCTCACGCCACGTTTCCAGGAGGGCAACGCTTCCGCTCTCCCCTGCTTGCCTTGGGTATGCTCTGGTATCGCCTGAAAGATGCCTTCCACTAAAAAGCCGCGGCAGTTACCCGGCGCGGCTTTTTGAACACAAAGCGTTTACAGACCAGTGTTCAGGCTGGTTGCTTCGTCTGCGCCAATGTGGATGTTCATGCATTGAACCGCTGCGCCTGCAGCCCCTTTGCCTAGATTATCCAGACGAGCCACCAGGGTCAGACGCTCCTCATTCCCGAACACGAACAGGTCGGCGCGGTTGGTATCGTTGCAGCCCTGTACATCGAAGAATCCCTCGTCAAGATTGCCGGCATCCTCAATCGGCATGACGCGAATGAACTGCTCGCCCGCGTAATGCCTGGCATATGCCGCCTGGATCGCCTCGGCATTGGCGCCTTGGGCCAGGTGCCTGACATGCAGAGGAATCGTCACGGCAAGCCCCTTCAGGAAACTGCCCACAATTGGACTGAACACAGGGGCTTCGTCAATACGACTCTGCACCTGCATCTCAGGGAGGTGCTTATGCCCCTGGGTCATGCCGTATGGCCGTGGACTGGCCAGCTTGGGCTCATTCCCAGCCTCGTAATCGGCAATCATCTTCTTGCCACCACCGCTGTACCCCGTGAGGGAAAAAGCCGACAGTGGATAATCAGGCGGTAGAAGGCCAGCCTCCACCAGAGGGCGAACCAGCAGGATAAATGCCGTGGCGTGGCAGCCGGGATTGGCAATGCGCTTGCTGGTACGGATTTTTTCACGCTGCCCAGTGGCCAGCTCAGGCAGGCCATAGGTCCAGCTGCTGTCGGTACGAAACGCCGTGCTTGCATCGATGATGCAGGTGTTGGGGTTATCCACCAGCGCCACGGCTTCGCGAGACGCAGCATCGGGCAGACACAGAAAGGCTACATCCGCTGCGTTGAGGAAACGAGCACGCTCGGCTGGATCCTTACGCTTGTCATCGGCGATACGTAGCAGCTCGATGTCATCGCGGCCGGACAGATAATCGAGCAGACGCAACCCTGTGGTGCCTTCCTGCCCGTCAACGAATACTTTGAACGTCATGACTTGCCCTCATGCAAAACGCGCCGGCCAGGCGTTGTATGAAACGGACCTAACAGCCGCAATGGAACATGCATTGTAGCCAGACCCTACTGCTTGACGCAGCCCTATTGCCAAACAGTTATCGGTCTGATGATCGGATCAGCATGCTTCATTGCCCTGCTGGGTGCGTTTTTTAACGGTACAGCAGGCTGCGCCACGAGGCTGTACCCTCTTCATTTCAACGGGTTGTATCTGGAGAACAGTGGTGGTTGAAGCCACAGTAAAATGCCGTCCTGAACCTGGATATTGCCATGCGACACCTGCCTGCGCTGCCCTCTCTCAGATCAATCCATTTGTCTGTTCATGGTTATCATTGGCTGGCACGCTGTGCCCTGGGTGTATTACACGCCGTCTACTGTATGCTGCAGAAATGGCAGCAGAACGCCAAAACGCGAAGACAGCTGGCTTTTTTGAACGACCGTGAACTAGCGGACATCGGTCTGACCAAAACTGAGCAACAATGCGAGCTGAACAAGCCGTTCTGGCGCTAGTCTTGTAAGGACGGTACATACCGCGCCTTATTGTTCAGGAGAGATTCATGACCCGTTTGCAACTGCTGGGCGCTGCTGCCCTGCTCAGCCTGTCTACTGCTGCGTCAGCATCCAGTTTCTTTGTGACCACCGACATGATCGTCGACGCCATTGATGCGACGTCCGACGCCACATCCGGTATCACCCATTCCATTCGTGACGACAAGATCGTCCTGGCTGCACGTGACGATGCCGCCAGTTTTGTGGCTACCGAAGGCGGCATTCGCGGCGTACGCCTAGAAGCGGCCCTGGATCGTATCCGTGCCCTGCAACCGCAGCTCGAGGCAAGCGACGCTCAGCTGGCCCAGGCCATTCTCACGCTGTAAGTCCATCGGAACGGCACCGCTGGTATCAGCGGTGCCGTTCCGTTAGCCTTGGCCTGTAGTTTTTCTTGAAAGAGTTACCCTACCTGCCTATGCGCCTGCGTTATCTGTTCACTCTAGGCATTGCCGTTACGACCACGCCCGCCTTCGCGTTCGATCCCACTACAGGATTTATTGTTCGCAGCCTCTATGTCACCAGCAAGGTGACGTCCGCTCCGTTCGATAACAAAGTAGTACGTGATGCACGTGACGATGCGGCATTATTTGTTGCCAGCGGCGGGGCTCAGCGTAGCGTTGAGCTTGAATCCGCCTTACGTTGGCTGCGTTCACATAATCCAACGCTGACCGCCAGCGATGAGGAACTGGCTGAGGCCATCCTCGCTCAATAAGCTGCTTTACCGTTCCGTTCAGGAGATTTTCCATGCGTCGTTCCTTATTTCTTGCAGCCGCGCTAGTTCTGGGTACGTCCAGCGCCGCGCACGCTCATACCGTTGTGGCGACCAGCAACATTATCGTGCGTGCGCTGGATCGCAGTATCGATTTCACTTCCGATACCACGACCTCCATCCGTGACATGAAAGTGGTGCAGGAAGCCCGTGGCGATGCGGCCAGCTTCGTTGCATCCGATGGAGACATCCGAGGCGCTCAATTGGAAGCGGCCTTCATGACCCTGCGTGAGCGTCTGCCGGAAGCACGCCAGGCCAGTGATACCGAACTTGCCCAGGCGATCCTTGCACTGTGAAACCTGCCCTTCGCCGAGCGCTCCTAGGAAAGCTCGGCCGCCTCGCCAGACCAAGCCTTCTCTGCACCGCGTTTATCGCCTGGCTAGGGGCCGGTAACGCTCACGCGACGCTGAGCCTGCATCTGGACGACCACTCATTGTCGCCAGAGCAGGCCCAGGCCACCCAGCAGTTACTCAACGAGGCACTAGGCAAGCTGCCTCCCCGCTTCAAGCAAGCATTGGATGAGGATATCTCCGTCCGTTGGAGCCAGGATCTTGAGTCGCAGGCATACGGTCGCGCAGACCGTCGTACCCTGCTGCTCAATGAGCGCCTGCTACCGGCATTGACTGACGGCAGCGATGCTCATATTCAAACCGGTCGCCCCCATGGCACCCAGCGAGAAGAAATGCTGGCGACTGTTCTGCATGAGCTTACTCATTTTTATGATCGGGAGCGGGCCTGGACTCCAGCTGAGCGCAAGGAAATAATCGCCTGTAGTACCTTGGCCTCCTCAACCAAGTCCGCTGACCTGCCTATCCATTGCCAAGGTCAGGCCGGTCGCCGCTACACCTTGTCCGATGATCCCCGCCTGCTGGATCTGGCTGGCTGGCAGGTCAAGGTCAAAAAGCATGGCGCCCGCGAGACTCGCAACAATTTCATTGCACGCAGCCCCGATATCTACGAGGTGACCAACCCTCGTGAGTTCGTAGCAGTGAACATGGAGTACTTCCTGCTGGATCCCAGCTACGCTTGCCGTCGCCCGGCCCTGGCGCGCTATTTCACCGAGCACTTTGGTTGGTCTCCCCCTCACGATACCTGCTCCAGCAAACTACCCTATCTGAACGCGGGCAGTGACTTTGGCAAGACCCCGCTAGGCTGGCTTGATCCTGAGCGCGTCTACGAGGTGGACTATCTGTTCGCCGAGGGTAACGAGCATGTCATGAGCCGCTGGGGACACAGCATGCTGCGCCTTGTCGTGTGCGCCCCCGGACGTCCGCGTGGCCCCGACTGTCGCCTGGACTTGCAGGAGCATCTTGTGCTGTCGTTCCGGGCCTTCGTCAACGATGTACAGATCTCCAATTGGGATGGCTTGACCGGTTCCTATCCTTCCCGGTTGTTTGTGCTTCCGCTGGCTCAGGTAGTCGAGGAATACACCAAGATCGAGCTGCGCGGCTTGCAATCCGTTCCGCTCAAACTCAGCCGCCAGGAAATTGCCGATCTCCTGGAGCGGACCGCTCAAACCCACTGGGGTTATGACGGGCATTATTACTTTGTCTCTAATAACTGTGCCGTCGAGACCTTCAAGCTCCTGCATGACAGCGTACCGCGTCTGCAACAGACTCCGCTCGACAGCATTACGCCAATCGGCCTGCTGGACGCCCTGCGGATAGAGAGCGTTGCCGATACCTCCGTATTGAACGATCAACGTGAAGCCTTGCGCCTGGGTTATCGATTCGACTCCTTCCGGGACCGCTTCCAATCCATGTTCAAGGTTGCTCGTGATCGGCTTAACCTACCTCAGCAGAAAGTCGAAGACTGGCTTGAGCTGGAGCCACGGCAGCGCCGCGAATGGTTCGACCGAGCCGACCTGCGTGCCAGTGCCGCGTTGCTGTTATTGGAACAGGCGGCGCTCAGACGCGAGCTGCTCCGCGCCCAGAATGAGCTCAAGGATCGCTACCTAGGCCAAAATGGCGTTCAGGAGAAGGCTCGCTTCAGCAAGGCGGGCGATGCGCTGCAGCAACTGCTGGCCGATAGCGGCTACCTCAGCCGTCCGTCAGAGCTGCTGGGAGCAGGCGGCTACGGCCTTCCTCAGCCGGGCGAGTGGGAAAAGCTGACTGCCGAGAGTCAGCGTCGCCAAGCGCATCTGCTCAGCCTGCGCGAAACCCTCAATACGGAAGTGCGTTCTCTACTGGACAGCAAGTTCCAAAACGGCCTTAATGACACCGAAGCCAACCTCAAGCAGTTGGGTGATCACCTGAGAGCCTTGCACAAGGCTTCGGGAGGACTGGAGCTGCCATGAGGCAGCTCTCTATTTTTCGCGTCATTCACAAGTACTGGGAACTGCTAATATTGTCCGTGCCTTGATCTATAACGATAAGAAACCAACTGGCTGCGCCCTCTGTGACTACCATCCTTCTCGCTCTCTGGCCGCTGTTCGCCCTCATCGTGGCGGGGTACTGGATGCGCCAAAAAGGCTTTCCTGGCGACGCGTTCTGGCCCGCAGCGGACCGACTCAATTACTTCATTCTTTTTCCATCGCTTCTGTTCAATAATCTCGCTACAGCACCACTTGATGACCCCGCTCTGGCGCATCTGGCGCTGGCGGCAATGACGGGGCTGGGTGCTTTATGGATTGCCCTATTGCTTGCCAGACGTTTTTACCACTGGCCCGCCGAGCGGTTCGGCGTCATTGCCCAGGGCACCCTGCGCTTCAATACCTACCTGGGGCTAGCAACCGTAGGCAGTCTACTGGGCAAATCGGGCCTGGGGCAGGCTGCGTTACTTCTGGCCCTGATGGTGCCTACCGTAAATGTCATGTCGGTTTGGGCACTGAAAGCCGAGCGCGGCGCTCGCTTGGGTGAGTTGTTATTACCCGTCCTACGCAATCCCCTTATTCTGGCCTGCGCAGCAGGCGCGTTGGTGAATCTGCTGGGATGGGGGCTGCCCTTTGGCACTGATCGGCTACTGGGGCTTCTGGCAGCAACCAGCTTGCCTCTAGGACTTTTCTGCGTAGGCGCCGCCCTGAAACTTCAACAGATCGCCGGCGAATGGCGAGCCATTGGCACCATGACACTGTTCCGCCTGCTGGCATGCCCTCTCCTGGCAGGGTTGATCGCTTACCTTCTAGGCCTGCCACCTCATGAGAGGCTTCTGCTCGTTCTGTTTTTCTCGCTGCCTACCGCACCGACCGCTTATGCATTGACCCGCCAGCTGGGTGGGGACAGCGCGCTCATGGCAGGTGTGATCACATTGCAGACACTTGTGGCTGCGTTCACATTACCACTGGTGATTTCGCTGCTGGGGGGCAGCCTCCCGCAAGGTTCATGAAAGCTTGCCCGGTTAGGATCAATTATCCAAAGGGTTAATGGCCCACTTATGGCAATGCCATGACGTGCACCTGCGGTACTAACAAAAACAAAGGATTAACTCCATGATTCGCTTGTCCCCAGCAGCGGCCCCCGCCGCTCCATGCCTCTCCATACGCTACTCGTGAGCCCTGAATCGCGCTTCGGTCGTTTCTTCACCTTTCACGCGTAACCGTTGGAGTTTCCCATGTTGACATTCCTTGGCTTCGCCATGGTCGTGACCTTCATGTTCCTGATCATGACCAAGCGGCTCACCCCTCTCATTGCGCTTACTATGGTCCCGATTCTCTTTGCCGTACTGGCATGGGCGTTGGGTAATCACTTTGCCAGCCTTGGGCATATCCAGCTCAATTCGCTCGGCCCCATGATGCTGGATGGATTGCGCACACTGGCGCCTACTGGCGTGATGCTGCTGTTCGCCATCCTCTACTTCGCCATCATGATCGATACCGGCCTGTTCGATCCGGCAGTTCGCTGGATTCTGAAGCTGGTGAAAGGCGACCCGCTCAAGGTTGCCATCGGTACGGTCTTCCTGACCCTGGTGGTATCGCTCGACGGTGACGGTTCGACGACTTACATGATCTGCGTGGCAGCCATGTTCCCGCTGTACAAGCGTCTGGGTATGAATCCGCTGATCATGACGTGCCTGATGCTGCTGTCCAGTGGCGTCATGAACCTTACGCCTTGGGGTGGCCCGACGGCACGCGCAGCCAGTGCGCTGCACGTAGACCCGGCAGATGTTTTTGTCCCGATGATCCCTGCCATGCTGGCTAGTATTGTCTGGCTGTTTGTCCTGGCCTATCTCTATGGACGTCGTGAACGGGCGCGCCTGGGCATTCTGGAAATCCATGAAAGCGAAGGTGCCAAGGTTACCGTTTCTCAGTGCGAAGAAGCCCGCCGTCCTCATCTGCGCTGGTTCAACGGTCTTTTGACCCTGGCCCTAATGGCAGCGCTGGTCAAAGGCATTCTGCCCATGCCAGTGCTATTCATGATTGCCTTCGGCATCGCCATGACTATCAACTACCGTAATATTGATCTGCAAAAACAGCGTGTTGCCGCTCATGCGGAAAATGTTCTTGCGGTAGTTTCACTGATTTTCGCCGCCGGGATCTTCACAGGCATCCTGTCAGGCACCGGCATGGTGGACGCTATGTCCAAAAGCCTTTTGGCCGTTATTCCGGAAGCGCTTGGCCCGTATATGGCTGTCATCACTGCGCTGGTAAGCATGCCGTTTACCTTTTTCATCTCCAACGATGCGTTCTACTTTGGCGTACTGCCCGTATTGGCCGAAGCAGCTGGTCACTACGGTATCGCTCCAGTGGAAATTGCTCGTGCGTCCATCGTAGGCCAACCGGTGCATCTCCTAAGCCCATTGGTCCCTTCGACCTACCTGCTGGTGGGTTTGGCTAAAGTAGAGTTTGGCGATCATCAACGCTTTACTTTGAAGTGGGCAGTCGTGACATGTCTGGCTATGCTAGTAACAGCTTTGTTACTAGGTGTGTTTCCGCTGTTCAGTGGTGCCTGAACTAACGAAATTTTCACATTTACCTGATTAGTTTTGTCGGTTTGTTTTCGGTACTCGTCGTACCGACGTTAATGAAGAGGAATTGGAATGGAGTGGCTGACAAGCCCGGAAATCTGGGTGGCTTTCTTTACCCTGACGGCCCTGGAAATCGTATTGGGTATCGACAACATCATCATGATCTCGATCCTGGTGAGCCGTATGCCCAAGGCGATGCAACCACGCACACGTTTCTTCGGCCTGGCACTGGCCATGGTGACACGGATCCTGCTGTTGCTCTCGATCACTTGGGTGATGCGCCTGACGGCCGATCTGTTCCATGTGTTTGGCCAAGGCATCTCCGGGCGCGACCTCATTCTGTTCTTTGGTGGCCTGTTCCTCCTGTACAAGAGCAGTACCGAGATCTATCACGGCCTGGAAGGTGAAGAGGAAGAAAGCGACGAGCCCAAGGGCAAGGGCGGCAGCTTTATCTCTACCATCGTCCAGATCGCGATCATCGACATCGTGTTCTCGCTGGACTCGGTCATTACGGCAGTGGGTATGGTGCAACATGTACCAGTGATGGTTGCGGCGATCATTGTTGCAGTACTGGTGATGATGCTGGCAGCGGGTGGTATCAGCAGCTTCATCGACAAGCACCCTAGCCTGAAGATGCTCGCACTGTCCTTCCTGATCGTAGTAGGTACTGTGCTGATCGCTGAGAGTTTTGAGATTCACGTACCCAAGGGCTATGTCTACTTCGCCATGGCGTTCTCGCTGGCAGTGGAAGCCATCAATATCCGCATGCGTACCGCAGCCGCCCGCAAGAAGGCCCAGCAAGGGCATCCTGTGAAACTGCGTAAGAATACGCCGTAAGCCCTACGGCAGTGAAAGCCCCGGTTTACCGGGGCTTTTTTATAGCTTCCTTTCACCAGGCATAAAAAAGCCCACCCGCCTTTCAGCGAGTGGGCTTTTCAGTCGCGCGGTCGGGTTATTACACCTTGCTGCGCTCGTAACGCTTACGATCGTTTTCGTTGAGCAGCTTCTTGCGCAGACGAATCGACTTCGGGGTTACTTCAACCAACTCATCTTCAGCGATGAATTCCAGGGCCTGTTCAAGGGTGAACTTGATTGGCGGAACCAGGGCGATAACCTCGTCCTTGCCGGAAGCACGCATGTTGTCGAGCTTCTTGCCCTTGGTGGGGTTGAGCACGAGGTCGTTGTCACGGCTGTTGATACCGCACAGCTGGCCTTCATAGATTTCATCACCAGGCGCGAGGAACAGCTTGCCGCGGCTTTGCAGAGTCTCCAGCGAATACGTTAGTGCAGTACCGGTAGCCATGGACACCAGTACGCCGTTCTGACGGTTGGTGACTTCACCTGCCTTGATCGGGCCATAGTGGCTGAAGGTCGAGGTCAGGATGCCAGTACCCGAGGTCAGAGTCAGGAAGTTGTTACGGAAGCCGATCAGACCACGTGCCGGAATGGTGTACTCCAGACGAACACGGCCTTTTCCGTCAGGGATCATGTTGCTCAGATCGCCCTTACGCAGACCCATTTGCTCCATCACGGGACCCTGGTGCTGCTCTTCGATGTCGATGGTGACGTTCTCGTACGGCTCCTGCTTCTCGCCGTTTTCGTTCTCGATGATCACCACCTCTGGACGGCCTACCGCCAGTTCAAAGCCTTCACGACGCATGTTCTCGATCAATACGGACAGGTGCAGCTCACCACGGCCAGAGACCTTGAATTTCTCGGGAGATTCGCCCTGCTCAACACGCAGTGCCACGTTGTGCAGCAGCTCCTTGTCCAGACGGTCCTTGATGTTACGGCTGGTCACGAACTTGCCTTCCTTGCCAGCGAACGGCGAGTCATTGACCTGGAAGGTCATCGAAACGGTCGGCTGGTCAACGGTCAGCGGAGGCAGCGCCTCGACGGTCTGCTGGTCGCACAGGGTATCGGAAATGAACAGCTCGTCCATGCCGCTGACGCAAACGATGTCACCGGCCTGCGCCTCAGGAACCTCGACACGCTGCAGACCGTGGTGACCCATGATCTTCAGAATGCGGCCGTTACGCTTCTTGCCATCGGCACCGATAGCGGTTACCGGAGTGTTGGCCTTGATTGTACCGCGTGCGATACGGCCAATGCCGATTACGCCGAGGAAGCTGCTGTAGTCCAGCTGGGAGATCTGCATCTGGAACGGGCCGTTCACGTCGACCTGGGGGGCCGGTACGTGGTCAATGATGGCCTGGAACACAGCATCCATGTTGTCGTCCATCTTCTCGTAATCCATGCCGGCAATGCCGTTCAGGGCACTGGCGTAGACGATCGGGAAATCCAGCTGCTCATCGGTGGCGCCCAGGTTGTCGAACAGGTCGAAGATCTGGTCGATAACCCAATCAGGACGCGCGCCCGGACGGTCGATCTTGTTCACGATCACGATCGGACGCAGGCCCGCCTTGAACGCCTTCTGGGTCACGAAACGGGTCTGAGGCATGGGGCCGTCTTGCGCGTCCACAACCAGCAGTACGGAGTCAACCATCGACATTACACGCTCTACTTCACCGCCGAAGTCAGCGTGACCGGGTGTATCCACGATGTTGATGTTATAGCCGTTCCACTTGATCGCCGTGTTCTTGGCCAGGATGGTAATACCACGCTCTCTTTCCTGGTCGTTGGAGTCCATGACGCGCTCGCCTTCGGCTTCCTTGCGGTCCAGCGTACCGGACAGCTTCAGCAGCTTGTCTACCAGCGTGGTCTTGCCATGGTCAACGTGGGCGATGATGGCGATATTACGAAGATTCTCGATCACTTTTTCAGTCTCGTTATCAAGTTGAGCCGGGCCGCAGCGGCTGATCACAGCAAGCCCGACACGACATTCAGCAAAATTCATTCAAGCCCAAAGGGCATTTAATCCAGAGAAACAAAGGCGCCAATGAGATCTGCGCCTACGAGCAGCCCGACAGGCCTGCCCTCAATCCCGGTCGGGAGGGCGATGGCGAATGCTGCCGCCAAACAGCCCGGGCTGTTTAGTCCGGGCGATAAACACGTACATTCGCATGCCCCTCATTGAGCAAATGATGAGCATGCAGGCGACTCATGACACCTTTGTCACAGTAGAGAAGGTACTGGCGATTCTCGTCCAGTTCCTTGAATCGATTGTTCAGTGCAAAGAATGGCATAGCCTGCACTTCGACACCGTCCACGGCCAGAGGATCATCCTCCTGACTATCTGGGTGACGAATGTCGAGCACGATCTGACCAGGTAGCGCCTGGCTGACTTCCTCAACCTTCAAGTCCTTGCCAAGCTCGTCGATCACCTTGTCGACTGTCATCATCGTAGCGCGCTCAAGGGCTGCGTCCAGGATGGCCATGTCGAATTTGGTTTCTTCGTGCTCCACACGGTAGCCCTTGGCCTTGGTCGTCGGGTTCACCGAAATCACGCCGCAGTACTCCGGCATGTGCTTGGCAAATGCCGCCGTGCCGATCTGTTCGGCCGTGTCGATGATGTCCTGCTTGTGACTGGCCAGCAGTGGACGCAGCACCAGCGTATCGGTGACACGGTCGATTACGGCCAGGTTGGGCAGGGTCTGGCTGGAAACCTGCGAGATCGCCTCGCCCGTGACCAACGCATCGATGTCCAGGCGCTCGGCCATGCGGCTGGCTGCGCGCAGCATCATGCGCTTGAGGATGACGCCCATCTGGCTGTCATCTACCTTGGTCAGGATCTCGCCGACCACCTCTTCAAACGGCACGCTGATAAACAGCACGCGCTGGGAGCGGCCGAATTTCTCCCACAGATAATGGGCAACTTCCATAACGCCCAATTCATGGGCACGCCCACCCAGGTTGAAGAAGCAGAAATGACTGACCAAGCCGCGACGCATCATCTGGTAGGCAGCAACGGTTGAGTCGTAACCACCGGACATGAGGACCAGCACCTGTTCGAGAGCACCCAGTGGATACCCTCCCAGACCGTCGTGCTGCCGATCAATCACGAACAGGCGGTCATGGCGGATCTCAATGCGTGCAAGCACCTCGGGATCCTTGAGGGAAATCCCCGCACCGCCACAGCGCTGGCGCAGTCCGCCCCCGACGTAGCGCTCTACGTCCATGGAGCTGAAATCATGTTTGCCGGCCCGCTTGCAGCGCAAGGAGAATACCTTGCCGCGAATGCGCTCACCGAAATGCTGGATGCATTTGTCGAGAATATCTTCGAAGTCGCCCAGCGGGTATTCATGGACCTCCAGGAAATGACCGATCCCTGGCGTGCAGGTCAGGCGCTCGATCATCTCGCGCAGAACCTTCGGCTCGGTTTGCTGTGTTTCGACTTCCAGGTTATCCCACTCACCCTCCACCGTCAGGTTCGGGTCCAGATCCCTCAAGACCACCCGGATATTCTTCGCCAGCTGGCGAATGAAACGCTTGCGCACCGGACGACTTTTGATAGTGATTTCCGGAAAGACTTTGACGATGAGCTTCATGAAATTTTAAAGAAGAGCGGAAACGACGAGAAAAGGTCGACAAGTATAGCTCAAACTGAAAGTTCTGACTTCCATTGGTCTAAATCCATAAAAGCACCAATTTGGTGCTATAAAAAATATAAAGCACGCTTTTGGTGCTCGATGGTCTATTCCAGAGGCACCATTAACGGCCAAGGCCTAGTGTTAGTGCGGCCCTGTCCATTACAGGGCACTGGCACGCTACTTGCTCCCTTGTGAGGCAGTAGCCCTTAGGCGAGGATAGGGCTCTTCTGAAAGCGCAACCGTTTTCAGAAGTGCCCTTGCTACGGGTACACCTGATCCTGGGAGTTACGCCAACCGCTCCCAGCCTCAATCCCTCTGGAGGAAAACATGTCGAAGGCGGTTCAACTGATCAAAGAAAACGACGTGAAGTGGATAGACCTGCGCTTCACGGACACCAAGGGAAAGCAGCAGCACGTTACTATGCCCGCTCGCGACGCCCTCGATGAAGACTTCTTCGAACACGGAAAAATGTTCGATGGCTCCTCCATTGCTGGCTGGAAAGGTATCGAAGCTTCCGACATGATCCTGATGCCGGACGACAGCACCGCCGTGCTGGATCCGTTCACTGAAGAGCCGACCGTCATCCTGGTCTGCGACATCATCGAACCGTCCACCATGCAGCCTTATGAGCGCGATCCCCGGGCTATTGCCAAGGCCGCTGAAGAGTATCTGAAGTCCACCGGTATCGGTGACACTGTATTCGTGGGTCCAGAGCCCGAGTTCTTCATCTTCGACGAAGTGAAGTTCAAGTCTGACATCTCCGGCTCCATGTTCAAGATCTTCTCCGAACAGGCGTCCTGGAACACTGACGCTGATTTCGAAAGCGGCAACAAGGGTCACCGTCCGGGCGTCAAGGGCGGTTACTTCCCGGTTCCGCCGGTTGACCACGACCACGAAATCCGTACGGCCATGTGTAATGCGCTGGAAGAAATGGGTCTGGTTGTTGAAGTTCACCACCATGAAGTGGCGACTGCCGGCCAGAATGAGATCGGCGTGAAGTTCAACACGCTGGTAGCCAAGGCGGACGAAGTCCAGACGCTGAAGTACTGCGTACACAACGTCGCTGATGCCTACGGCAAGACCGTAACCTTCATGCCGAAGCCGCTGTATGGCGATAACGGCTCGGGCATGCACGTTCACATGTCTATCTCCAAGGAAGGCAAGAACACGTTCGCAGGCGAAGGCTATGCCGGCCTGTCCGATACTGCCCTGTACTTCATCGGCGGCATCATCAAGCATGGCAAGGCTCTGAATGGCTTTACCAACCCGTCCACCAACTCCTATAAGCGTCTGGTTCCCGGCTTTGAAGCACCGGTCATGTTGGCCTACTCGGCTCGCAACCGTTCCGCCTCGATCCGTATCCCCTACGTTTCCAGCCCGAAAGCCCGCCGTATCGAAGCGCGCTTCCCGGACCCGGCGGCCAACCCTTACCTGTGCTTCGCTGCACTGCTGATGGCGGGCCTGGATGGTATCCAGAACAAGATTCACCCTGGCGATGCTGCCGACAAGAACCTGTACGACCTGCCGCCAGAAGAGGCCAAGCAGATCCCGCAGGTATGTGGCAGCCTGAAGGAAGCACTGGAGTCCCTGGACGCTGACCGCGCGTTCCTGACCAAGGGTGGCGTCTTCACTGATGAGTTCATCGATACCTATATCGAGCTCAAGAGCGAAGAAGAGATCAAGGTTCGCACCTTCGTTCACCCGCTGGAATACGACCTGTACTACAGCGTCTAAGCCACCGGTTGTACAGCAGAGGCCTCCTTCGGGAGGCCTTTTGCTTATGGGCGCTTGTCATAAGGGCCTGTCAGTGCAACGCTTATGACTTACCTCTTTCTCTATGTAACGCCAGTGTCACCCTAGGAACAGATATGCGCCTGCTGTTCGCCAGCCTAGTGTTTGCCATGACCTTGCCTGTTCACGCCGAAATCTATCGCTCGGTAGGCCCGAACGGCCAAACAGTCTTCAGCGACCAGCCGCCAGCGAACGCGCCTGCCGAACGGGTCGAACTGCAGCGCCCCAACACCGTGAAAGCCGAGACGCCGGCGTCGACCGCGCCCTCTCCGTCCCCGCCCGACACGGGCGCAGCCACGAGTCAGCCCTATCAAACCCTGCGCCTGGATGCGCCTGACGATGAAGCGCTACGAGCGAACAATGGCACTTTTTCTATCAGCGCGACCATAACGCCTGCCCTATCGCCCGGCCATGAACTTCGCCTGCTGGTGGATGGGCAACCTTATGGTGAGCCGACCCGAGCACCTTTTTTTCATCTGACTAACATAGACCGTGGCACCCACAGCCTGGCCATAGAGGTGGTCGAAGGTACACGTGTCGTACAACAGAGCGAGCCCGTTGAGATCACGGTGCAACGCATCAGCCTCAACAGTCCGAGTCGTTGATCCTTACCGATGCGCTTCATTTATCTGCTTGTACTACTCTTCCTGACGCAGCCGGCCTTTGCAGCCGTGTACACCTACACCGATGCCGAAGGTAACCGCATCTTCACAGATAGCCCTCCAAAGGGCATCAAGGCCAACCCTGTCACGATTCAGCCTTCCAATAGCATGCCGTCGCCTGCTGCGCCACGCACAATCAAGCTGTCGCCTTCCAATCCGGATGTTCGTAAGCCGGTGCAACCATCCGCTCCACCGCCGCAGCCCGCCCAAATCGCGTCCTACCAGATGCTGCGCATTCTTGTACCGGAGCCGGACGCTACGATTCGGAGCAATGCCGGTGAGCTGATCGTAACAGCCACCAGCGATCCAGAACTGATGCCTACTCATTTCTACCGGCTGATTCTGGATGGCCAACCCGCAGGAGCCCCTGGGCGCAGTCCGGTATTTCCACTCGAAAACCTGGACCGGGGCACGCATCAGATCGCGGTGGAGATCGTTACGGAAGGCGGCGTCGTGGTCGAGCGTACGCCTAGCCAACCTTTTCATATGAAGCGCATGTCGCTGTCTCAGCGGCGTCTGGCCAACCCCTGCAAGGACGGTGAGTGGGGTATTCGTCCCGAATGTCCGCTTTCTGAAAAACCCGAAGAAGAGTAAAGCGCTAGACCCGATGCACTGTATCGGTGCAATACTGTAGGCCGCACCAAAACGAGACATCCTGATTAGCCAGAAAACAGCTTAAGGCTACGTGCAGTGCACAGGTTATGGGCTTGCCCTAACACAGGGCAGCCTATTTACGTAGCTTGGTTTGTTTCTTGCATTTTCATGGGTCGTCACATCAAAGCTGATTCGCCATGCCTACGGAAATGATGCATCGTCTGCTGCTGGATAACCTTACGACGGCAGTCATTCTGCTCAACGCCGAGCTGCGCCTTGAGTACATGAATCCGGCAGCTGAAATGCTGTTGGCCGTCAGCGGTCAGCGTAGCCACGGTCAATTCATCAGTGAATTGTTCACCGAGTCGCCGGAAGCGCTCCAAGCCCTTCGTCAGGCAGTGGAGCACTCGCACCCGTTTACCAAGCGTGAAGCACTGCTGGTGTCCACTACAGGCAACAACCTGACGGTGGATTATGCTGTTACGCCTGTGCTCAGCCCTTCTACGACCTACCTGTTGCTGGAGGTGCATCCCAGGGATCGTCTCCTGCGAATTACCAAAGAGGAAGCCCAGCTTTCCAAACAGGAAACGACCAAACTGCTGGTTCGCGGGCTTGCCCATGAGATCAAGAATCCCCTTGGAGGTATCCGTGGCGCTGCGCAACTCCTCTCTCGAGAGTTACCGGACGAGTCCCTGAAGGATTACACGAACGTCATCATTGAGGAGTCTGACCGCCTGCGCAACCTAGTGGATCGCATGCTCGGCTCCAACAAGCTGCCCAAACTGGCACGTACCAATATTCATGAGGTGCTAGAGCGTGTTTGCAGTCTGGTGGATGCCGAAAGCCAGGGTGGTATCTCTCTGGTACGCGATTACGATCCGAGCATTCCGGACCTCCTTATCGACAAGGAGCAGTTGATCCAGGCAGTCCTCAATATTGTGCGAAACGCCATGCAGGCCATTTCCGAACACAATGAGCTGCGCCTGGGACGTATCACGCTGCGGACGCGTGCGCTCCGCCAGTTCACTATTGCCCATATTCGCCATCGGTTGGTGTGCAAGGTCGAAATCATCGATAACGGCCCGGGTATTCCTGCCGACATGCAGGAAACCATCTTCTATCCGATGGTCAGCGGTCGCCCAGACGGGACCGGTCTGGGCTTGGCCATCACGCAAAACATCATTTCTCAGCACCAAGGCCTTATCGAGTGCCTGAGTCAACCTGGACACACTGCCTTCAGTATTTTCCTGCCGTTGGATAAGGAGCCTTTATGAGCCGTTCGGAGACCGTCTGGATCGTCGACGACGACCGTTCCATTCGCTGGGTACTAGAAAAGGCCCTTCAGCAGGAAGGCATGACGACCGTTGCCTTTGAGAATGCGGACAGCGTCATGAATCGGCTCGGCCGCCAGCAGCCGGATGTCATCATTTCCGATATTCGCATGCCTGGCGCCAGTGGCCTGGATTTGTTGTCTCGCATTCGGGAGGTTCACCCTCGTCTGCCTGTGATCATCATGACGGCACATTCGGATCTCGACAGCGCTGTCGCCTCCTATCAAGGGGGCGCGTTTGAATACCTGCCCAAGCCATTCGACGTCGATGAGGCCGTCGCGTTGGTCAAGCGCGCCGGCCAGCATGCCCAGGAACAGCAGGGATTCGAGGAGCCCGCTCACCTGACGCGAACACCGGAAATCATTGGTGAAGCGCCGGCAATGCAGGAGGTGTTTCGCGCCATCGGCCGGCTCTCCCATTCCAACATTACGGTTCTGATCAATGGCGAGTCGGGCACAGGCAAAGAGCTGGTTGCCCATGCCCTGCACCGCCACAGCCCGCGCGCGGCAGCGCCTTTCATCGCGCTGAACATGGCCGCCATTCCCAAGGACTTGATGGAGTCCGAGCTGTTCGGCCACGAAAAAGGGGCCTTCACAGGCGCGGCCAACCAGCGTCGAGGCCGTTTCGAGCAGGCCGATGGTGGAACCTTGTTTCTTGATGAGATCGGAGACATGCCAGCCGATACCCAGACGCGCCTGCTGCGGGTCTTGGCTGATGGTGAGTTCTATCGCGTAGGGGGCCATACTCCAGTCAAGGTGGATGTCCGCATCATTGCCGCAACCCACCAGAACCTGGAGGGTCTGGTCCGGGATGGCAAGTTTCGCGAGGACCTGTTTCATCGCCTCAACGTGATTCGTATCCACATTCCTCGTCTGGCTGATCGCCGGGAAGATATTCCAGCGCTGGCCCGGCATTTCCTGGCACGAGCGGCGCAAGAGCTGGCGGTAGAGCCCAAGACGCTAAGACCGGAAACCGAGGAGTACATGAAGGGCCTGTCCTGGCAAGGTAACGTCCGGCAACTGGAAAATACCTGTCGCTGGATCACGGTGATGGCGTCCAGCCGGGAGGTACTGATCGATGACCTGCCGCCGGAACTCCTTAGCCAGCCGCAGGATGCGCAACCCGCCGCCAACTGGGAACAAGCCTTGCGTCACTGGGCGGATCAGGCATTGACTCGTGGACAGTCAAGCCTTCTAGACAGTGCCGTGCCTGCTTTTGAGCGAATCATGATCGAGACCGCGCTCAAGCATACCGCCGGCCGCCGTCGTGATGCCGCGGTTCTCCTGGGCTGGGGACGCAACACGCTGACCCGGAAGATCAAAGAGCTGGGCATGAAAGTCGATGGCCCAGATGAAGAGGGTGAAGACTAAGCCCTGTAGGCTAAAAGGCGCCTTAAACAGCGCTTTTTTATGCCTGAACTTTTTGTTCAGAAAATTATGAAAAGTTGGCACGCCGCCTGCTATGTACTTGGTAACCAACCTTTTTGGGGACCTCGGTACAGGCAGGCTGGGGAATCCCCTTTTTATTTCAAGACCACCTCCGGGTGGTCTTTTTTTGTTCTGAGATAAGAGGCTACTTCTCAGGCCTTTAAATCAATAGGTTACAGATACAAAGCTGAAACCCTTCAATTGCACTGGCTTTACAAGAAACACAGCATCATAAAAGAAGAATAATGTTTAGCATTCAAGGCTTGCACCAAAAATGTGCAGCACTTGAAACTTGCCTCAATTGTGCGCACGTTTACTGGCCAGCTGAGATCAGTGGAACGTCAATGACCAGTTCCCAGTGGTCGTCTTCCTTCTTGTCCAGGCGGTCCTGAGTAGCCAGGGCTCCTCCTAGTCCAACTACAAGCACGTTGACGTCCTTGCCCTGCTGAGTGACTGACCAGGAAAAGCTGCGTGACTCTTTTGTCTTTACCTGAGCACTTTGATTGCCGCCTACCAAACTTATGTTGGGCAAACGCAGATTCAACGCACCGTCTGGGCGATAGCGCTCATACTGAAGGGCCTTGTTCAGGAACAGCACCAGACGATACATAGGCTTCCCAGAGCCTTCGTCAACGTATTCTGCAGCCTGGGCCACGCGTACTTGAGGAACGATTAGCTGCCGAGGCCCTACATCGCCGTGATAGATCCGGCCGACCATCAGCCCGAACAGCAGCCCGCCCAGTGACATGGCGCCCAACCACACCAGGAGGCGGCGATTGCGAGTCTGTAGCTCACGGCGTAGCTCTTCAGGATCATCCACCCGTTGGAGTTCTCTTTCACGAGCAGCCTTGGCTTCGCGTACCTCGAGAAACAGACGGCGTACGGCATGAAACAGACGTCTCAACATGCCACCGTTCCGCAACCAGCCCATATCCACCGTACGAAGCAGCAGCCATTGTCGCCGGGTGGCGTTACCATACCGCTCTTTATTCCTGTGTTAGCTACCATGTTTGACGTCATTTTGTTCGAGCCGGAAATTCCGCCCAATACGGGCAATATCATTCGCTTGTGTGCCGTTACCGGCTGCCGTCTGCATCTGATCGAGCCACTTGGCTTTGCGCTTGACGACAAAAAGCTGCGTCGCGCCGGGTTGGACTACCATGAGTGGTCGACCGTGCGGTGTCACGCATCGCTGTCAGCTTGTATAGCAGATTTACAACCCCGTCGGCTGATGGCCTTTTCTACCAAGGCTACACAGTCCTATGCCGATGTCCGCTATGAAGTAGGCGATGCCCTGCTGTTTGGTCCCGAGAGCCGCGGGCTGCCAGCCGAGGTGCGTGATGCCCTTCCCCACGAGCACCTGCTACGCCTGCCCATGCTACCGGATCGTCGCAGCCTCAATCTCTCCAACGCGGTAGCCATTACCGTTTACGAAGGCTGGCGCCAGCTGGGCTTTTTCATGCCGGAATAAATCACTGCGGCATAAAAAAACGCCCCGAAGGGCGTTTTTTCTACAGCGTAGATCAGGCCTGACCTGCAGTCTGCATGCGCGACAGCTCTTGAGCGTACAGCGCATCGAAGTTCACCGGCGACAGCATCAGCGCCGGGAAGGAACCACGCACGACCATGCTGTCCAGTGTTTCACGTGCATAAGGGAACAGGATGTTCGGGCAGAAGGCGCCCAGCGCATGACTCATGGAAGAGGCATCCAGACCCTTGATCAGGAAGATACCGGCCTGTTGTACTTCAGCAACAAAAGCGGTGTCTTCACCGTTCTTCACCGTTACGGTCAGCGTGAGGACGACTTCGTAGAAATCTTCGTTCAGCGCCTTCTGGCGGGTGGATAGATCCAGGTTGACGTTTGGCTGCCAATCCTGACGGAAGATGTCCGGGCTCTTGGGCGCCTCGAAAGACAGGTCGCGAATATAGATACGTTGCAGGGAGAACTGAGCGCCTTCTTCAGTCTGCTGCGCTCCGTTTAGGTTATCAGTCATGACAGAACCTTATTGTTTATCGGTTAATTCAGGCAGAGAGGAGCGGGTCGAGACGGCCTGAGCGCTCGAGCGCATACAGATCGTCGCAGCCACCCACATGGGTTTCGCCAATCCAGATCTGCGGAACACTGGTCCGGCCGGCCTTGCGTGTCATTTCACTACGCACTGCAGGCTGGCCATCGACGGCAATTTCTTGGTACTTCACACCTTTACTGTCGAGCAGGTGCTTGGCTCGATGGCAGTAAGGACACCAGGCACTGGTGTAGATGATGACTTCAGGCATGAAAGTACCTCCTGTCCGACAATTAGTTTTTCACGAGCGGCAGGTTTTCCCCACGCCAGGTAGAGAGACCTCCCGTCAGCCGGGCCGTAGTGAATCCGGCCTGTTGTAGCGGCGTGCAGGCAGCGCCGGCCTGCTGACCATTGCTGTCGACAACGATAAGGGTCTTATCCTTGTGCTTCTCCAGTTGGGACAGGCTGCTGGCCAGTTTGTCCTGAGGAATGTTCACTGCCCCGACGATATGACCGGTAGCGAACTCCTTCTTCGGACGAATGTCCAGCACAATGCCCTGCTCTGTATTGAGAAGCTTGGTCAGCTCCGCCGTTGACAGGCTGCGCCCGCTACGACGTGTCTCGTGTATCAGCAGAAGGATCAAGAGCACCAACAAGGCGCCAACAAGCAAGTAATGGTGAGTGGCGAACTCGATCAGCCGGGAAACGAATTGCATGGCACGAAGTATCCGGAGTCAAAAAATGCTGGCCAGTATACACACGCGACCTCATGCACCATACCCTGCATGCGTGGCGTCGCTAGGCGTTTGGCAGTTACACTTCAGATAACCGTTGCCTTTCGAAACAGCGCTAACAAGAGTCCGAAATCATGGCATTCACACCCAAACCTCTGGTCCTGATCATCCTCGACGGCTTTGGCCACAGCGAGGAAACCAAGCACAATGCCATTTACGCGGCAAAAAAGCCGGTCTGGGATCGCCTGCTGGCGACACAGCCCCATGGTCTGATCTCTGGCTCCGGCATGGATGTGGGCCTGCCTGACGGCCAGATGGGCAACTCCGAGGTAGGTCACATGAACCTGGGAGCCGGCCGTGTGGTGTATCAGGATTTCACCCGTATCACCAAGGCCATCCGCGATGGCGAGTTCTTCGAGAATCCGGTCATTGGCGAAGCCGTCGACAAGGCAGTCGGCGCAGGCAAGGCCGTCCATATCCTGGGCCTGATGTCCGATGGCGGCGTCCATAGCCACCAGGACCATCTGGTTGCCATGGCAGAGCTGGCGGCCAAGCGTGGCGCCGAGAAGATCTACCTGCACGCCTTCCTCGACGGTCGCGATACACCGCCCAGGAGCGCGCAAAGCTCGATCGACCTGCTAGACGCCACGTTTGCCCGCCTGGGCAAAGGTCGTATCGTGTCGCTGATTGGTCGCTATTTCTCCATGGACCGCGACAATCGCTGGGACCGCGTATCCGCTGCGTATAACCTCATTACGGACGGCACCGCGGAATACCATGCCGCAACGGCTACCGAAGGCCTCAACGCAGCGTACGAGCGCGGCGAGAGCGATGAATTCGTCAAGGCAACGACCGTCGGAACTCCCGTTAAAGTAGAAGACGGTGACGCTGTGGTATTCATGAACTTCCGCGCTGACCGCGCCCGTGAACTGTCCCGTGCGTTTGTCGAGCCGGACTTCAAGGAATTCCCCCGTACCCGGACGCTAAACCTGGCAGGCTATGTCATGCTGACCCAATATGCTGCCAGCATTCCTGCACCCAGTGCCTTTGCCCCGGAAAGTCTGAACAATGTCCTGGGTGAATACCTGGCCAAGAACGGCAAGACTCAGCTGCGGATTGCCGAAACCGAGAAATATGCGCACGTCACGTTCTTTTTCTCGGGCGGTCGGGAAGAACCCTTCGAGGGCGAGGAACGTATCCTGATCCCCTCCCCCAAGGTTGCCACCTATGACATGCAGCCTGAAATGAGCGCCCCGGAAGTTACCGACAAGATTGTCGATGCGATTGAAAACCAGCGCTACGACGTCATCATCGCCAACTATGCCAATGGCGACATGGTGGGCCATACCGGTGTATTCGAGGCGGCAGTCAAAGCAGTGGAATGCTTGGACGCCTGCATGGGACGCATTGTGGAAGCGCTGGACAAGGTCGGCGGCGAGGCCATCATTACGGCAGACCACGGCAATGTCGAGCAGATGGAAGATGAATCCACGGGTCAGGCGCATACTGCGCATACCACCGAGCCGGTTCCGTTCGTTTATGTAGGCAAGCGCTCCGTTCACATTCGTGAAGGCGGTGTACTGGCCGATGTAGCGCCCACCTTGCTGACGCTTATGGGTATGGAGCAACCCAAGGAGATGACCGGTCGTACGATTATTACCGTGAATTAAATATCACGGCCTGCTCATTTACCCGATTGGGAGTATCGTTGCGTCCCTGACGACTCAGCGGTACTTCTGATCGTCAACCAATAAAAGAGCACCTAGTCATCTACGGCTCGTCTCGCCGTTTTTTTTGCTAGCCGCCCCGTGCATACTAGGGCGCTTCCTCATGGGATATTTGTTACTCGATGCTTCGCGCCCTTACCCTCGTTCTTCTTGCATGTCTGCTTACTCCGGCCGTGGCCGATCAGCGCGAGGATACCCAGCGCCAGTTGGAAGCCACCAAGCGTGATATCGCCGAACTGCAGAAGCTCTTGCAAGGCATCCAGACCGAAAAGTCCGGCGTGCAAAAGCAGCTCAAATCGACCGAAACGGAGATGGGCGACCTGGAAAAGCAGGTCAAGGATCTCCAGGATCAGTTGGATCAAGGTCAGGAGAAGCTGAAGAAGCTGGATGACCAGAAAAAAAAACTCGATCAGTCACGCCTTGAGCAACAAAAACTGATCGCTATTCAGATTCGTGCCGCTTATCAAAGCGGCCGTCAGGAATACTTGAAGTTGCTCCTCAATCAGGAACAACCGGAAAAGGTCAGCCGCACCCTGACCTACTATAACTATGTCAATCAGGCCCGCCTCGACCAACTCGCGACATTCAACGACACCCTGAAACAGCTAGCCGGGGTAGAGAGTGACATTCGTAACGAGCAATCGCAGCTGACCGCTCAGCAAGCCGCTTTGCAGGAGCGGCAGGACAAGCTGGCCGAAGTCCGCAAGGCACGCCAGGAGACCCTGGCCAAGCTGAACAGCGACTACTCCGACCGCAACCGTGCGCTGAAATCGCGCGAGCAGGATCAGGCAGAACTCGGCAAGGTCCTGAAAACCATTGAAGAGACACTGGCCCGCCAGGCTCGTGAGGCTGAGCAGGCTCGCCAGCGTGCACTGGCACAGGCGCGGGAAGCGGAAGAGCGTAGTCGCGCAAGCAGCAAAACGACACGGCCAACGAACACACCGGGCCTTGCGGTGTCTAGTTCTGCACCAGGCTTTGGCGGTCCGTTTGCCAGCGCACAAGGCAAGCTGCCTTGGCCTGTGAACGGTCGCCTGCTGGCACGCTTTGGCAGCCCGCGTGGCGATGACCCGCGCGCCAAATGGGATGGTGTACTGATTTCAGCCAGCGCAGGCACCCAGGTACACGCTATTCATGCGGGCCGGGTAGTGTTTGCCGACTGGTTACGAGGGGCCGGACAGCTGGTGATCATTGATCACGGCAACGGCTATCTCAGTTTATACGGGCATAATCAAAGCTTGTTAAAGAGTGCAGGTGATCAGGTCAAGGCGGGCGATGCGATTGCAACCGTCGGGACCAGCGGAGGTCAGGACACCCCTGCCCTCTATTTCGCCATACGTCAGAAGGGTCGTCCGTCGGATCCGCTTACCTGGTGCCGTGCCCAGGGTTAGTGCCGGACACATTAGGAGCTACGCATGCCGCATTGCTTTCGTCTCACCGCCTTGGCTTTCTCGCTGATAGGGCTGAGTGGCGTTTCAACCGCCTGGGCCCAGCAACAGACGCCAGGAGAAGTGCCCGCCGCGGTGACCCCGGTCGAAGGGGCAGCAGCGCCCATCAACAACGCGCCGCTTCCACTCGAAGAGCTGCGTACGTTCGCTGAGGTGATGGACCGCATCAAGGCAGCCTATGTTGAGCCGGTGGACGACAAGACTCTGCTCGAAAACGCCATCAAGGGCATGCTGAGCAACCTGGACCCGCATTCGGCATACCTTGAACCCAAGGATTTTGCTGAGCTTCAGGAAACCACCAGCGGCGAATTTGGTGGTCTGGGGATCGAAGTGGGTCAGGAGGACGGTTTCGTAAAAGTGGTCTCCCCTATTGATGACACGCCGGCTGCCAAGGCCGGTATCCAGCCGGGAGACCTGATCGTCAAGATCGATGGCCAGCCCACCAAGGGTCAGTCCATCAGCCAGTCCGTAGACAAGATGCGCGGCAAGATCGGCAGTCCGATTACCCTGACTATCGTACGCGGCGGTGGCCGCCCCTTCGATGTCAAACTCAACCGGGCCGTCATCAAGGTCAAGAGCGTCAAGGCGCAACTGCTGGAGCCTAACTACGGCCTGCTGCGCATTTCGCAGTTCCAGGTAAACACGGGCGATGAAGTAACAAAGGCCTTCCAGCAGCTTCGCAAAGAGAACAAGGGCAATAAGCTCAACGGCCTGGTGCTCGACCTGCGAAACAACCCCGGCGGCGTTTTGCAGGCCGCTGTCGAGGTTGCAGATGCCTTTATGACCAAGGGGCTGATCGTCTATACAAAGGGTCGCATCCAGAACTCCGAGCTGAGCTTCTCGGCCGACGCGGCTGACCCCAGCGAAGGTGTTCCGCTGGTCGTCCTCATCAATGGTGGCAGCGCGTCGGCGGCGGAAATCGTGGCGGGCGCTCTGCAGGATTCCAAGCGCGGAATCCTGATGGGTACGGATACGTTCGGTAAAGGCTCGGTGCAAACAGTTCTGCCGCTTAACAACGACCGCGCACTCAAATTGACCACAGCGCTGTACTTCACACCCAAGGGTCGATCCATTCAAGCGCAGGGCATCACCCCTGATGTGGCGGTCGCACCCGCCAAAGTCACCCCAGAAGACAATCCTGAGTTCTTCAAAGAAGCTGATCTGGCCGGTCACCTGGGTAATGCCAACGGCGGCCCGGATCGTCCTACCGGAAGCAAGGCGCCTAACCAGACGCCCCGCCCGCAAGATGATGACTTCCAGCTGTCCCAAGCCCTCAGCCTCCTGAAAGGGCTGAGCATCACACGCAATCAGTGATCAGGCGTTGGATTGGCTCGCTCCTGCTGCTCGCTCTGGCAGCTGGAGCCGCTGCGGCTGAGCCACCACGCCTGAGCATCGTAATCGATGACCTGGGACAGAACCTCTCCCAGGATCGTCGCGTTCTTGGTCTGCCCGGGCCGGTGACCCTGGCCATCATGCCGGGCACATCCTTCGGCGCGACATTGGCTCGCGAAGCCCATAAGGCAGGCCGTACGGTCATTCTGCATCTGCCTATGGACCCTGCGGGCGGCCCCTTCGCCTGGCATCCCGAGCTTTCCGGTGAGGAGCGTCTGAAGCGTCTCGAAAACGCCTTGGCTACAGTCCCCTATGTCAGCGGGGTCAACAACCATGAAGGTAGTCGGATGACGGCTGATCGCCCGGCCATGAGCCAGCTCATGCAAACCCTGCAGGCCAAATCATTGTTTTTCCTCGATAGCCGTACCAGTGCAGCCACGGTTGCAGCCGCCGAAGCTCAGAAGATTGGGCTGGCGAGCCTTTCCCGCGATGTGTTCCTGGACAATGTAAACCAGGCTGATGCAATCGCAGCGCAATTGCAGGAAGGCGTCAGGCTGGCACGCAAGCAAGGCACGGCCGTTCTGATTGGTCATCCTCGTCCAGCCACGCTAAGCGTTCTGGAGCGCGAGCTGCCCACTTTGATCGCTAATGGGATCGAGATTATCGATGTCGAGCAGATGATTGCTCTACGCAGCAATAAAGCCATGGCCGGTCATGGCAAGAATGGTGTGTACCGCTGAAACAAAAACCGGAGCCCAGGCTCCGGTTTTGCTACAGGGCCCTGAAGGGTCACAGGTAGTTATTGGTAATCTGATCGACTACGCCTTCCTTGCGCATCTCATCCAGCGTCTTCTGCAGCTTGGCAACTACATCATCCGGCGTATCCTTGTTGACCGCCAGGTATAGGTCTGCCTCATCGATGACCAACGCGGTTTGCAGATTGGACACCCCTTCCTGCTTGGCCAGATACCGAGCCACAACATCGGTCGTTGCCCAGAAGTCGATTTCGCCCCTCTCCAGCTTGCCGACGTTTTCCTGGTCGCGAAGGGACTCGGTAAACGGAATCTTCTTGTCAGCCAGGATCTGGCTGACCGCCGAGCTTTTGTAAGTACCGATCTTGTACTTGTTCGCGCCTTCCAGGTTGGTCAACTTGATATTGCTGGCGTTAGTCGACATTAACACCTTACGCGTCTTACCCAGGGGCCCTACCCATTTGAACTGCGACTCGCGGGCAGGTGTGCGGGACGTGGAGAACAGCGCGTAATTAGGGTTTTCCAGCGCCAGGTTATAAAGCCTGTCCCAGGGGAAACGCAGAGAAAGGGAATAGTTGACTCCGGCACGCTTGAACATTTCACGGACAATATCCGTGCTGATGCCGTCAATCCCGTCATCCTTGGCGAAATTCTTTTCGTCGACAGCCATATTGAATGGCGGGAAATTCTCAGTCAGCAGGACCATCGAGTAATTGTCGGAGACCGCAGCCTTTGCTGCGCCTGCTCCCAATAACAACCCCAACATCACCACACGCAATATCGACTTGGACATCACTTCAGCTCCTTGTTTCTTATAACTGCTGTGCCACCGGCAAAGGCACAATCGAATGCTTATTTAAAGGTAATGCTCCAGGATGCGCTGGACTTCACCATCCTTGCGCATCTGCTCCAGTGCGTTTTGCAGTTTTTGCACCACATTGTCAGGTGTCTGCTTGTTCAAGGCTAAAAAGAGCTGGCTTTCGTTAAACCGCAGAACGGTCTTGAAGTCAGTAACCCCTTGTTGACGCGCCAGATAACGGCCCGCCGGATCGCCGGTGGCCCAGACGTCAATCTGCCCTGCCTGAAGTTTTTGAACGTTTTCCTGATCCCGCAGTGAGAGGTCTGGGTTTATGCCTTGCTTCACTAAACTTTCGGCGATCGCGTCACCTTTATAGGCGCCAATGCGCAAACCCTGACGCTTTACGTCATCCAGGCTGCCAATTTTTAGCGATGAGTCCGCACGGGCAAGCAGAATCCAGTCATCAGGTCCTATCGGCCCCACCCACTTGAAAGAATCTTCCCGCTCGGGGAGACGAGCCGTCACGAAAACGCCGTAGCCAGGCTGCTCCAGTGCGGTCTTGTAGATACGCTCCCAGGGAAAGCGGAGCGTCATCGAGTAAGCAACTCCGGCCCGCTTACAGGCCTCCCGGACGATATCCACGGCTATTCCGCTCAGGCTTTCCTCCTGTGCGAAGTTCTTGCCATCGACCGACATGTTGTAAGGGGGAAAATTTTCTGTCAGCAGATCAATACGATTGTTGGCACTGGCTGCCTGGGCGGCCCCAGCACTCACCATCAACACACTGACCCAAAACGCCATGACAACGTTGAACATGGACACGCCTCCTGCTTTGTTTTGGGCAATTTCTTTAACAGGAAGCGTGCCAAGTGTGACGTAAATCTCTATTTATCGGACCACAATACCCCGTTCAGCCATATAGGCCTTGGCTTGAGGCACGCTGTATTCTCCAAAATGGAAAATGCTGGCAGCCAATACCGCCGAGGCCTTGCCTTCCAGAATACCGGCAGCCAGGTGCTCAAGATTACCGACACCACCTGATGCGATAACAGGAATATTGATGGCCTCACTGATGGCACGTGTCACGCCGAGGTCGAACCCGCTCTTGGTGCCGTCCTGATCCATGCTGGTCAGCAGGATTTCACCCGCTCCCAAGTCCTCCATCTTGCGTGCCCAGGCAACGGCGTCCAGCCCGGTCGGCTTACGGCCACCGTGGGTAAAGATCTCCCAGCGCGGCGTTTCGCCCGGTGCCGAGACCTTCTTGGCATCGATGGCGACAACGATGCATTGCGAGCCAAAACGGTCTGCGGCTTCTCCGACGAACTCGGGCGTAAAGACTGCTGCAGTATTGATCGAGACCTTGTCTGCACCCGCGTTGAGCAGGTTACGAATATCCTGCACGGTACGAACGCCACCGCCCACGGTCAGCGGAATGAACACCTGACTCGCCATACGTTCGACCGTATGCAGGGTGGTATCGCGGCCCTGGTGGCTGGCGGTGATATCCAAAAAGGTGATTTCATCTGCGCCCTGCTCATTGTAACGACGGGCAATCTCTACCGGATCTCCGGCGTCACGGATATTTTCGAATTTGACGCCCTTCACCACGCGGCCATTGTCCACGTCGAGGCAGGGAATGATTCTCTTGGCAAGTGCCATACGGTATCCCTCGTCTGTCGGCTGTCTTATGCCTGATAACGATCGCACAGGGCCTGAGCCTCTGCGACGTCCAACGTGCCTTCGTAGATCGCGCGACCGGTAATGGCGCCGATGATACCGGGTGCCTTGGCATCCAGCAGGTTCTGGATATCGCTCAGGTTATGGATACCGCCCGACGCGATGACAGGAATTCGGGTAGCGTTTGCCAGCGCGGCAGTAAACGGTACGTTGCATCCCTGCATCATGCCGTCACGGGCAATATCGGTGTAAACAATCGCCGAAACGCCGTCTGCCTCGAAGCGCTTGGCCAGATCGATTACCTGCACCTGACTGACTTCCGCCCAGCCATCAGTCGCCACGAAGCCGTCTTTGGCATCCAGCCCAACGATGACCTTGCCTGGAAAGGCTCGGCAGGCTTCAGCTACGAATGCTGGCTCCTTTACGGCTTTGGTGCCGATGATCACGTAGCTCACGCCAGCCTTTACATAGTGCTCGATGGTTTCCAATGAGCGGATACCGCCACCGATCTGGATAGGCAGGGAGGGATAGCGCTTGGCGATCGCGGTAACCACTTCGCCATTGACCGGCTGGCCTTCGAACGCTCCATTAAGATCAACCAGGTGTAAACGACGGCAGCCGCCTTCGACCCACTTGGCCGCCATGCTTACAGGATCGTCGGAGAAAACCGTGGAATCTTCCATACGGCCCTGGCGCAGACGCACGCAGGCGCCATCTTTCAAATCAATTGCAGGAATAATCAGCATAGATCTCTACCCAAGGCATTCGGGGCGGCCTGCATGGCACAGGTTCAGCGCCAGGAATGCGTTCACTAATAGTGATAAAACGCCACGGGCTGGCTTTGTGCTTGCGCTCAAGCCTTGCCATGGCGGCTAGTACAGTCAGCCAGGCTTACCAGCGGCCGTCCCAGGCAACAAAGTTCTGGTAGAGCTGCAAACCGCAGGTTGCGCTCTTTTCGGGATGGAACTGCGTGGCAAAGCGCGGACCGTCAGCCAAGGCGGCGGTAAAGTCCACGCCATAATGGCCTCGGCCGGCTACCTGGCGAGCGTTGGCGGCCTCGATGTAGTAGCTGTGCACAAAGTAGAAGCGGCTCTGGTCTGGAATACCATGCCAAAGCGGATGATCGAGGGTATGCGCCACCTCGTTCCATCCCATGTGCGGGACTTTAAGCTTTTCACCATTCTCTACCATATCGGCAGGGAAGCGGCGCACCCGACCGGGAAACAGGCCGATACAGTCAACACCGTTGTTTTCCTCGCTGGTTTCCATCAAGGCCTGCATGCCCACACAGACTCCCAGGAAGGGACGATCCTGGCTGACTTCGCGAACCAGCACATCAATGCCCAGGCGGCGGATCTCAGCCATACAATCGCGGATAGCGCCTACGCCGGGCAGGACGATGCGGTCTGCCTCCCGAATGATCTGCGGATCGCCCGTGACCAGCACGCGTGCGCCGCCTGAATACTCAAGCGCCTTGGCAACCGAGTGCAGGTTGCCCATGCCATAGTCGATGACTGCTACCATCTGCATCAGAGACACCCCTTGGTAGATGGCATCTGTCCTGCCATGCGCTCGTCCTGGCTGACTGCCATGCGCAGCGCGCGTCCAAACGCCTTGAAGACTGTCTCGATCTGGTGGTGAGTGTTGATGCCACGCAGGTTATCCACATGCAGCGTTACCTGCGCATGGTTGACGAAGCCCTGGAAAAACTCGATGAACAAATCGACGTCGAAGCCTCCGACCGTAGCCCGGGTAAACGGTACATGCCAGTGTAGACCGGGACGCCCGGAAAAATCGATGACGACCCGGGACAGGGCTTCGTCCAGTGGCACATAGGCATGTCCGTAACGGTAGATGCCTTTCTTGTCGCCAATGGCTTGGGCAAAGGCCTGACCCAGCGTGATGCCCACGTCCTCAACGGTATGGTGATCGTCGATATGCAGGTCGCCCTTGCAATGGATGTCCAGGTCGATCAACCCGTGGCGGGCGATCTGATCCAGCATGTGCTCAAGAAAGGGAACCCCGATGTCGAATCGGGCTTGCCCGGTGCCATCCAGATTGATGGATACCTTGACCTGGGTTTCCAGGGTATTGCGCTCGACGGCTGCCTTGCGTTCGGCCATTACCTGCTCCGCGAAATGAGGGGGCAAAAAGGGTAAACAGTATAGAAGCCATAGCCAGGAAGCAGAAGCCGTGAAAGGCACCTAAACGCAAACGAGAGGAAGGATGGGACGAGTGGCGGGAAACGCGGCAGGCATTGCACCTGCCGCGAGCGGTATCGCTTAGCCGAACAGCACAGCCGTTTTGCCCAGGGTAATGAGAACACCCCATGCCAACGGAATGACGACCACAGCCCAGGCCAGAATGACCCAAGTCTTGCTGGACGGGTCAGCCGACCATTCGATCACTAGATTGTCGAAGTTGTTGTCGTTGCTCTTGGAACGCTCAACAGCCAGCTCGGCCTCGGTCATGAAGTGCTTGTCTGCCACCGGGCGTACCAGCAGGTTACAGATAAAGCCGAGGATCAGCAGGCCCGACAGGATATAAAGCGTAGTGTCATAGACAGCTGCACGCGGAACCCCCAGGCCCAGCTGGTATTCACGCAGGTAGTTCACCAGCACCGGACCGAAAATACCGGCAGCGGCCCAGGCCGTCAGCAGACGACCATGGATCGCCCCCACCATCTGCGTACCGAAGAGATCCGCCAGATAAGCCGGCACGGTAGCGAAGCAGCCGCCGTACATGGACAGAATCAGGCAGAACGTGAACACGAACAGCGCTACGCTGCCCATGTGGCTGGTCCACGGAATGATCGCGTACAAGGCAAAGCCCAGCGCAAAGAACACGAAAAACGTGATCTTGCGACCGATAAAGTCCGAGAACGATGCCCAGAAGAAACGACCGCCGATGTTGAACAGACTGAGCAGGCCAGTAAAGCCGGCAGAGATCGTGGCGATCTGCGCCAGCTGATCCTTGTTCAGGTCATTGAAGCGAATACCGACGTTGATCAGGCGACCACCGAATACTTCCTGCAGCATGGGCGATGCCATACCCAGGATACCGATACCAGCGGAAACGTTCAGACAGAGTACCGCCCACACCAGCCAGAACTGGGGCGTGCGCCAGGCCTTGCTGACATGCACGTGACGGCTGGTGATCATGTCATTGCCGGTCTTTTTCAGCGAAGGCGACCATCCTTCCGGACGCCAGCCAGGCGGCGGTACGCGGTACGCAAGCGCGCCACCTATCATGAAGACAAAATAGACGCCGGCCAGGACCAGGAAGCACTGCCAGACACCAACATCTTCAGCCGTTGCGAAATGGCGCATCAGCATGTCGGCCAGGGGCGCACCGACCATCGCACCGCCGCCGAAGCCCATGATCGCCATGCCGGCCGCCATGCCCCGCTTGTCAGGGAACCACTTCATGAGTGTCGAAACTGGCGAAATATAGCCAAGCCCCAGCCCGATCCCCCCGATCACACCAGCCCCCAGCCAGAGCAGCCAGATGTGGTGGGTATACACGCCCATGGCCGAGATCACCAGACCGCCGCACCACAGGAATGCCGACACGACGCCTGCCTTGCGAGGACCGGCGTGCTCCAGCCAGCTACCGAAAAAGGCAGCCGAGCAGCCCAGGAACAGGAAGAACAGGGTATACATCCAGCCTAACTGGGAGATTTTCCAGTCGCAGCCCGTGGCGAAAAGCTGATCGAAAAAGCCCATGGTGGGCGCGCAGGCAATGGGTGCATCAATGCCAACGGCACGAGACAGCGGCAACCAGAATACGGAGAAACCGTAGGCCATGCCGATACACATATGAATGGCCAGTGCTGCTGGCGGTACCAGCCAGCGGTTGAAGCCATGGGTGGCAACGATCCGTTCCTTGGATAGGAAAGCGGGACGAGCGGAAGTGCCGCTCTGTGTGAGCGTAATGCTCATGAGAAATCCCCTATATGAAGTGTTGACGACTCGCTGAAGTGTTCGCAGAAAAGACCGGGCATTCCCCAACGCACCGTTTTTTTCAAAAACGCGAACGAATTCTCCTTTAGTCGGGGCGCGACAATAGAGCGCATGGCGTGTAAATACCAGAGCACAGCACTCAATTTTTCGTGCCTACACGCCAAACGGCATTTACAGCGCGACAGAGAGTCTGAGGCCGATATCGCGCTTCTGACGTTCATCCAGCCAAAACGACCACTTGGCAGCGTTATACTCGGCCATTACTTAAGTTTTAGATAAGGACCCGTCAATGAAAGCGTTCGGAAAAGTGCTCGGCCTTGTCTTTCTTGGGCTGCTGCTGATCATCGTGGCGCTGGGCTTTGCCTTGACCCACTTGTTCGACCCCAACGATTACAAAGACGAAATCCGCCAACTTGCTCGGGACAAGGCCAACATCGAGCTGACCCTTAACGGCGATATAGGCTGGAGCCTCTTTCCATGGCTTGGCCTGCAACTTCATGATGCGACCATCGCCAGTGCCACCACACCACAAAAGCCGCTTGCCAACGTACAGCGGTTGGGCTTCTCGGTACGCGTATTGCCGCTGCTTCGCCATGATGTCGAGATGAGTGATATTCGCGTGGACGGCCTCAACCTGACGCTGGCACGCGACGAACAAGGCCAGGCCAACTGGGAAAACATTGGCCGCCCTGCACCCGATAAAACCCCCGGTACGCCAAACGACCAACCGGCGGAGCAGCCAGCCGGCCAGGATGACACGCCACGCCGCCCACTCAAGCTGGATATCGATAGCCTGACAGTCAAGGACTCACGCCTCGATTACAGCGATGCCCGCAGCGGCGCGCATTATGCTTTCGAAGGCCTCGACCTGAGCACTGGCAGCATCCGCGAAGGCACTAATATTCCGCTGAAATTGCTGGGCACCCTCACGACCAATCAACCGCCCGTCAATGCCTCGGTGGTCTTGACTGGCGAGCTGCGCTTTGACAATGCCTTACAGCGCTACCAGCTGGACAATGCCAACCTGTCCGGCGATGCCACAGGCGAGCCCTTCGGCGGACAGCTGCTGAAATATTCAGCGGAAGGTCAACTTCTTCTGGACCGGGCCGCTCAGGTTGCTGAGTGGAACGGCCTCAAGCTGACTTTCAACCAGCTCAAGGCGCTGGGTGAACTCAAAGTGCATGACCTTGAAAAGGCACCTAAGCTTGAAGGCGGCCTGTCCATTGCACAGACCGATCTGCGCGCCTTTCTGACCGGCATTGGTGTCGCCCTGCCGGAAATGGCTGACGCCAACACGCTCAAGCAAGTTGAGTTCAATACACGCCTGTCCGGCAACCAGAACAGCCTGGCGCTGGAAGACCTGAACCTTGTACTGGATGGCGGCACCTTCTCGGGTCGTATTGCCGTAGAAGACTTCGCCCGTAAAGCCTTGCGCATTGACCTTAAGGGTGATCGCCTCGACCTGGATCGCTACCTGCCCGCCAAGACGGCTGCCGCTCAGCACGAGAGCAATACAGCTCGCCAGAACGAAGTGACTGCAGCCGATGCGGTTGCCAGCCAGGGCAATTCACCGCTTCCCTCCTCCCCCACTCAGCATGCCTGGAGCAGTGAGGACATTCTTCCTGTAGAGCGGCTCAAAGCACTGGATCTGAACGCTTCGCTCAACCTGGATCACTTCGTGGTCACCAAGCTGCCTATTGATAACGCCAGCCTCAAGCTCAACGGTAAAGACGGCCTCGTCACACTGAGCGAATTGCGTGGCGACTTGTTCAGCGGTCGCTTTCAGGCCAATGGTGCCCTTGATGTTCGAGGAATCACACCCAAACTCAATGTGACCGAACGTATTGCTCAGGTACCGGTTGAAAAAATTCTCCAGGCCCAGGGCCAAAAGCCACCCGTACGGGGGGCGCTAGATCTGGATGCCAACCTGACCGCGCAAGGCAATAGCCAGAAGGCATGGATGGATAGCCTGGATGGAACGGCGCGCTTTCGTCTGAGCAATGGTGTCCTGGCCAATGCCAACCTAGAGGGCCAGCTCTGCCAGGGCATCGCGCTGCTCAACAAAAAGACACTTGCCAGTGCGCATGATGGCCAGGACACTCCGTTCCGCGAGCTGAGCGGTAGTCTGACCATCAATAATGGAGTCGCCAGCAACCAGGACCTGATTGCCCGCATTCCCGGCCTGACGGCCAAGGGCAACGGTGATATCGACTTACGCGTGCTGGGCTTGGACTACCGCATTGGCGTAACCGTCGAAGGCGACAAGAGCGACATGCCCGACCCGGCCTGTCAGGTCAATGAGCGCTATACCGGCATCGAGTGGCCGTTGCATTGCCGGGGTCCGCTGGAGCTGGGCGCTAAGGCCTGCCGCCTGGATCGCGACGGCATGAGCAAGATCGTCGCCCGACTGGCGGGTGATCGACTTAATGAGAAACTGGATGAAAAGCTCGGAGACAAGGTCAGTCCCGAACTCAAAGATGCCATCAAGGGGTTATTCCACAAACGATGAATCCGGAACGCTTTTCCAGCGCAGTCCTGAACTGGTACGACATTCATGGCCGCAAGGACCTGCCCTGGCAGCAGAACATCACCCCTTATCGGGTCTGGGTCTCGGAGATCATGCTCCAGCAGACCCAGGTCAGTACAGTGCTGGGCTATTTTGACCGTTTCATGCAGGCGTTTCCCGATGTCCAGGCGCTTGCCGCTGCCTCTGAAGACGAAGTACTGCACCTCTGGACGGGACTGGGGTATTACAGTCGCGCCCGAAATCTGCACAAGACGGCAAAGATTGTCGTCACCGAGCACAGCGGTGAGTTTCCACGCAGTGTCGAAGCCCTCGTGGACCTGCCAGGCATAGGCCGCTCGACGGCAGGTGCCATTGCCAGCCTGTCCATGAACATTCGCGCGCCGATTCTGGACGGCAACGTCAAGCGGGTTCTGGCGCGCTATTCGGCACAGTCCGGCTATCCCGGCGAGCCCGCCGTCGCCCGAGCGCTATGGGACGTGGCGGAGCGCTATACACCTCATATTCGTGTGGGCAACTACACTCAGGCCATGATGGACCTGGGCGCTACACTGTGCACACGCAGCAAGCCCACCTGCCTGCTCTGTCCATTGAAAGAAGGCTGCCAGGCCCATCGGCTGGGACGTGAAACCGATTTTCCCGAACCCAAGCCACGGAAGACCTTGCCGCAAAAGCGGACCCTGATGCCACTGATCATCAATGATGACAATGCCATCCTGCTCTACCGGCGTCCTTCTTCCGGGCTCTGGGGTGGCCTCTGGAGTCCACCTGAACTCGATACGGTCGATCAGCTGGGGGCCCTGACTGAGCGTTACAGCCTGATCATGGAGCAGCGTCAGGCCTTGCCTGGCCTTACACATACCTTCAGCCATTTCCAGCTCAACATTGAGCCCTGGCTGATTCATGTGGACAGCCGCAATCAATCCATGACCGAACCGGACTGGCTTTGGTATAACCTCGCCAATCCGCCACGCCTGGGGCTGGCAGCCCCGGTCAAGAAATTGCTCAAGCGCGCCGAAGAGGCGTTGAAAGGAGAAACCGTATGACCCGCACTGTCATGTGCCGCAAGCTCAAGCAAGAACTGCCTGGCCTGGATCGCCCGCCTTATCCGGGCGCCAAGGGCGAGGACATTTACCTGAATGTATCCAAGCAGGCCTGGGATGACTGGCAGAAACATCAGACCATGCTGATCAACGAGCGCCGTCTGAACATGATGAATGCCGATGACCGTAAATTCCTTCAGCAGGAAATGGATAAATTCCTTTCTGGCGAAGAGTACGCGCAAGCCGAAGGATACGTACCGCCAAGCGAATGATCTGGGGCCAGCCCTTCTGATTTTGGGCTAAACACTTAAGTCACGGTAAAAATTGAATTTTTTTTCAACTCGCGCTTGACACAAATCGTTTATAACGGTTTAATGCGCCCCGTTGCCCAGGTAGCTCAGTTGGTAGAGCAGGGGATTGAAAATCCCCGTGTCGGCGGTTCGATTCCGTCCCTGGGCACCATGATTCTAAAAGCCCGATCACTGATCGGGCTTTTTTTTTGCCTGCATGTTTGTCCCGCCTCGTATCACTGCCCTGAAAGGCTTCAGCACGATTTTCTCCCGCTCGCCCAATTGCTCGTCTTGGGTCTTTTATTTGACAACCTGCGGTTAAACAGCTGTAAAGCTTATACAGACCTGTAGATGGAGGAATGAATGAAGCGGCTCAAGCGATGGGTTATTTCTTTGATGGCGGGCTTAAGCCTGTGCGGCACAGCTCTGGCAGCCGACGTTCTCAAAGTGGGCGTTCAAGGCTCGCTTCCCCCGTTCAGTAGCGTTAGTGGTAACGGCAAGCTGACCGGCTTCGATGTGGATATTGCCCAGGCACTGTGTGCAGAACTCAAGGTGCAATGCCAGTTCGTGATCACCAGCTGGGATCGCATGCTGCCTTCACTGAACGCACGCAAGTTCGACGCCATCATTTCCTCGATGTCGATCACACCGGAGCGTGAGCAGCTCGTCTCCTTCACTATCCCCTACTACATGAACAGCATTCAGTTCATTGCCCCCAGGGATAAACCGTTCAGCACAGACCCCCGCGGACTCAAAGGCAAGGTTATCGGTGCCGGCCGCGCGACGCTTTCGGCAGATTGGCTCTCCAACCATCTGGGCGGTCAGGTCAACATGCGCTTCTACGACTCCCAGGAGGAAGCCAACCAGGCCCTTGCAGATGGGCGTGTGGATGCCGTACTGGGAGACCGCTTTGCGCATTACGCCTGGCTGCAGACCCCAGAGGGGCAACGCTTCGAGCTTAAAGGCGAACCCGTCCTGCAAAAGGACCGCATTGCGATAGCGGTACGCAAGAACGATCCGCTGAAAGCCCGCCTGGATGAAGCGCTCAAAGGTCTTCTCGCCAACGGGACATACCAGCAGATCAACGCCCGATACTTTCCGTTCAGCCTCTACTGATCACAGCGACAGGGCGGTGCGTTATGCTTCGCCGCCCCGTTAGCCTCCGTGATCGGCATGAGTGAGACCTATCCTGCTTCCTTCCTCCAGGGCAGTGCGTTAGAAGCACGCTTCAATGCCTTGGACAGCTTCCTGATACAGCACCAGGCGCTCTGGCGACCCAAGCCGTTCACCCAGCCAACACTGCCTTGGGAGAAGGCCAACCCGGGGTTATCCTCGTGGCTTCGCGCCCGCTCACTTGAAGAGGCGGAGGCTACGCATACACATCCCCATGCACTCAAGGCCCCCTCGCCTTTTCCAGCCTGGGCCGAAGAGGCACGTCAGCTGTGCATGATCGGCGAGTTGCCCAGGCAGTACAGCGAAGCGCCTAACAGGCTGAGCGTGGACGTGCCGGGACGCAAATGGCAGCAGGTGGAGGCATTCGCTCACCACGCCTTGTTCAGCAGCCCTCCCTCGCATTGGCTGGACTGGTGCTCAGGCAAAGGTCATTTAGGACGACGCCTGGGCGTCCATGGCGCTGCGTTCGACTGTCTGGAATACGATCCCTCACTGGTAGAGACAGGGCAACGTATCAGCGAGCGCCTGGGGCTTTCAGCCCATCATTATGAACAGGATGTAATGGCTGATTCTGTTACGAAAAGGCTTAAGGCCTTTCACACGCCTGTAGCGCTGCATGCGTGCGGTGATCTCCATGTGCGGTTGATGCAGGTAGCCAGCCAGACAGGCTGCCCTGCCTTGGCGTTAGCGCCCTGTTGCTATAACCGTATCAGCGGCGATGAGTACCGCCCGCTTTCCGCGAACGCCAGGCAGTCAGCACTTCTCCTGAGCAAGGAGGACCTTGGGCTGCCCCTGTGTGAAACCGTGACCGCCGGTGCCCGGGTTCGCCGCCAGCGTGACCTCTCCATGGCCAGAAGGCTGGGATTCGACCTGCTTCAGCGAGAGATCTGCGGAATCGATGAATACCTTCCTACTCCTCCACTGGCAACCCATTGGCTGCAGCGCACCTTTCGCGACTACTGCCTGGAGCTTGCCACGCTCAAAGGCTTGCCGCCCATCCCTGAGCGCAACTGGGAGGCACTTGAGGCCGCCGGCTGGAAGCGTCTCGCCGCTGTTCGCAATCTTGAACTGGTCCGCGGGCTTTTCCGGCGACCGCTCGAGCTCTGGCTGCTCCTTGATCGGGCGCTCTTTCTGGAGGAACAGGGCTACGAGGTCAGACTAGGCAGCTTTTGCGACCCTAGCCTGACACCCCGCAATCTGATGCTGCTGGCTGAGAAACCTTAAAGAACGGCCGGCGCGCGCCTTACAGGTCGAGCCGGCAGAATGGCTTTCTGTAACGCCACTCCAGCCGGATGCTCAAAACGCAGCCCCGTGGTTACCTTACACTCTTCGGCCAGCCGCCCCTGATCCAGCACAGCCACCCGATGGCACAGCCGCTGTACCAGGCTTAGATCGTGGGTAATCAACAGAAAGGCTGTTCCTTGCGTTTCACGTATTTCGCTGAGCATATCCAGTATCTGCACCTGAAGGACTCGATCCAGATTGGACAGCGCCTCATCCAGTACAATGAGCGAGGGGTTTGATGCCAGCGCCCGCGCAATGCCGACCCGCTGGAGCTGTCCGCCACTGAGCTGGCCGGGGAACCTGTCAGCCATGGAAGCCGCCAATCCAACCTGCTCCAACAGCTGAGCAACTCGCCGCAAACAGTCCGGCCTGGAAAGACCCATCAAGTGTCGAAGCGGTTCAGACAGACTCCAGCCAATCGAGTGGCGAGGGTTGAATGCGCTTGGTGCATCCTGGAAGACCAACTGGACACGGCGCTGAAACGTACGAAGCGCTTCACCCCGTAGCTCGGATAGCACCTCATTCCGAAAGCTGACGCGCCCGGTTATCGGTCTTTCAAGTCCCAGCAACAGACGCGCCAATGTACTTTTACCACTGCCGCTGTTTCCCAGAAGACCAACGCTTTCCCCTTCGTCAATGTGAAAATCCACACCCTGCAATACGGTCTGCAAGGGCCGCCGTGACCAGAAACCTCCCGAGCGATAGCCGTGCCCGATACCCTCAGCGCTGAGCAGTCTCATTCATAATCCTCCGCCAAGGTGAGCGCCTGATGCGCAGCCAGCAGATCACGCGCGGCAGGGCTACATGGTGCTTCAAACAATTGCTCGACAGACGTAGCCTCCACAAGGCTCCCTTCATCCATCACCAGCACATCGTGGGCGCAACGGGCAACAACTCCCATGTCATGCGTTACCAGCAGAATTCCTAGACCTTTCTCTTCAACCAGTCGATCAAGTACATCCAGCACACGTGCCTGCATGAGCAGATCAAGATCCGTTGTTGGTTCATCGGCCAATAGAAAAGGGGTTTCAGCCAGCAGTGCCAACGCAATCATCATGCGCTGTAACATGCCGCCACTCATTTGAAAGGAATAAAGGTCAAGCACCTGAGAGGAAGTATTCAGGCCAACATCCACCAGGCAGGCGTCCAGACGCGCCTGGGCATCTGCACCACGGATGTTACGCAGCGCCAGCACTTCGTAAGCATGCGCCCGCATCGTCAGTACAGGATTAAAGGCAGAACGGGGATTCTGCATGATCATGGAAACCTGACGCCCCCGCAGATGCTCGCCGCTCGTCCTTTGTCCGTCGCACAGCACGTGTCCTGACACCCTTGTCACGCCTGCGGGAAGTTGATCGAGCATGCCCAGACAGGTCATGGATTTGCCAGAGCCACTGGAACCCACCAAAGCGGTAACACGCCCGGTCCTGACCGTCAGGCTCAGATCCTTGACCAAGACGTGATCATTAACAGCCAGGGTCAGGCCCTGGACTTCCAATACACGACCCATCAATGCCCTCCTGTGCGCAGCGAGGGATCCAGGCGATCCCGCAACGCATCCCCAAGCAGGTTGAAGGCCATTACGGTCAGGAAAGTCATAAGACCCGGCCAGAGTAAGAGTTGAGGATGCGTCCAGAGAAATTCTTTGGCGTCGTTGATCATCACGCCCCACTCCGGCGTAGGTGGACTGACGCCCAGACCGAGAAAGGACAAACCTGATACGTGCAGCATCATGTGGCCGATATCCAGCGAGGCCAGGACCATCAGTTGACCCAGCACGCTCGGCAGAATGTGGCTGACAAAGCTCTGCAGACGTGACGCACCCGCCAGACGGGATGCCAGCAGATAGTCTCGCCCACGCAGCGAGATCACCAGGCTGCGAACCATTCGGGCATACCAGGCCCAATGCGAAAGGGCGATGGCCAGGATGACATTCGAAAGCCCTGTTCCCAGCACACCAATAAAGAAGAGCGCCAGAACAAAGGTGGGTACGGTCATGAACAACTCGCCGACTCGCATCAGCACCGTGTCCAGTCGACCACCGATAAACCCGGCCACACCGCCTACGACAATGCCAAGCGTGAGGATCAGGCATAGCGTCAGCACAACCGTACCCAGGGACAAACGTGCCCCAGTAATGAGGCGCGACAGGACGTCACGACCCAGATGGTCGGTTCCCAGCCAATGTGCTTCGCTCATCCCCTGTAGCCGCTGGCTCACATCGACGGCAGTCGGATCGTAGGGAGCCAACCAGGGCCCCAGCAGCGTCAAGGCGAGCAGAAGGATGACCAATACACCACCCAGCCAAGCCCCCCATGAGCGCGTCCGGGGCGCGTTCATCGTCTGTACTAGCATGCCTGTGCTCCTTCCAATCGCGTGCGAGGGTCGAGCCAGGCGTACAGTACATCCACAACCAGATTGCAGAGGACAAACAGCCCGGTCATCAGCAGCGTAAAGCACTGCAATACGGGGAAGTCCCGGTTGTAAACGGCACTGACTGCAAAACGGCCCAGCCCGGGCCAGGCGAAAATCGTTTCGATGACCAGCGTGCCGCCAATCAATTCACCGACATGCATCCCGATGGCTGTCACGACGGGTAGCCAGGCGTTGCGCAGGATATGTCTGCGCCATACCTGCCCTTCCGGCAGCCCACGCAGGCGCGCGTACAAGACGTGTCGCTGCCCGCTGGCTTCCAATAGGCTGGCACGAAGAAGTCGCGCGTTGATCGATAACGACATCAGCGCCACTGCCAGTACCGGCATGACCAGATGCGCTATTCCTCCCCGCCCCATGGAAGGCAGCCATCCCAGGGTCACGGAAAACAGGGCGACCATCAGGAACGCCAGCCAGAAATTGGGCATCGAAACGCCAAAAAAGGCGATAAACCGTACAAGCTGATCCGGCCAGCCACCCGGTCTGCGGGCCGCCCAGATGCCCAGCGGCAAGCTGACCAGCAAAGTGACCGCCAGCGCAGCGCCTCCTAGCTGAAGGGTGGCGGGCAGGTAATAGAGAAGATCACCCAGGACGGGCCGTCCCGTCACGAATGATGTTCCGAAATCCAGATGCAGCGCGCGCCAGAGCCACATCAAGTACTGCTCAACCAAAGGACGATCGAGCCCCAGCGTATGCCGCGCCTCCGCCAGGGCCGCGTCCGTAGGCGGAATCTGGGAGAGACGCAGGTAATCCAGAGCAGGATCACCCCGCCCCATATGCAGCAGCACGAATACCAGTAGCGAAACAGCAAGCAGGATGGGTATCAGCAGGGCCAGCCGATAGGCGATATAACGCAGCATAAGTTACTCTCCGCCCGGCTTCATGACCTCGAAAGGCACGTCGAAAAGAGTCGCGCCGAACTGCACGTTTTCGACTGAATCGCGGCTTACGCTGGTAGCGGTCAGGTATGAAATCGGCACGTAAACCGCTTGCTCATGCAAAGTAGTCAACACGTCCTTGTAGAGCGCCTGCCGTTTGCCCTCCTCTACCGACGCCAATATTTCACCGATCTTCTGGTAAATGGCGGCCTTCATTGGCAGGCCTTTCTGTGCCTGATAATCCGCATGCCCGGCATAACGCATGGAGCTGACGAAAGAGTGCGGATCGTAGGGTGCTCCCCATGTCTCTGCGAAGATCATTCCAAAGCGACCATCACGCTGGCGCTCTACCAAAGCCCCCTCGTCCTCTCCCTTGAGAACCACATCGAAACCCAGACTACCCAGGTTGGCCTGAACAACCTCAGCCACACTCTTCTGTAGTGCATTTGCCCCATAGAAGCACAGCTCCAGGCGTAACGGCTGCCCATTCTTGTAGCGAATCTTCTCGCCTGGATTCAGTATCCAACCAGCCTGCTCCAGCGCCTCGCTAGCCTTCTCAGGAGAATAGCCATACGGCTTCAGGCCAACATCGGTATACGGCAGGTTGGTTGAGAAAAGCGTATCGGCCCGTGGTTCCAGGCCATACAGGACGTGCTTGACGATCGCATCCTTGTCGACGGCCCAATTGATGGCCTGTCGCACCGCCAGCTCATTGGTAGGCGCAAGGTTGGTATTGAGTGCAATGACCCGGGTCGCCAGAGGCGCTGAGATAGCCGTATGGTAGCCCACCTGTTTCAAGCGAACGAAAGTGTCGGCGGAAACCTCACCCTCGGAACCCTGGATCAGGTCAAGCTGCCCCGTCTCGAGCGCAATCGCCCGCCCACTCGGGTCAGGAATGACCTTAACCAGTACCTCGTCATAGGCAGGCTTTGGGCCCCAGTAATAAGGGTTGCGGGCAAAGCGATCAAACTCGCCTCGACGACTTTCAACCAGTTGCCAGGGGCCTGTTCCTATCGGCTGTCCAGGTTGAGCATTGGGCGCTGCAAACCGCAGGGGGCGCACCTGTGCCAACTCAAGCAGGGTAGGATAATAAGGATGCTTTAAAACCAGACGCAGCGTATGGGCATCTGGCGCTTCGGCATGATCGATGGTTTCAACCAGCTCCATCCAGGCATGCCGTTTGCGATTTGCCAGAACGGCTTCGATATTGGCTTTTGCCGCTGCCGCATCAAACACGCTGCCATCACTGAAGCGCACGCCATCGCGCAGGATAAACGTATAGGTCCGTCCATCCGGGGATATATCCCACCGGGTCGCCAGCCAGGGCTCGACACTGCCATCGACCTTATAGCGTACCAGTGGCTCATAGACCATCGCCTGGGCATACATCTGGTTCGGTGAATAACCGCGAGGATCAAGCGGCCCGGCATTCGTCGGCCAGGAGTAGGTAAGCACCTCAGCTTGCGCCATAACAGGCAGAACCAATCCCGCTGCCAATAGAAGCACCCCGAGCTTTCTCTTGAAGCCAAGCTGATTCACACTCCCACTCCCGTTATGCGTAGACAAGCGCGGGAGAATAGTCAGGGAAGAGTATGATGTCTACGAGAAAACTTCATACTGAAGGTGATTGGTTTTTATGCAACGAGTAACGATTACACTGGATGACGACCTGTTGGCCGCTGTTGACGATCGTGTGGCGAGCCACGGTTATCAAGGACGCTCCGAGGCCATCCGGGACCTGCTGAGAGAAGGCATGCGCGAACCCGTCGCGCAGGATCTGCCAGCCGACTCCACCTGTATCGCCACCTTGAGTTATGTCTATGACCATAATGCTCGTGAACTCTCGAAGCGGCTGACCCGTACGTTTCATGCCCACCACGACCTTACACTGGCTACTTTGCATGTCCATCTGGATCATGGAAGCTGCATGGAGGTCTCAGTGTTGAAGGGAACTACCGCGGAGGTCCGAGAGCTGGCCCAGCATGTCACTGCAGAGCGTGGGGTACGCCATGGCAGAGCGTTCATCGTACCGATGCCCCCTGCCACTCATACCCATGAGCATGACCTCTAAAGCCTGTGGATAACTCTGTGCGCAGTTTCTGTATAGCCTGTAGGAAAAGCCCTGATACCAAGGCTTTTGGTAATTTTCAATAGGTGAATAAGAAAATTTCAGCCTTAGAAAAAAGCACTATAAAAAGGAGGCAGACCTGTCCTTATTAGGCCTTATCCATACATTGCTACTGATACTACGAAGCGATCATGGAAACAGACCGGTATCGTTCCTATCTTATCGAGAATGCAGTTGAACTCAGACGCGGCACGTTCACATCGCATAAAGGCCATTATGCCGGCACCCATGCTGGCTATTTTGCTGGCCGCTCTGGATCAAACGATCGTGGCGGTTTCGCTGCCGGCCATCTCTGCACAGCTCAATGACACCGGACTTCTAGCCTGGGTAATATCGGGCTACATGGTTGCCATGACCGTCTCGATGCCGCTCTACGGAAAGTTTGGCGACCTCTATGGCCGACAAAAGATGATGTCGGCAGCTTTCAGCCTCTTTACGGTAGCGTCACTCGCTTGTGCGCTCGCCCAAGACATGCCCCAACTGATCCTGGCCAGACTCTTACAGGGCTTGGGTGCAGGAGGGCTGATTGCCGTAAGCCAAGCGGTCATTGGCGACGTCGTACCGCCACGCGAGCGAGGCCGTTATCAAGGCTATATCAGCAGCATGTATGCGCTGGCCAGTATCGCAGGCCCCGTATTGGGCGGCTTGATGACCGAGTATTTATCCTGGCGCTGGGTTTTCTGGATCAATTTGCCCGTTGGCATTGCCGGGCTCTTCATTTGTTACCGCGTTCTAGCCAGCCTTCCCGTGCCCGGCCGCAAGGCCATCATTGACTACCCGGGCATTCTGCTACTGGCTACCGGCCTTACTGCGCTTTTAATGGCTACAACATTGATCGGCAAAGGAGCGCCCTTAAGCAGCGGCTATCTTCTCTGGCTTGCCGCTGCGGCAATAACAGCTTTGACATTATTCGCATACCATGAGCAGCGCGCCAGAGAACCACTTCTGCCCTTACGCCTACTCCGGAACAGAACGGCCGGGCTCTGCTGTATGCTCAACTTCCTTACCAACTTCCAGGCCATAGGGCTAACGCTGCTGATCCCCTTATGGTTTCAAGCTGGCGCCGGCCATGACATGAGCAAAGCGGCACTGCATCTGATTCCGTTTGCAGCGGGCATTCCCTTGGGTGCCTTTACCTGTGGGCGACTGACCGCCGTGCTGGGACGTTATAAACCTCAGATCCTGGTGGGTACGCTAATCATGCCATGCGCACTAGTAATACTTGCCTTTATTGATCCGCGCAGCGGGTTACTGGCCGGCGGCAGTCTGTTTCTGGCAGGACTTGCAACGGGCATGCAGTTTCCCACTGCACTGGTTGCCGCCCAGAATGCTGTTCCACAGGCTGATATCGGGGTTATGTCCAGTACGATTTCGCTGTTCCGTTCACTAGGAGGTGCGGTAGGCGCCGCTGGCTTGTCTGCACTACTCTTGCTATGGCTACCCCCTATGCAGGGTTATGCGGGCTCCGTTGAAAACGTGCTGCAGACATACCTGGCTGGGTCAGCCGGTACGATCGATCCATTACGCCAAACGCTTCTTGCAACCTTTCATAAACTGTTTCTGGTATCGGCTGGGCTTTCCCTGCTCGCACTTGCCTGCGCCTTGTCTGTACCCGAGCGTCCCTTGCGCGGCCGGACCGACAAGGCAGATCGATGATCCAAGCGATACGCGGAGCGGTATATCGAGCACGCTCCATCTGAAGCACGTGAAGGAATCCAATGATCTTTCAAGCCGCAAAGACAACAATTGTCACTCAAGGTCTAACGAACAGGTTTCAAAAAGAATTTTCTAGAATTTGTAACAGATTCACAGCGACCTTTTATCCCTATGAGCACCGCTTATCGGTGTTGGAATACCTATAAAACTTGAACATCCGCCCACTTTTAACCATTAAAAGGTGATCCAATTCACCTTTTAAAACGACTATAACCACGCCTTCATCTTTTGCTCCTTGAATGAGTCGGTAACCACTTATCGAGGGCTTCAAAGTCAAGGAACCTTTGAATCTTCGGGCGGTCCTACCGACGGCTATAGTCACCGTTGAAGCATTCCCTGAGTCAGCGCGATGGAATCCTAAACACGTTCGGTTGTTATCGACTACGAATGTTCATCGATCGTTGTCCATGACTATTCGGTCCTGTTGAAGTTCGTGCATACGTTTATGCACAAGGATGGAACTATGAATTTTAAAGAACGTGGTATTTTACATTCGAATTCATCAGCGATCTCACTATCACATCGCTTGTTAGATTTAATGGTAATTTCAGGAACAGCTTATCTGGCTGGCTCCGTAATTCCTGGCGTCCCCATGAAACCTGAGCACTGGGTAATAGTATTCCTTGCTCTTCTGATATTTCATTTCCTGACAGAAATGAATCAAATGTATCTTTCATGGCGCGGCGAAAGAATATCCAATGAACTAATAAAAATATCAACTTATTGGGTATTAACATTCTCAACTGTTTTCATGGTTGATTATTTCTTCTTTAATGAATCCTTTTTAATCAGCAGTACCATGAAGGCATGGCTGGCTCTTTCATTGATTGGCCTGTGCGGATATCGGGTGCTGCTGCGCTCTGTTATGCACTCGCTGCGAAAAGCCGGTTTCAATACGCGCCGAGTAGCCATCGTAGGTGCCGACAAGATCGGTCAGCGTCTTGCCCATACAATCGACAGAGCGCCATGGATGGGCCTGCAACTGCTCGGTTTCTATGTCGAGAATCCGCTAGACCATCCCGAGCTCAACCGTAGCGAGCCCGGTTTTTCGATTCGCGGCAACCTGGAACAGCTGGTAGACGATGCGCGCGCCGGTTATATCGACAAGGTCTATATCACCCTGAGCATGGCGCACCAGGAGCACATCAACTGGCTGGTGCAAGAACTCAGCGATACGACCGCTTCGGTCTACATCATTCCTGACGTCTTCATGTTCCACCTGCTCCATGCCCGCAGCGAAAGCATCGATGGTTTGCCCAGCATCAGTATCTTCGATACGCCAATGGATGGTGCCAGCCTGATCGTCAAGCGTATCGAGGACATCGTTCTGTCCCTGATCATTCTGTCGATCATTTCCATTCCCATGCTGGTTATCGCCATTGGCATCAAGCTGTCCTCTCCTGGCCCGGTATTTTTCCGCCAGAAGCGTTATGGCATGGACGGCAAGCCGATCGAAGTCTGGAAATTCCGTAGCATGAAGGTCATGGAGAATGGCGAGAAGGTGACGCAGGCGACCAAGAACGATAGCCGCATCACACCCTTTGGCTCGTTCCTACGACGCACGTCACTCGATGAGCTTCCCCAGTTCATTAACGTACTGCGTGGTGAGATGTCGATCGTAGGCCCACGACCCCATGCGGTTGCTCACAACGAACAGTACCGCAAGCTGGTTCAAGGCTACATGCTGCGCCACAAGGTCAAGCCCGGTATTACAGGGTGGGCCCAGGTCAACGGCTGGCGTGGTGAGACGGATACCCTGGACAAGATGCAGAAGCGCATCGAGTTCGACCTGGACTACATTCACCACTGGTCCTTCTGGTGGGACGTCAAGATCATCTTCCTGACCCTCTTCAAGGGTTTCATCAACAAGAACGCTTACTGAGAACTGCTGCCGGACCTGACGACCGAAAAGTGATTCAGGCCGGCAACAGCTGAACTTTCTAAGGTAGAGATGTCAGAGCTTGCCTGATCGAATCCCAGTAGGAGTTCAGATGCGGAAGACATGTCAGGGTGAGCTCCAGATACGATTGGTAAATGCCATCAAGAGCATCTGATTTCCCGTCTGGAAGAGTTTTCATGATTAAGTCAGTTTTAGTGGTTTGCGTTGGAAATATTTGCAGAAGTCCAATGGCCGAAACGCTTCTAAGGGAAGGCCTGAAAGGGCGGAATATAGAAGTCAGTTCAGCGGGTATTGGTGCATTGGTAGGCCGCCCTATGGATAGTACGGCTCAAGAAGTACTAAGAGAAAACGGACTTGAGCTATCGACACATAAAGCTCGCCAGGTTGATGCAGAAATGCTTCGGAAGGCAGACCTTATTTTGACGATGGAAGAATTTCATTCTCGTTCTGTTGAAAGTATGGCGCCAGAAATCAAAGGGAGAGTTTTTCTGATTGGTAAATGGGTAAATAACCGTGAGGTACCCGATCCATACCGCCTCTCAAAAGAAATGTTCAAAGAAGTACATATACTTTTAGCAAAATGCGTAGATAGCTGGCTTCCATACATTAGATAAGGGGAAGAAGGAATTTCATGACCACGATGCCTCGTTTTACGGCCACTGAAGTTAAGAACGATACCGATATTAATTTCTCAGCACTGTTTGGAATCCTCGTTGATTACAAATGGCAGCTTCTTTCTATTATCGGTATCTTCACTTTCCTCGGTATTGCTTATGCCATGCTGGCTACGCCCATGTATGCATCCAATGCAATGCTGCAGATCGAAGAAAAGAAAGGTGTAACACGCCTGACTGATCAAACATCCGGCATGCCACCGCCACTTCCGGAGGCAGTGACTGAGATCGAGTTGCTCAAATCCCGTCTGGTGATTGGCAACGCGGTCAAGAATCTGCACCTGGATGTTGTCGTAACGCCCAAGTACTTCCCTATTTTTGGTGGCTATGTCGCTCGTCATTTCAAAGCTGAAAGCGAAGACGAAGTTGCCTCCCCTGTTCTGGGCCTGAACAGCTTTGCCTGGGGCGGTGAGGATGTAGAAGTTGCTGAGCTGCGCGTCCCCGACAGCGCCCAGGACAAGCCTATGACACTGAAAGTCGAAGAAAACCAGAGCTTCACGGTTTTCGATGCCGACAATCAGATTCTGCTGCACGGCACTGTCAACCAGCCTGTCGAGCAGGATGGCTATTTCATCCAGGTCAGCAAGCTGCAAGCACGTCCCGGTACTGAATTCACAGTCATGAAGAAGCGACTGTCCAGAACAATTCAGGAATACCAGGGCCGCATCAGCGCAGGCGAGCGTGGCAAGCAGTCAGGCATTCTGTCCGTTGCCCTGCAGGACTCCGATCCTCTGCGTGCTCAGCGCATTGTTCAAGAAGTGATCGATCTGTACGTTGCTCAGAACATTGACCGCAACGCAGCAGAATCGACTCAGAGCCTTGAGTTCCTGCGTAGCCAGATTCCTTCTGTCAAGAAAGAACTGGAAGACGCGCAGCGTGCGCTGAACGAATATCAGACCAACCGCCGCTCTGTTGATATCGACAGCGAGACCAAGGGTGTTCTGGATCAGATCGTTTCGCTGGATGGCCAGATTTCCGAGCTGAACCTCAAGCGTGTTGAGATGAGCCGCAAGTTCACCACTCAGCACCCGGCATTCCAGGCCGTACTCGGCCAGCTGCGCCAGCTTGAAGTTGAAAAGGACAAGCTTGAGAAGCGCGTAGGCAATCTGCCTTCCACTCAGCAAGAGCTGCTCCGCCTCAAGCGTGACGTTGACGTGACCAGCCAGACCTACACCCTGATGATGAACAAGGTGCAGGAGCTTGATGTTATCCGTGCTGGTACTGTCGGCAGCGTGCGTATCATCGATAATGCAAACGCGAACATTGATGATCCTGCAAGCCCCAACAAGCCGCTGATCGTAGTTGCTGCACTGGTTCTGGGCTGCCTGCTGGGCCTGGCCGTTATCTATACCCGCCATACCCTCAAGCGCGGTATTGAAACACCTGAAGCCATCGAGCAGTTGGGTCTGCCGGTTTATGCTTCGATTCCGTACAGCCGCAACCAGTCCGAATCCGAAAAGCTCTTTGGCCGCGGCTCCCGCAAGATTGGCGAATCGGCGCTGCTGTCCATCGCTCATCCTACGGACCTGAGTACCGAGGCGCTGCGTAGCCTGCGGACCAGCCTGCACTTTGCGATGATCGAGGCTAAGAACAACATTCTGATGATCTCCGGCCCAAGCCCGGATGTCGGTAAGTCCTTCGTTTCGTCCAACCTGGCAGCTGTTATTGCCGAGTCGGGTCAGCGCGTTCTGCTGATCGACGGGGACATGCGCAAGGGCTACATGCACAAGATCTTCAATGTGAAGCAGAAAGACGGTCTATCCGACCTGCTGAGCAATCGCATTGCAATCAACGATGCCATCAAGAAGACCGAAGTCGACATGCTTGATTTCATGTCTTGTGGCCAGTTCCCGCCAAACCCTTCCGAACTGTTGATGAGCCATCGCTTTACCACTGTTCTGAAGCAGCTCGGCGACCTGTATGACATCGTGATCATCGATACTCCGCCGATCCTGGCCGTAACCGAAGCCGCCATCATTGGCGCCCATGTAGGTACCAGCCTGATCGTCGCACGCTTCGGCATGAACAGTGCCAAGGAGCTGGAGGCTACCAAGCGTCGCTTTGATCTCAATGGTGTACCGCTCAAGGGTGTGATCCTGAACGCTGTAGAGCGCAAGGCTTCCAACTATTCCTCTTACGGTAACTATCAGTACGCCTATGAGAGACCAAGCAAGAGCTGAAGCCTGTTATAGGCAGCAGCGCTTGCAAACATGGAATGGGACTAAAAAGCACCATGCATAGCATGAGAAAGCTTCAATTGAACGATGAAGCATAAAAGTCCACAGGTAGGAGCTCTTTTGAGCTCCTACGTTATTTCAAGGCTTTTGACCGTTTCAGATCAGTAAATTGATTTTCTAGGCTAAAGGGATATCGAAATGAACGTTGCAATGGTGCTGAATTACAAGGCTCCGCAAGAAAGCATTTCCTGCGCTGAAAGTATTCTTAATTTTTGTAAGACAATCGACCATGTCGTCCTGATAGATAACGACTCCAAGGACGGCTCTTACGAAACGATGAAACAATGGAAAGAAACCCATAACGTAGACCGGGTTTCCGTTATCGCCAGCCCTGTTAACAGCGGCTATGCCGGTGGTAACAACTTTGGAATGAAATGGGCACGCGAACAGTTCAAGGTTGAGAACTTCTGGATTCTCAACAACGACGCCTATGTTAAAGACGATGCCTTCAAGCCGTTACTGGATAAGATCACGGCTGACAAGAACACCATTGCAGGTTCGGTCATCCTGAGCTCTCAGACAGGAAAGATCGAATGCTATGGCGGCGGGATCATGTACCCTCTGCTAGGCAAGTCCAAGCTTCTCGGCAAAGGGCTTTCCATTGATGAGATCGGCCAGCTCAACCGTGAGCCGGACTACATCATGGGCTGCAGCCTGGCCTTCAACGCCGAGATACTGGATAAGGTTGGCTACATGGACGAATCCTACTTCATGTACTCCGAAGAAGTGGATTGGCAGCACCAGGCGAAAAAGCACGGTATTGCACTGTATGTCGCACCGGATAGCCAGCTCTATCACTATGGCTCAATGAGCTCAGGCGGGAAGTCCGAGTTTTACTACTACTTCCGCAACCGTGCAGCCACTCGCTTCAACAAGAAGTTCTATGGCTCACCGTATGCACTCATGTCTGCGGTTTTACTCTCCGGCATAACCGTGTTGAAGGAATACAAGAGTCCAAAGCTGGCCTGGTCTGGTATCAAGGGCGCGTTCAAAGGGGCAACAATGCATGTCTAATGGAGTAGTAAGCCAGGCATTCGGTATCGACTTTTTCCTGGGCACCAAGGATGAGCTACTGAAGCATATTTCAGCCAGCCTGAAAAAACCTTACACCTATATCGTTACGCCGAACATTGATCACGTTGTCCAGTTCCAGGAAAACGAAAATCTGCAAAAGGCGTATCGCACCGCTGACAAGCGTGTCTGTGATAGCCGTATCCTGTCGCCCTTGCTCAAATCCCTGGGCGTTGAGATCAAGGAAGTGATCACAGGCAGCGACCTTACGGTCTCGCTTCTGAAGAAAGCCGACCAGGAAGACTTGTCCATTACGCTGATTGGCTCGGAAGAAAAGGACGTGGTAAAGCTCAAGGCTTTGTATCCACGTATCCGGCTGAATCACTACAACCCTCCGATGGGCTTTATCAACAAGCCTGACGAAGTGCAGAAGTGCCTCGACTTCATCTATGCCAACCCTTCGGACCTCATTTTTTACGCGGTTGGTGCGCCACGGCAGGAAATGTTGGCCAGCATGATCGATGCTACCAAGCGTACAGGCGTTGGCCTTTGCATCGGGGCCTCGATTTTGTTTGCTACCGGCAGCCTGAAGCGAGCGCCGGTCTGGATGCAGAAAGCCCGTATCGAGTGGCTGCATAGAATGCTATCGGAGCCCCAGCGTCTGGTGCGTCGCTATGTTCATGACGCCACCCATATTCTTCCTATCTATCTCAAAGAAAGATCAGGAAGACGAAGCAGTGAAGAAGTAAATTAATCGATTGCGACTGCATTTTTTGGCCAGTCTGAGGACAGGGAAGACAGCCATGCTGGATGGAATGCAACGTTACGCTGGATGGGAAGCGATATGAGAGCAGTAAGCAAAAGCGGTGCCTACTTCATATTATTAATTTTCGTCTTCGTATTACATTTTGGTATTTTCGAAGAAACCCCCCATAACCCGATTGGCATCTTGTATGTCAGCGAGTTGTATCTGGTTATTTGTCTGGCGTTTACAGCCTTCTATGTACTGGCGTCTGTGGGAAAAGAGCAGAAGGATTTGAAAATCCTTTTAACTTATTGCGCCTACTCGTCGGTTATCTTCATTCTGCTGCCAGCGATTTTCTCGAATCTTTACTATGGGCAACCATTGATATACGGGATTATCGAAGAGCGTCGCATACTGTATTGCTTCACTTTTTCCGTCATGCTTTACCTCGCCCGGAACATGAGTGCTGCCCAATTTGAAAAGGCATTCCTGTTTGTAGGTTTCATGGCGTGCATTCTGGCCTGGATGTTCAAGTTCTCCGTATTGCCGGACCTGCGGGACAAGGTGGCGTCCTTCGACCGGCCAGACCGCTCCTCAATCGGTGCACTGGCGCAGTGCCTGGCTTATTTCTATTGCATTCAGGTATGGAACAAAGGGATATCGCCCATTGATGGCTCGCCCAGGTCCAAGACGCCTTATATTGTGTTCGCCTGTTTCATTTTGCTGACTCTGGTCTTTGCAACACAAACGCGCCAGCTGATCTTCCTGTCCCTTTGCTTCACGCTGCTTTGCCTGAAGAGCAAGTCGGTTATCTGGATCGTGGTATCGGGTATTTTGGTTTCTCCTCTCTACCTGTTCCCGGATCTGCTGAAAGAGCTGGGACTCAATCTTGATTTCTATGCCGAATCGCTCGAAAACGGTCCAACCGATAATGTCCGTGAACAAACCATCGGTTATATCTTCGGCCATTTGCATGCGAATAACTGGTTACCCAGTGGCTCCTTGTCCCTGATGTGGAACAATGGCTTTATCCCTCACTTTGGCGAGTACTTCTTCCTTTCCGACGTTGGGATATTCGGTACGCTGTTCAGATTCGGCTTCCTGGCCTTCCTGATCGTCCCACTGACCCTGTTCTGCTATTACTACTTCGCCAAGCGCTTACACAGGGATACCAGCTTCACCGTTACCGCCCTGCTGGCGTATATGGTGATCTGGCCGCTTCAGGGTATCTTCGAATATATGCAGGCAACGATTGCGTTCCTGCTCGTGATCCAGGCACTCAAGGCCTACCACCGAAACGTGGAGAGCCCAGCGCTGGATTCGTATGTTGAAGAACACCCACTGATGCAGCCCAGCTTTAGATAGCCCCCTCCCCTGCATGTCTGTCCGACCAGGGCAGACATGCCTTTCTGCAAAAGAGCCCCCATGACAATGCTGAAAAACAGCACCTGGAATATTCTGGGTGTAGTCATTCCAAGCCTTATCGCACTCTCTACCATGGGTGTTCTTTCTCGAAAGTTAGGTATCGAGCAATTCGGCCTGTTTACACTGGCGTTTGCTATTGTCGGTTATGCCACTATTTTTGACGCGGGACTCACACGCGCCGTCATACGAGCCGTGGCCATGCATCATGGCAATGTCGAAAAGAATAAATCCGTTATCGCGACCGCTACCTATGCTGTGGTCGGTCTGAGCGCACTCGCGGTGCTCTTGTTATGGCTGGGCGCAGGAGAACTCGTTTCCCTGCTACACGTTTCGGCAGAAAACGTTGACGTTGCGGTGGCTGGCTTCAAGTGGCTAAGCCTTTCGATACCGCCCTTTCTACTCACCATGATCTGGTTTTCCTATCTGGAAGGAAACGAACGGTTTGCAGAATTCAACCTGTTACGCACCATCACCAACTCCATTCTGGCTGTTTCCCCCCTGGTAGCCGTGCTGGTCGATGAGTCTTTTACCGCGACGGCAATAGGGCTTGTCATCGCCCGCCTTATTTCGATGGCCGTGGCGTTCATTCCATGTTGGCGAGAATTTCCGCCGGGCTTTTACCGATTTGAAAAGAGCGTTTTCAAGGAACTCTTCGCGTTTGGCAGCTGGATGACTGTGAGCAATATCATCAGCCCTGTCATGGTGTATTTTGATCGTTTTATCCTGTCCAACATGGTCGGAGCCCAGCGCGTTTCCTTTTACACCGCGCCCTCTGAAGCCATCTCACGCATGCTGATCATTCCCAATGCTGTCGCTCGGGTTATCTTCCCGCTTCTGAGCAAGCGTTCGGCGGATGCGACTGCTCAGGCCAATCGAGCGTTCTGGGCCCTGCTCGCCGCCTGTGTAGTCATGGTGCTACCTCTATTCATACTCGCCCCCATGGTCATGACTTTATGGATGGGACCGGAATATGGTCAGGAAGGCGCGCAGGTTCTGCGTATTCTCCTGATTGGCTTCATCTTTAACGCGCTGGCACAGATTCCCTTTGCGAAAATCCAGGCGAAGGGCCATTCGAAGATCACCGCTTTTATCCATCTGGCTGAGCTTTTGCCTTATATAGGCTTGCTGGTCGTGTGCATACACCTATTTTCTCTTCAGGGAGCTGCCATTGCCTGGTCGATCAGGGTGGCTGTTGACTTCATTGCTCTGGAAGTTATGTCACGAAAAATCAGCTAATGGCTTATTGACATATAACGTCAGGATAAAGCCAAAAATTGGATCGATTTACTTTTAAAAAGAGTGTTTCCGCAAAAGTGAACTAATTTTTTAAGCTTCTGTCACAGCCTGCGCTGATATGTATGGTTTGGTTGGATACGGAGCTGTTACGAATTATCCAGCGCCAGGCGCGCCACAGGCCTACATGATTCATAAAGTTTCTTATGCCCAAACACGTTCTGACGCTTATAAATCGATCGATACGAAGTTTTTAAAAACTTTTTTACAGCGATCAAGGAAGAAAATAGATGAAACGTACCTTTACCCTTGCACTACTTTCTACCCTGCTTCTGCAGGGCTGCGTATGGTCTCCAGGCCAATACCTGCACCGGGACGATTTGAAGACCAACGGCTCCATTGAGGGGACAAAGGTTGAGCTGATTCCTATCACATCGGCTTATTTGAAAAGTCATGACTCTGTTAACCCGACTGCAGATACTGGGAACTGGCAGGAACTGCTCAAGTATCATCCAGCGGCTTATCGTGTAGGCAAGGCGGACCTGCTGTATATCACTGTATGGGATCACCCCGAGCTAACCGCTCCTTCTGGTGCCCAACAGCAGATCGAGGCGAACGGTCGACTGGTACGTCCTGACGGTACTATTTTCTATCCGTACGTTGGTACCCTGACAGCAGAAGGCAAGACGCTTGAGGAGATCCGTAAGGTCATCTCGACTCGTCTGGCGGCCTTTATCGACAATCCTCAGGTCGACGTGAGCGTCCTGCGCTTTGGCAGTCAGAAAGTCACCTTGTCAGGTGCCTTTACCAAGGGCGACTCCATTCCGCTGACAACTGTGCCGATGACCTTGGTTGAAGCACTGGGCCAGGCAGGCGTTGACACCCAGACAGCTGACCTGAGCGGCCTGACCCTGGTACGTGACGGCAAGGAGTACCGCCTGGATGCCGACACCCTGAACCGTAAGGACTCCAAGCTGTACGGCGTATACCTCAAGGATGGCGATAGCATCCACCTACCCTACAACGATAACCGCAAGGTTTACGTGATGGGTGAAGTGGTAAGCCCGCTGGCAGCCAACTTCAAGACCACTAGCCTGACGCTAATGGACGCACTCGGCCAGGCAGGCGGCCTGAACCAGGAAACTGCCGATGCGGATGAAGTGTATGTAATCCGTGGTCCGGAGAATTTTAATTCTTCCCCAACTGCGAAGGCTCAAGTGTTCCACCTGAGTGCTTCCTCGCCGACCGCTTTCGTTCTGGCACAGCACTTTGCACTACAGCCGCAAGACGTTGTATTCGTAGGTCCTGCCGGAATCACCCGCTGGAACCGCTTCGTCAGCCAGCTGCTGGGCTCTTCAAACGTGCTTAGCTCCACCGCAAACGCCAAACAGAACTTCAACTAAGAAGCCTTCTGGACGATCAAAAAGCCCTTCGTTTGAAGGGCTTTTTTATGCCTTAATAAATTCCTCGGAACCGCCTTACTGCTACTGGAGGCTCCCTTACAGGTATTAATGCTCAAGACAGGCTTGGCTGAACCTTTAGCCATAGCTGCTACATATGTACTTACAATAACTACCTGCAGCACTCAGCCGATACCGGGTCAAGTCAAGACGCGGCACTCTGCGAAGGGATCTTTATAACGAAGTTATTTGGCAGGCATAAAAAAGCCCAACGTTAGTGTTGGGCTTTTTGCTATTACATGCCTTAACTAAGCGAGACTTTTTCCTGCAACTTCATTGCAGGCTTCTTCTTTGACTGTATACCAAAGAACGCTAAATTAAGCAGACTAAAGCGACCGACTGCCTTCTTAAGGGCTACTGGCAGGATAAGCCCCAGAATCATACTAACGGTAAAGGTAATCCATACATCATGGATTGCCAGTTTGTTCAGTACGATACGGCTGCCCGCCGTTCCAAATACATGGAATAGGTAGATTTCAAAAGAGAAATACCCCAGCCACGCCAACGGTTTGAAATAGACCCGGCGGGTAATGATCATGTAAATGGCCGTAATCCCTAGAGCCGTCCCTATGTAATCCATTCCACGATCACTGATGGAGAGTTGATTCCACAGATAGGCCTGATCAATGACAACCAATGCCGCCAGCACGACGCCAATCACTAGCTGTTTTGAAGCGGTATTCAACTGGTCGGAGAAGCGATAAAGCCCCAGCCCCAACAGGAAGAAGGGCAGCAATTGGATGGCCTTGTACAGGCAGAAGAAGTCCGGGAATACTTCGTAGTGCAAGGAGCCCACCAGGGCGATACACATGATGATCAAGTAATTCCTGAGAGAGGACAGCAGGCTGAACTTCTCCATCAAGGCAATCATGACAAAGATGCAGAAGATGGACTGCAGGAACCAGAAATGGGCATAACTGAAGAAATAGATACCGAATACATCGCTCCATTCCGGCTTCGTATTGGTGTTGGGCACCAACGCTTGCGAGATGAAGAAGAGCGTTGAGACAACGATCATCGGGATCAGAATCCGGCGAAACTTGCCCTGGTAGAAACGCGGCAGGGAGCTTGCGGAAGTAACGGGTCTCAGGGCATATACATACCCGGAGATGGCCGTGAAGAGCGGCATGCGAATGTAAACAAGCGAGTCGTAGAGATAACGGAGGAATGAGTCATCTGCGACTTTCATTCCCTGATCACCCGAACTGCCAATAACGTGACCGGCTACCATTAAAAATAGCGCCAACCCCCTGATCGTTTCGATCCTTAAATCTTTTTCGGGTTTGGTAGTGCTCATTAGGCGCCCTTCCTTAAATCAATACATATGATATCGCTCGGATATCGACCACTATTAATCTACTGACCTGAGAGGATAGGCCACAGAAAGCCCTCCATTTTTATATTCACTCAATACTTGGCTTGTATTTGAACTGAATCACTTTCTAACTGCCATATGCTGACTAATGTGCAGCTTTTAAGCTCGGAAGGATGCAGTAGTTTTCAATTAATATTGCGTCTCTTCATTGAAAACCTGTGAAATAGAGCTCGCCAGGTCGCTCAATTATCTTTTGTATCTGCCAGTGTCAAACTAAGCGACATATCGATATCGTATTGATATCAGACTTCAGCGAACTCAAGCAGGATAAGGACAGATCAATACCCTTATTGTTCGGGTTTATATATTTTTTTTGAGTGAAACTCATTACAAATAGATAAACGGGACTGTTTTGATGGCGGGCGTATCTGCAACGGTCCGCATTTTAGCCGCATGCCGTGACAGATACGCTATGAGCATTATGCGTTAGACGAATGCTTTACCGTCCAGGACTGCTTTACGCCACCGCACGATATTGACCTTTTCTGGCAGGCCAACCTGGCTGAAGGGATCCTGTGCCAAAAAGGCCTCGGCTTCTTCGCGGGTTTCGACATCCACGATGTAGACACTTCCGCTGGCGTTTGCCCCTTCGTCGTCAAGCTTGGCTCCACAGGCGAGCAGCTTGCTGGCATTTTCACGGAGGAAATCCAGATGGGCAGGACGGTTGTCCTGGCGCAGCTGGGTAGTGTTGGGCTTGTCCCAGGTTTCGATCAAAAAAGGCATGGCGTTTTCCTTGGTTGATAGCGTCTCCCTAGCATACCTGTATGACCAGGCCCTGGGTAAAGCGTATCGATCAAGGAGGCATGTCCTTATGCCTCGCCAACCGCGTTATGCCGCGCGGAACAAAGCGTGCGGATCAATCACAAACTTCTTGGGTACGCCCGCATCAAATTCGCTATAGCCCTTGGGTGCATCATCCAGGGTGATAACGTCGACACCTACAATGTCAGCAATCTTAATGCGGTCCCACATGATGGCTTGCATCAGCTGTCGGTTGTACTTCATGACAGGCGTTTGCCCGGTATGGAAGCTGTGAGATTTAGCCCAGCCGAGGCCGAAGCGAATGCTTAGGCTACCCTGTTTGGCCGCCTGGTCAGCTGCGCCGGGATCTTCCGTCACGTAGAGGCCTGGAATCCCGATCTTGCCGGCGACACGTGTAACACCCATCAGTGAGTTAAGGACTGTGGCAGGTGCTTCGTGCTGTGATCCGGAGTGACCATGGCCGCGGGCTTCGAAACCGACCGCATCCACGGCGCAATCCACCTCCGGCTCGCCTAGAAGTGCCGCAATTTGTTCATGTAGGGGCGTGTCTTGGGACAAGTCAGCAATTTCAAACCCTTGTGCTTTGGCATGAGCCAGACGTACCGGATTGACGTCACCCACGATGACGACCGCAGCGCCCAACAGGCGCGCTGAAGCAGCGGCGGCTAGGCCGACAGGACCTGCGCCGGCGATATAAACGGTACTACCCGGTCCGACGCCCGCCGTGACGGCTCCGTGGTAGCCGGTGGGCAGAATGTCTGAGAGGCAGGTCAGATCGCGGATCTTTTCCATGGCCCGATCCCGGTCAGGCAGCTTGAGCAGGTTGAAATCGGCATAGGGCACCATGACATATTCCGCCTGGCCACCGCCCCATCCACCCATGTCGACATAGCCATAGGCACCGCCAGCGCGGGAGGGATTTACCGACAGGCAGACGCCGGTGTGTTGCTCTTTGCAGGTACGGCAGCGGCCACAGGCTACGTTGAAGGGGACGGAGACCAGATCCCCTACTTTGAGGTTTTCCACCCCTTTGCCCGCCTCGATGACTTCTCCTGTGATTTCATGGCCCAGTACGAGACCCTCGGGGGCTGTAGTACGGCCACGCACCATGTGCTGGTCGGAGCCACAGATGTTGGTGGAGACGACTCGCAGGATCACACCGTGGTCGATTTGACGTCCCTGGGGCGTTTCCATTTTGGGGAAGGGAATGTTCTGTACTTCGACTTTTCCAGCGCCCAGGTAGACGACGCCTCGATTGCCTGACATACGCGTTTCCTCTTGTTGTTGTAGTAAGCCCATGAGCGGGCATTGGTTCATGAAAAGCGATACAACAGTGAATGCTATGGGGTAGCGCTACGCTTAAGCCCTTCTGCGACGGGCATTCTGAGCGTAGAAAACGTGAACCGAACGTCAATGAAAGCGTGCGGTGAGCGCACGGAAAGCGGCAGGTTCTGCTTTTATAATTGGACTATCCTTGATGGATATCGCCTTGCTCAACCCATCCCGTACGCCTCAATTCATCGCGCGACCAGAGCTTTCCTAAACCTCCCGAAAAATTTATGAGTGACATGAGGCGCGGCTATAGCACCACCGTCCGGTTGGCATTCAGGAAGACGCGGCGCTCCAAGTGATATCCCACGGCTCGGGCCAAGGTCAGGCATTCGATGTCTCGGCCTTTGGCTACAAGGTCTTCTGGATAATACGCATGATCCACACTCTCTACGCCCTGCGCGATGATTGGCCCTTCGTCGAGGTCATTATTGACGTAATGGGCGGTGGCACCGACCAGCTTTACCCCCTTCTGATAGGCCTGATGGTAAGGCTTGGCGCCCTTGAAGCCTGGCAATAGGGAGTGATGGATGTTAATTGCCCAGCCATCGAGACGACGGCACAACTCGGGCGAAAGCACCTGCATGTAGCGTGCAAGCACGACCAGTTCCGCCTGGGTATCCTGCAGCACTTGCCAGACTCGTGCTTCCTGAGCAGGTTTGTCGTGGGGGTCCAGCGGAAAGTGGTGGTAGGGAATGCCATGCCAGCGGGCCAGGGGTTCAAGGTCAGGGTGATTGGAAATCACTGCGACCACATCCATCGGTAATTGGCCGATGCGCTGGCGATAGAGCAAGTCGTTCAGGCAATGATCGGCTTTAGAGACCATGATCACCACCTTTGGGCGGTAGCCTGGCGCGGTCAGCTCCATTTGCATGTCGAACGGTCCCAAGGCATCGGCAAGACCGGCACGAAAAGCAGTCTCGTCGAAGGCAGTCGGCGCCTTGAACTCCACGCGGATAAAAAAGCGCGCGGCCAAGCGGTCATCAAAGGAGTGATGCTCGGTGACGTAGCACTGCTGCTCGAACAGAAAGCGGGTCACGACGTCCACGGTCCCCAGTCGGCTTGGGCTCTGGGCAGTGAGAATCCAGGTATCGGGGGTGCGGCTCATGGATAGCTACCGAATAGGTTGGATGTTGTGGGTTAAATAACCTGGGGCCAGGGACATAGGTATCGCTGCGCCCCACGCACATTACTGATCAAATGTATACGTTTAACCTGTGGTATCCAGCCAAATGGTTAGTTCGCGGAAGGATGGAATCGATACGCACAACCCATCCTGTCCGTACGCGGTCAGTTGGCGATGGCCAATTCGTATTCGGCGCTGGCGTCCTGCAACCAGAGCCAGATGTAGTCGGCAAAACTGCGGCGAACCACCAGCTCCCACGTCTCCTCACCGGTGTGACGGATAACCAGCTGGGATTTGGCAAATACCGTCCCGACCGCCTTGCCTACCGGAAATTGACTAGGGTGGACATCGTAGGATGTAGACTTCATCAGGACGTTGCGTACATTCGGTCCTGTCAGCTCATACAGGGTCTGGCCACCGCTGACATTGACGATGGAAATATGCCGATCGCCGATCGCCTCACGTAGGCTCAGTTCGGTGGAGTACTCCTCGCCCTGCGGAACGATCAGGAGCCACTCATCCGGCCCCAGCCATTGCAGGGAGGTTTCACCTTTCACAGTCAAGCCCAGGGCGGCGGGCAACTCCAAACCCAGTACGGATTCGACCGCACCGGTAAAGCCGGTATCGCTGGCCTCTCCCCGCAGGACCAAATGGCCCCGCAGCTTTTTCTCGCGCAAGGTCACACCCGCGCTGCCGACGCTCCGGCCCACCAGCTTGTCGAGCTCAGCATGAAACAAGGGGGATTCGGCGCGTGCAGGTCCGGCGGGACGCTGCTGATAAACGTTCACGTTAGACATGCTGACGCTCCCCTTTCGGATCATAGAACACGGAAGAAACGATTTCGGCTTCGACGAACGTGCCATCCCTGAGCGCGGCATAAACCTTTTGTCCCATCTTGCCCAAGCCACCCCTTACAACGGCCAAGGCGAAGCCAAAGCCCATCGAGGCGCTGTAATAGCTGGAGGTGACGTGCCCCACCATGGTCATTGGAATCGACTGCTGAGTGTTGAACACCAGCTGTGCGCCTTCCGGTAGAACCGCCTTGGGATTGACTGGCTTGAGGCCCACCAGCTGCTTGCGGTCTGCTTTAAGGCAATCCTGCCGGTTCATGCCGCGTTTGCCGATAAAGGAGAACGGTTTGTTCATGCTGACGGCCCAGCCCATGCCCAAGTCCTGTGGGGTGACGGAGCCATCGGTATCCTGACCAACGATAATGAACCCCTTCTCGGCCCGCAGCACGTGCATGGTTTCGGTGCCGTAGGGCGTTAGGCCGTACTTCTTGCCGGTCTCTATCAGCTGCTCCCATACGCCCATCGCATAATCGGCCTGGACGTTAATCTCGTAAGACAGCTCGCCGGTAAAGGAGATGCGGAACACCCGAGCCGGTACGCCGCCCACGGTGCCTTCCTTCCAGCTCATGAAGGGGAACGCATCCTTGTCCAGATCGATGTCGGTCAGCTCGGCGAGCAGGTTACGGCTTTCCGGACCAGACAGGGTCATGGTCGCCCAATGGTCGGTTACTGAGGTGAAATACACCTTGAGGTCCGGCCATTCGGTCTGATGGTAGAGTTCCAGCCACTCAAGGATACGCGCGGCGCCACCGGTCGTGGTGGTCATCAGGAAATGATTGTCGGCCAGGCAGGCCGTGACGCCATCGTCCATGACCATGCCGTCTTCCTTGCACATCAGGCCGTAACGGGCCTTACCGACCTCCAGCTTGGTCCAGGCATTGGTATAGACGCGATTGAGAAACTCACGGGCGTCCGGGCCCTGAATATCGATCTTGCCGAGGGTCGAGGCATCAAGGATGCCGACTTTCTCGCGCACGGCCTTGCACTCACGGGCCACGGCGGCATGCAGGTCCTCTCCGGCCTTGGGGAAGTACCAGGGGCGCTTCCACTGACCGACATCTTCAAACAAGGCACCCTGCTTGACGTGCCAGCCATGAAGCGCGGTGAAACGTACCGGCTCCATGAGATGGCCGCAGTGGCGACCAGCGACGGCACCGAACGTGACCGGTGTGTAGTTAGGGCGAAACATGGTGGTGCCGACTTCGGGAATCGCCTTGTTTTGTACACGGGCAGCGATGGCGAGGCCGTTGATGTTGCCCAGCTTGCCCTGGTCGGTGCCAAAACCCAGGGCGGTGTAGCGCTTGACGTGCTCGATAGACTCGAACCCCTCACGGCACGCCAGCTCGATACCCGCTGCCGTCACGTCATTTTGCAGATCGACGAACTGCTTGGGTGCGCGGGCCGTGGATTTTTCGTGAGGCACCTGAAAGAGCGCCAGCGAAGGCTCTTCGAAGCGGTGCTCCGCCCGGGGCACTTCGCCGGCTACCGGCTTCAAACCCGCCTCGCCAGCAGCAGTGGCGCCCGCCTCAAAGCCATCGGCCAGCACATCGCCCAGGGCGAACACGCCGTTCACGGCGCCAGCACAGACGCGCTTTTGCGGAGCCGGGCCCGGCACAAACGCCTGGATATCCTCGCGCCACAAGGGACGCCCGCCCAGGTGAGATGCCAGGTGTACCACAGGGCTGTAACCACCGGACGTGGCGATCAGGTCGCAGCTCAGCCACTCGCCGGGACTGGTAGTACGGAACCCCTTGATGTCGATGGCGACGACACGCGCGCCGGTCACCCGCGTTGAGCCACGGGCTTCGGTAACCGCTGCGCCGGTCAAGACGCGAATCCCCTTCGCCCTCGCCTCTTCAACCCAGGCCCCACGCGGATTTTGACGTGCATCGGCGATGGCAACGACTTCACGCCCTGCTTCCAGCCAGTCCAGCGCGACACGGTAGGCATAATCATTGTTGGTGGACAGCACCAGCTTTTGTCCCGGTGCTACCCCATAGCGACGCACATATGTGGAGACGGCACCCGCCACCAAGTTTCCGGGCAGGTCGTTGTTGGCGTATACCAATGGGCGCTCATGGGCGCCACTCGCCAGAACGACACGCTTGGCGCGGACACGGTGCACTCGGTGGCGCACCTGTCCCATCGGGGCCTTTTCACCGAGATGATCGGTAAGACGCTGATGGATGGTCAGAAAATTGTGATCGTGATAGCCGTTGACGGTCGCCCGAGACAGCAGGGTCACGTCGGGGGTGGCTTCCAGCTCCGCGATGGCCTTGGCAACCCAATCGGCGGCGGGCTGGCCATCCAATAGCTCACACGTGTCGAGCAGGCTGCCGCCAAACTCTTCCTGCTCGTCAGCCAGGATGACACGCGCCCCACTGCGGGCAGCCGCCAGGGCGGCAGCCAGACCGGCCGGTCCGGCACCGACCACCAGCACATCGCAGTGCTGGTTCATGTGATCGTAGCTGTCCGGGTCGACTTCGGTCGGCACACGACCCAGCCCCGCCGCCTTGCGGATGTACTTCTCATACGTCAGCCACAGGTTTTGCGGGTACATGAACGTCTTGTAGTAGAAGCCGGGCGGCATCATCTTGCCGCCGACCTTGCCAAGAATGCCCATCAGGTCATTGTTCACGCTCGGCCAACCGTTGGTGCTGGCGGCCACCAGCTCTGCGTAGAGGGGCTGTTGGGTAGCACGCACGTTGGGAATCTGCGTGGCCTCGGTGGAGCCGATCTGCATGATGGCATTGGGCTCTTCAGCCCCAGCGGCCACGATGCCGCGCGGGCGGGAATATTTGAAGCTGCGCCCGATGACATCGACACCATTGGCCAGCAGCGCCGACGCCAGCGTATCGCCGACAAAGCCCTGGTAGCGCTGACCATTGAAGGTAAAGGTCAACGGCTGACGGCGATCGATCCGACCACCGTGGGTAAGGCGATTGACCTGACTCATACGGTTTCTCCTTCGATAGCCTTGGCCACTACGACCGGCTTGCCGTTTACCTGCGGTTGCTCGCCAATCTTGTACGTTTCGAGAATTTCGTAGGTTTCCGTATTGCGGGTCACGTTGAAATAGTGACGGCACCCGGTGGCATGGACCCATAGTTCATGGTGGATGCCCCGCGGGTTATCGCGAAAGAACATGTAGTCGCCCCACTCCGCATCGGTGCAGTTGTCCGGGTCCAGCGGGCGCGGGATATGCGCCTGGCCTGCCGCATGGAATTCCTCTTCGGAGCGCAGTTCCCCACAATGAGGGCAATGGATGTGCAACATGATCAGGGCTCCTTAGTGCGCGACAGCCGCCGCGCCATGCTCGTCGATGAGCGCGCCGGTATGGAAACGGTCGATGGAGAACGGAACCGCCAATGGGTGCATTTCCCCTTTGGCGAGCGAAGCAGCAAAGACGTTGCCGGAGCCGGGAGTGGCTTTGAATCCACCAGTGCCCCAGCCGCAATTGAAAAACAGGTTTTCTACCGGTGTCTTGGAAATGATTGGACAGGCGTCGGGCGTGGTATCGACGATGCCGCCCCACTGGCGATTCATCCGTACGCGAGAGAGAATCGGGAACATCTCGACGATGGCTTGCAGGGTGTGCTCGATGACCGGGTACGAGCCGCGCTGACCATAGCCGACATAGCTGTCGATACCGGCGCCGATCACCAGATCGCCTTTATCCGACTGGCTGATATAGCCATGCACTGCATTGGACATGATCACGCTGTCGATCACCGGCTTGAGCGGCTCGGACACCAGCGCTTGCAAGGGGTGGGATTCCACCGGCAAGCGAAAACCGGCCAGCTTGGCCATATGACCCGAATTACCGGCCGTCACGACACCGACGCGCCGGGCCCCAATAAAGCCCTTGTTGGTCTCGACGCCAACGACTGCGCCATTTTCCTTACGGAAGCCAACGACCTCAGTGTTTTGAATCAGGTCCACGCCCAGCGCATCGGCTGCACGGGCGAAACCCCAGGCTACCGCATCGTGACGGGCTACCCCGCCCCGGCGTTGTACCGTCGCGCCCATGATCGGATAACGAGTGCTCTTGCTACAGTCGAGGTAAGGCACCTCTTCGGCCACCTGCCTGGCGTCGAGCAGTTCGCCGTCTACGCCATTCAGGCGGTTGGCACTGACGCGGCGCTCGGCTTCGCGCATGTCCTGCAACGTATGGCACAGGTTGTAGACGCCGCGCTGCGAAAACATGACGTTATAGTTCAGGTCCTGCGAGAGCCCTTCCCATAGCTTCATCGCATGCTCATACAAGTGAGCCGATTCATCCCACAGGTAGTTGGACCGTACGATGGTGGTGTTGCGCGCCGTATTGCCACCGCCCAGCCAGCCTTTTTCGATGACCGCGACGTTTTTGACGCCATGCTCCTTGGCCAGATAATAGGCCGTTGCCAGACCATGACCACCGCCGCCCACGACAATTACGTCATACACCGGCTTGGGGGTTGGCGTGCGCCACATGCGCTGCCAGTTTTCATGATGGCTTAGGGAATGCTTGAAAAGGCCGAAACCGGAATAGCGCTGCATCTGTTTGACTCCTGAACCTGTCCCCACGCATGAATGAGGATTTTCGTAGGGTGGCCTATGACTAGCTGACTCAATCGAACAGGGGTGGGTTACGCGCCTGCCAACCCACCTTATGAAGGGCTAATTAGCGGTAGACGGGATAATCTGCGCAGAGCCCGGCCACACGTTCGGCCACATGCGCCTCCACATCGGCATCGCCCAAGTGATCAAGGATGTCGCAGATCCACCCGGCCAGCTCCTGACACTGGGCCACGCCCAGACCACGCGTGGTCACAGCCGGGGTGCCGATTCGCAGGCCGGAGGTCACGAAGGGCGACTGAGGATCATTGGGCACGGCGTTCTTGTTGACCGTGATACCGGCGCGCCCCAGGGCGGCGTCGGCATCCTTGCCCGTGATGCCCTGTTTGATCAGGCTGACCAGGAACAGATGGTTGTCTGTCCCACCGGAGACCACGTCGTAGCCGCGCTTGATGAACACCGCAGCCATGGCCTGGGCGTTGTGGATGACCTGCTGCTGATAAGTCTTGAAGCCGGGTTCCAGGGCTTCCTTGAAGCACACCGCCTTGGCTGCAATCACGTGCATCAGAGGCCCGCCCTGCCCCCCTGGGAAAACGGCGGAATTGAGCTTTTTCTCCAATTCCTCGTTGGCCTTCGCCAAGATCAGCCCACCGCGGGGGCCACGCAGGGTCTTGTGGGTGGTGGTGGTGACCACATCGGCAAACGGAAGGGGATTAGGATACAGGCCTGCCGCAACCAGCCCCGCCACGTGAGCCATGTCGACGAACAGATAGGCACCGACTTTGTCGGCAATCTCACGGAAGCGCGGGAAGTCGAGCGTTTTCGAATAGGCCGAAAAACCGGCAATGATCATTTTCGGCTGATGTTCTACGGCCAACCGCTCGACCTCGTCATAGTCGATCAGGCCCGTTGCGGGATTCAGCCCATATTGCACCGCGTTGTAGAGCTTGCCGGAAAAGCTGACCTTGGCACCATGGGTCAGATGTCCCCCATGAGCCAGACTCATGCCCAGCACTGTGTCACCTGCTTGCAGCAAAGCCAGGAAGACCGCTGCGTTAGCCTGCGAGCCGGAGTGCGGCTGGACGTTGGCGTAGTCGGCGCCAAACAGCTGCTTGGCCCGCTCGATGGCCAACTGCTCGACCTTATCGACGAACTCGCAACCGCCGTAGTAGCGCTTGCCCGGATAGCCCTCGGCATATTTGTTGGTCAGCCCGCTGCCCTGCGCCTCCATTACCCGTTGGCTGGTGTAGTTCTCCGAGGCGATCAATTCGAGGTGAGCTTCCTGGCGACGCTCCTCTTCGCTCATCGCAGCGAACAAGGCGTCGTCGTAACCCTGGATGCGGTCTTGCTTGGTAAACATCGCGTCTCTCCTGCAGCGCAGCGGAAGGCCGGCATGGCCGTCAATGGGCTGATCCTTGAGAGCGATGGTAGGACCGAGGCTGCGTATCAGAATGCCTGTTCACGCCACAAGGCGGTGCGTTTGCGACATCGCCCTCGCATCCATGCGCCAGACAAGTCGGCTGCATCGAACAGGCCGTCGATCACAGGTGCACAGGCAGGCATACATAAGAATGGCGCCATTGGTCTCTTGTCGCCTGTGAGTCAGGAACCCCGGCATGCCCTTACGGCTCACACCAGAACGGTGCCGATCTGGCTAAAACCCTTATGCCAGAGCGGATGCATTTATCCTGTGATCGTGTGAGGCCTTATGACCACACCCCGCTTCGCCATCAGTCAACTCACCACCACACCCTGGCCACTCACACGTGACCTGGAGCTGTTTGCCCATCTCAACGCCGACATCGAGCTGGCGGAAATGAAGTTCGACAAGGACGACGGCAAGCTCGCCGAACAATTCGCTCAGTTGAATGCGCATGGGTTAAGGACCGTCTCGCTGCAGCCTGAAGTCCGTACGATTTATCCGGCGACCAGTGCACTCGAACCGGCTGATCCTGCTGAACGTACGGCCCTGATCAAGGCTACGATTGATCGCTTCGCCCCCTTCTGCACAGGCATTCCGGTCATTACCAATACCGGCGCGCTCGGCCAGAGCGGCAACGAGGCGGAAGTCTGGGAGGGCTGCATAAAGCACTACCGCGAACTGGCCGATCACGCCGCGGACAAAGGGTTGAGCATTGCCATCGAGCCGCTTAGCCCGCCCATGATGAGCCGCGACAGCATTCTCTATACCTTCATGCAGGGGTATGAGCTGGTGCAGGCGGTGGCACGAGAGAATGTAGGGCTGTGCCTGGACCTGTATAACAGCTGGCAGGATGCAGACCTCACCGACGTCATTCGACTGGCAAGTGACCGAATTTTTCTGACCCAGCTTTCCGACTGGCAGCGCCCGCGGTCCTATTTTGATCGTCGTACCCTGGGCGATGGCATCATTCCGGTCAATCGCCTGCTTGCTGCCGTGAATGAAACCGGCTACGACGGGCCCTACGTTCTGGAAATTTTCTCGTCTGATGTACCCGGCGCGCTCTGGGAAGACGATGACGCGCTTGAGCAGGCCATTCTTCGCAGCAAGGCCCGCTTCGAAGAAGCCTGGGCCACAGGAGATGCGTTGGCTAATCTGGGCATCTAGAAACCCTCAGGGGGCCTGCTCGTGTCGGGGCGCCGGCCGATCCAAAGGCGGTCGGACGGCTGAGGGTGTCGGCCGGTGGGCTTCCAGCTGGCGAATCTGGCGATCCTGCAACCGCGAGCAGGTCACGAGCGCTACTGTTGCACCGATTAGGGCATAGAACATGTCGGACTGGGTATCCCACTCATACCCCTGCGTACCTAGAAACTCCTCTGCGCCCTGCCCCAGCGCCAATGCAGCCCACCACTCGATCATCTCGTAGACGGCGCTGACCGCCACCGCCACGCACCCGCAGAGAAACGCGAGCATCTTGTAACCGGACACCTGCCGCTCACGGATCAGGATCTCGCGAGCCAGCAGGCACGGCACGAATCCTTGCATGAAGTGCCCCAGCTTGTCATAGGGATTACGGTCCATGTCCAGCCACTCCTGAATCCAGCTCCCCAGGGGCACGCGGGCGTAACTGTAGGCGCCTCCTGCAATCAGCCCCAAGGCGTGAATCGTAATCAGGATGTACAGCAGCGGTGTGAGGCTGAAGCGCTCATGAGTGGTGATCAGCAGCGGCAGCACAATCAGCACCGGAAAGATTTCCATCAGCCATGTCGTGCGGTCATAGGGTGCGATGCTGGAGGCGACCAGTGCCGCACATACGATGAGGACGAGTGATCGAAGCAGCCATTTGTGTTGAGTCATTCCATCCGCCTTACGTCGTTCCGCAGTCAGGCCAGCCTGCGAGGAGCAGACCGCATTACAGAACGGTAGACCGCAGGAAGCCAGCGTTGGGTCGGTGGCAGACTCAATTCGTTACGTTACGTTTATACCTTGCGCCAGACCGACGCCAGCCAGGGCTGCTGCTCCCGAGGCAAACCGGCGGGCCGGTAATAGTGTTCCAGTTCGACGAACCCCGTGTCGGTTAGATAACGCTTCCAGCTGTCGAAGTCGTGGTAGGCACCATAGCGCCGACCATTCCAGCCTTCGCGGTTGTCACCTCGCGGATTGGAGCTGAACAGCACGCCGCGCGGCTTGAGCGTGGCATGCAACGCCTTGAGTACGCGTGGCAACTCGCTGAGCGGGACATGAAACAGCGTGGCGTTGGCAAATATCCCATCGAAATGCGCTGGCGGAAGATCCAGGGCAAGAAAGTTCTGATGCCAGACCTCGCATCCCGAATCAGCGCGGGCCATGGCCACGAACTCGGCAGACCCGTCGACGCCCACGGGAGAGTGCCCCAGACGCGTGAACGTTTTCAGGTCCCGACCCGGCCCGCAACCAAAGTCGAGAATGCGCTGCGGGGCCTGACCTTCCAAATGCCTGAGCAGCGCCTCGATGTTCTGGCTGACATCATGATCTCGTGTGCCCTCGCGAAAACGCTCGGCCGTCTGGTCGTAGTCCGCCAGCGTCAGGGCAGTGATTCGTTCGAGCTCATCAGGCAAGGTCATGGCGTCGTCCAGGTCAATCAACGGTTTCGTTCAAATGCCGCTTCCAGGGCATCGTTGATGGTACGCAATACCTTGACCCGGGCGAAGCGTTTATCGTTGGCTTCGACCAGTGTCCAAGGGGCAATTTCGGTGCTGTTGCGCGCGACCATGTCTTCGACTGCGGCGCTGTACACATCCCACTTGTCACGGTTGCGCCAGTCTTCCTCAGTGATCTTGAACCGCTTGAACGGGGTCTCCTCACGTTCTTTGAAGCGCTTGAGCTGCGTATCCGAATCGATGGCCAGCCAGAATTTGACCAGTACGATACCGGCATCTGTCAGCTGCTCCTCGAAATCGTTGATTTCGCTGTAAGCCCTGAGCCAGTCCGCCTCGTTGGCAAAGCCTTCTACCCGCTCTACCAGCACGCGGCCATACCAGGAACGGTCAAAGACAGTAAAACCGCCTAATCGTGGAATATGCCGCCAGAATCGCCACAGATAGGGTTGCGCACGCTCCTCTTCAGACGGTGCGGCAATGGGAATGATGCGGTATTGCCGAGGATCGAGTGCCCCGGTTACCCGGCGGATCGTGCTGCCCTTGCCAGCGGCATCGTTTCCCTCGAACACGGCGACCAGCGCATGACGCTTGAAGCGCTTGTCCCGCACGAGTCCGGACAGCCGTGCCTGCTCGGCGATAAGCTGCTCCTTGTATTCGTCCTTGCTAAGGGACTGGGACATATCCAGGCTGCTCAACACCCCGCGCCCATCCAGGTTGGGCGGTAGTGGAGCGGTGTGTGGGCTACGGGGCGGCTGTGCGTCTCGCTCAAGCGCGCCGTTCAAGGCTTCGAGCAGGATGTTGCCTACCATCAGGCTGCGGTAATTTTCGTCGTAACCGGCTACCACATACCAGGGCGCATAGTCGCGGCTGGTTCGCCGCAGAACGTGCTCGCCGTGCTCGACAAACTTGTCGTAGGTCCGGGACTGTTGCCAGTCCAGCGGACTGATGCGCCAGCTATGCAAGGGGTCGTCCTTGAGCACCTTGAGCCGGTGCTTGAGCTGTTTCTTGGACAGGTGGAACCAGAATTTGAGGATCAATGCACCCTCGTCACTGAGCATGCGCTCCAGGCGCTCGGCGTCGCCGATGCCCTCCTCCAGCTCAGCCGATTTGATGCGTTTTTCCACGCGGGCGTGCAGGAGCTGGCTGTACCAGTTACCAAAGAAGATGCCGATCCGCCCCTTGGGCGGCAGGCGCTGCCAGTAGCGCCAGGCCGGTGGGCGCAGCCGCTCTTCCTCGGTTCGCTCCAGAAAGGATTCGACCTGGATCAGGCGCGGGTCCATCCATTCGCTCAACAGCTTGACTGTTTCGCCCTTGCCCGCACCTTCTACGCCATTGATCAGCAGAATGACCGGAAACCGCCCCTGCTCCTTGAGTTTATACTGCGCATCCAGCAGCGCCTGACGCAGCTTTGGTACAGCCGCCTCGTAGGTTTCCCTGTCGATGACGTGATCGGTTTCGGCGGATTCAAACATGCGGCTCTCCCCTGTCAGACCGGCCTTTCAAGCGCGTATGGCACAGTAATCGTCTTGTATTGGAACCCAAGCGATGCGGGTCGTTCGTTCCAGTGAACGTGACTTTACCGGGTCTAACGACCCCTACATTCAAGATACCGTAATTACCGGACGCTTCATGAAAGAACACATTACGCCTTTTCAACTGCTGATCCTGGTCTTGTCGTTTTATGTATTGGGCTCACTGGTAGCCGATCTGTTTTTTGCCCTGCCGCCGGAAGTCTCGCAGTTGCTCGGTTATCTGGATAATGGGGTGTGTGTCTTTTTCTTCATCGACTTCTGTTTGCGCTTTCGCGCAGCGCCCAACAAATGGCACTTCATGCGCTGGGGCTGGCTTGATCTGCTGGCCTGTATTCCCGCAGCCGGTTTTCAGGGCGCCAAGCTGGTCCGCGTGGTGCAGATCTTGCGCATCCTGCGTGCGATCAAGTCGCTTGCGATGATCTGGCGACTCCTGTTTCGCAATCGCGCCGAAGGCATTGTTGCATCGGCCGCCACGGCGACCCTGCTTCTGGTGGCATTTGGCGCCGTCACCATGCTGATGGTCGAAGCGCCCAACCCTGAAAGCTCCATCAATACGGCCGAAGAAGCGCTCTGGTGGGCCTTTGTGACTGTGACCACCGTAGGCTATGGCGACTTTTATCCAGTCACCACACTAGGCCGCATCGTGGCTGTCATGCTGATGATTGGCGGCGTGGGGTTATTCGGCAGCTTTGCCGCGTACATCGGCTCGCTGGTTCTGACGGACAAGGATGAGCAGGACGCCCACGAGCAGAACACTGACCGCGAGATGATGCGTGCCTTGATGGCCAAAGTAGATGAACTGCACGAGGAAGTCCGAACGCTGCGCCAGGAGCTGCATGCCACCCGCGCGGCGGAAATACCGCATCCGACCAAGGATAGCTAAGGCTGCGCCCTGCTGAATTGACCGGGATTAAAAGAAAACGTCGATGGGCGTCAGTTGGACTGGCGTCTTTATCAGCACGCTAGATCTCTAGCGGTAAAACTCCCCGGCGTGAACGGCCACACGCTCTAGGGCCGAACTAACCCCCTGCTTTTTCACTCATCTTTACTGAATCCACCGCTTGGCTGACAGCGAAACGCACAGGCAAATCTTTAACTATTGTCAGGCTTATATGACAGTTTGATGAAGATTGATCGACGCCACTGGTTCGCCAGCAATGCCCCCGATACTCTCGGAGGCGATATGCTCAGCTGAGCACCAAGTCCTTACAGGAGAGGGAAATGTCGTTTCGTATTCAAGCGCGTAAGCGGGTTGATGATGAGATCCGCCGTGTAGTGGTTGAACGGATAGAAAAAGCCCAGGAATCCTTGAGCGCAGGCTCGGCCAAAGGCGTGCACAACGCCCGCAAGCGGCTGAAAGAAATCCGCGCCGTGCTGAGACTGGTGCGCGAACCCTTAGGCAAAAAAGTCTTCACGGCTCAAAACATTCGCTTTCGCGATCTCGGTCAGGGCTTGTCCAGCCTGCGTGATGCCGCAGCCGTCATCGAAAGCTGGGATGCCCTGACCGAAACCAACCGCAAGCGCTTCAATTCACCGGCCATGAAGCGCGTTAGGGGCCGACTCGTCGAGCGGGCTGAAAAGGCGTCCCAAGGCGAGGCAGCCAGTTCCCATGCCGATCTGGTGGAAGAACTGGAAGACGCCAAGTACAAGGTGTCTACCTGGAAGTTCAAAGGCAAAGACTTTGGCCTTTTGGAAAGCGGCATTCTCAAGACCTACAAAGACGGCCGTCTGGTACTTAAGGTCGCTCGCAGTAATGCCACTGACGAAACCCTGCACGAATGGCGCAAGCGTGTGAAGGATCACTGGTATCACACACAGCTGCTGATGGGCGCCTGGCCAGAGCACTTCAAATCACGCCAGAAGTGCCTGGAAAAGCTGTCTGCCTATCTGGGTGATGACCACGACCTGGCGGTGATGCAGCTTTTGCTCGAGCAGGAGTCTGATCTGTTTGGTGCCGTCAGCACACGCCAAGCCATCAACGAAAGCATCCTTGTCCACCGCGCGCAATTACAGGCCAAGGCCATGGAGCTGGGGCAGCGTATTTACGTAGATAAGCCGGACGCGCTCCTGGAGCATTGGGAAAAGCTGTGGAACATTACAGCCATGCCGAGCAAAGCTAAAAAAGCCAAGAAACACGAGCCAGCCGGCCTGTTGCCCTATCTGGTCGAGCCGGTAACCGCATAAGCGGATCGACTCGCCTCATGCGGGTCAGGGCAGCTAATCGCCGCTCTGGCCCGAGCTAGACATGTTCCTGCCTTTTTCTGCAAATTTCGCAACATTAACGGGCACATTTCCTTCAATTAGCCTTGGAACTTGTCTTCCTCGGTGCGCTTCGAAGCTAGTGTTCGATGCGAGATGGTCGGTCAAGCCAGGCAAAAACATCAAAGGGAGCGGCAACAGCGCCTGCACTCTTTCAGATATGGCCAGATCAAGCCGACCGTCACGAATCAACACTTTGTGCATGACGCATGCTGGACGAGACGTGCCAGCCCGTGCGGCGGCCATCCCCTATTTCCTTGAGGTGTGTGCCATGAAGACGAAACACGTGATTGCAGGTCTGTTGCTGTCGGTTGCCGGCACTGGCTTCGCCTGGGCCGATCAGCCTGGTGCGGACTGGATGCCCAAGAAAGAAGTCGAAGCCAAGATCATTGAAAGCGGTTATACCTCCGTGAGCCGCCTGGATGCCGAAAATGGCGAATGGGTTGGCAAAGGCCTCAAGCTCAACTCGGAGAAGTATCGTTTCCGGGCCGATCCCCGTACCGGCAATATCATCCAGGAAGAAATCGATCGTGAAGAAGTAGGTCGTAAGACGATCGATTGATCCGCTGTTCACCAGCCCTGCGTAGAACTTGGTCTCTTGCAGGGCTGAAACCTATTCTCCATCAGCCTCTTCTCGTGGACGGATCTTGCCGCGGAACACCCAGAAGCCGTACGTGCTGTACGCTAGGGTGAACGGAATCAGTACGGCAAACCCAGTCAGCATGAACGCTTGGCTCGCGGTCGGTGACGATGCCTGAAAAATGGTCAGCGCAGGCGGGATGACCAAGGGATACAAGGCCAGGATCAAGGCGGCATACGCCACCATAAACCAGCCCAATACGGCAAACAGGGGCAGGTAATGGATGCGGCACGGCAATGCCTTCCAGAAGGCCAGCGCCAGAAGCGCCATCAGTCCTAGAAGGGGGATCACCCACTCGCCCTGGGCCCAGCGCTCCCGATACAGGGGGTGAAGTCCTGCGGTCCACACGATGACCAGCCCCATGAGCAGCAAGGTGAACCCACCCAACAGCGATGCCTGTTTTCGGGCCCGAGCCTGCAAGTCACCCTCCGTGCGCCAGACCAGCCAGCAGGCTCCAAGTAGCGCGTATCCCACCACCAGGCCGATCCCACAGGTCAGCGTAAAACTACTCAGCCAGTCCCAGCCATTACCCGTGTACCGGCTGCCATCGTTTGGAATCCCCTGAATCAACCCACCCAGGACAATGCCCTGACAAAGGCCGGCCAGCGTAGACGCCCCGGCGAATGCCACATCATGCCAGCGCCGATGTGCCGGAGTTGCGCGGTCACGAAACTCCAACGATACGCCCCGAAACACCAGAGCCAGCAACATGGCAATGATGGGTACATACATGGCGGTAAAAAAGATGCTGTATGCCGCAGGAAACAGAGCCAGCAACCCGCCGCCACCCAGCACCAGCCACGTCTCGTTGCCATCCCAGATGGGAAGAATGGAAAACGCCATGACATGGCGGCTCTGCGCCTCTTTGTGGAACGGAAACAAAATACCGACACCCAGATCCGTCCCATCCAGCACCACATAAGTGATGATGGCGAATGCCAGCGCCGCGGCAGAAAGTTGATGGATCAAATCGGCGGACATGGAATTACTCACCGGTCTCGTTGGCAAGGGAGGGTTCGGGGCCCTTTTCATCAGCCCTGGGTGCCCTGGCCATGGCCCGAAGCATGTAAAGAAGCCCAATCCCGAAGACGATCACATAGGCAGCCAGAATGCTTAGGGTTGAGGTCATGACGAAAGAAAAGGACTGTGCCGAACTGCTGTCAGCCGTGCGCAACAATCCATAGACCGTGAATGGCTGTCGCCCAGTCTCGGTCACGACCCATCCGGCCAGCATGGCGATAAAGCCGGCCGGTCCCATCGGGAGCACGACCCAGTGCAGCCAGCGGGCGGTGTACAGGCGTCCACGCGTACGCACGATCAGGCTGGCAATGCCGACGGTCGCCATCAGCAGGCCCAGCCCCACCATGAGCCGAAAGGCAAAGAATACGATAGGGACCGGCGGGAGATCGCTGGCCGGAAACTCGCTCAGGCTTTGGATGGTGCCGGTCCAGTTGTGGCGCAGGTACAAGGAGCCAATGTGCGGGATCGCCAGCTCCAAATGATTACGCTGCTGTTCCATATCCGGTACGGCAAACAGCCGTAGCGGCTCGCCCTCCCCCGGTGCCGGTCGGTTCCACGACCCTTCCATGGCTGCAACCTTCTGCGGCTGATGCTCCAGGGTATTTTCCCCATGCAGATCCCCGGCAATGATCTGCAGCGGCCCAACGATGGCTACCACCCACATGGCCATGGAAAACATGATCCGCGCCCGCGGATTCGACGCATCGCGCAGCAGATGCCAGGCGCCAACAGCCCCCACCATGAAAGCGGTGCCTAGAAAGGCGGCAAAGGTCATGTGAACGAAGCGGTAAGGAAAGGAGGGATTGAAAATAATGGCAAGCCACTCCTCCGGCACGAAACGGCCATCCGGCCCGATGGAGTAACCGGCAGGCGTGTGCATCCAGGAGTTGGCGGCCAGAATCCAGAAGGCGCTGAACAGCGAACCCACTGCTACCGCACAGGTTGTAAAGAAGTGGAGCTTGGGGCCTACCTTCTTCATGCCAAATAGCATGACGCCAAGGAAACCGGCCTCCAGAAAAAACGCCACCATGACTTCATAGAACATCAACGGTCCGATGATCGAACCCGCCTGAGTCGAGAGGCGTCCCCAGTTGGTGCCGAACTCGAACTCCATAACCACACCCGATACAGTTCCGACCGCCACGTTCAGCGCAAAGATCTTTAGCCAGAACTTATAGAGATCAAGATAGGCCTGCTGTCTTTTCCACAGCCAGAGCCCTTCCAGGGCCATGAGAAAATTGGCGAGTCCGATGCTGAACGCAGCCAGCACGATATGAAAGCCGATAGTGATGCCAAACTGGGCTCGGGCGATTTGCAGGGCAGGGTCAGTGACGTCCATAAAAACCTGAAGGGCAAGCGTTGCGAAGCGAGAGGCTTTAGCCGCTCGGCTTCAAACCTCGCTACTGCGACAACAGGGATGGCGTTTCAATTCCATTTTAATACTGGTCCAGCGCCTCACATCTTGCTTAGCGGAGGATAAACCCGGTCGCGCCCGGCCGCCTTGGCGGCGTAGAGCGCCTCATCGGCTGACTTGATCAAGTATTGGCTGGTCGCGCCTCTGCCCTTGGGTACGCAACTGAAGACACCGGCACTGATCGTGACGATACGGCCGTTTTCATTACCCTCATGCAGGATCGCCAATTTGCGAACAGCGTTGAGCATGTTTTCGGCCACCTGATGGGTACCGGCATCGTCCGTATCCGGGAGCAGCACTGTAATCTCTTCGCCCCCATAGCGGACAGCCAGGTCGACAGCGCGACGGGTACAGGACAGCACGGCTTCCGCTACGGCCTTGATGCACTCGTCGCCGGCCGGATGACCATAGAGATCGTTGTAGCGCTTGAAATGATCGATGTCGATCATGATGATGCCCAGCGACGTCTGCGCCCGCCGGGCCCGGCTGATCTCGGCCTTGAGGGCCATGTCGAACTGCCGCCGGTTCGCAAGCCCGGTCAGGCTGTCTTCCATGGCCATTTTCTCCAGCGCATGGTGAGATTCACGTAGCGCCCGCTCCGTCTCCAGGTCGATACGGATCTGCCGAATCAGGGCCAATCCGAACCCGGCTACGGCAATCAGCAGAATCCCGGTAATAAACGACCGGCTCATGTCCTTGTACCAGGACGCCAGGGCCGCTTCCTTGGAAACAGCCGCCATGACCACCAGCGGGTACTTGTCCATCTTGCGGTAGGCCGACATACGCTCGACCCCGTCCACGATGGATTTCACCATGCCCGTCCCGGTTGCTGAGGCCGGTAGCAGCTCGCTGAAGATACGCCCCTTGGCCAGACTCTGGCCGATCAGGGCTTCGTCAAACGGGCGTCGCACCAGTATGGTTCCGTCATGGAGAGCCAGAAAGATCGCGCCCTGCTGGTCGATATCGAATTCTGCGTAGAAACGGTTGAAATACTCGACCTTCAGCGTTGCCAGCGCAACGCCAGCGAAGCCCCCGTCGGGGCGATTGATCCGCCGAGACACCGGAATCACCAGCTCGTTTGTCGTGCGGCTACGGATGACCGGCCCGATATGCGGCCCCAGGTCCTTATGGGTACGGTGATAGGCAAAATATTCCCGATCCCCGTTGTTTATGTTTACCGGATCCTGACTGTTCGAGGTGACGATCCAGCGCCCGTCCTGGTCGTAGATGAACAACCCATGCAGCTGGGGTAATGCATTTATCCGATCCTGCAGCCAGGCCTTCATGCGGACCCGGTTGGTCTCTTCGATTCCATCCCAAGCCAGTCGCTCGGCGATACCGGCCAGAACAATATCGACCTCTTCGACTGTATCGTCGGCATGTTGCGCCAGTGAGCGTGCCAGGTTGGAAGTAGCGACCTCGGCCTCCTGAAGCCGTTCGCCCCGCCCCCGTAAGGCCTGCCAGATATCCAGGCTGAAAAGGGACAGGCAGACCAGGATCACGAAGCCGAGCGCGAGACGCTGTGACGGCCATCGGCTGGCCCTCTTCGAGATCTCGTGGGGGTCTGGCATGCGTCGCTATCCTTATGATCTTCTTATCACGGCGAACCCATCACCGCAGTGTTTCAATCATAGCTAAAGGTCATCAGACAAGCCGCTGTTTTATTTGATCTTCTGGTGTCAATGAGGTCTGGGACAGCGCGAACCCCTTCTTGCCGCGCCGCTTGACCTCATACATGGCCCGATCGGCATTCTTGAGCAGCTCATCCAGATCCACACCCTGCTCCGGATACAAGGCAATGCCGATGCTGGTAGAGAGGTAAAGGCGGTGCGGCCCGATGATCAGGTCAGCCTCAATGGTCTTCAGGATCTTCGTGGCGACATTGCTGGCATCCTCGATCCGCTTCAGATCACCCAACAGCACAACAAACTCATCGCCTCCCAGGCGGACCACCGTATCACTCTGGCGTACAGCACTTTTCAGGCGATGCGCCACCTGTCTGAGGACCTCATCGCCCACGTCATGCCCCAGGGTGTCGTTGATCTCCTTGAAGTGATCGAGGTCCATCAGCATGACCCCCAAGACCTCCTGGTTTCGCTTGGCCCGCTCGATGGCCATGCTCATCCGGTCGGCCATCAGCGTGCGATTGGGCAAGCCGGTCAAACCGTCATGCAGAGCCTGGTAGCGCATCAGCTCCTCGGCCCGCTTGCGCTCGGTAATGTCGTAGGCAATACCCAGATACCCCGTGATCTGGCCCGTCTGGTCACGCAACGCCGTCACGGCCAGGTTGACGGGTAACCGTACCCCGCCACGGCAGACAAAACCGCATTCGTGTTCCTCCTCGGGCTTTTCCTGCGCCAGCCTGACAAAGCTCTCCCATTCGGTCACCGTACGGCCCAGCGCCTGGCTCAGCTGCTCGGCCTTGACCGATTGCTCATTGGCATCCAGCAGGTCGCTGATGTACTGCGTCTCGACCAGTTCTGCCCGGGTGTAGCCCAGCAGCCGCTCACCGGCCGGATTAACTGTACGCAGGCGGCCCTCAGGATCGGTCGAGAAGATGCAGAACGGCGAATGCAGCAGGATCGCCTCGTTCAGAGCACCTGTCATCAGAGCCTGCTGCCGTGCCTGATGCAGGTCAGTCTGGTCACTGATCAGTACGATCAAACGCTGGACTCCATCCTGCTCGGCGACCGTAATGGCCATGTTCAGGCTGCGGCACTGACCTTTTGCCGACGTGTATTGCGTGTCGAGCCAGACACTGCTGGCCGTACCCTGACGCAGATCATCCAAAATGCGATCACCCTTCACAGCCAGCAGATGCGCCAGCGAGCGCCCCTTGGCCTCAGCGGCCAGCAAACCCAACATCTGCTCACCTGCCGGATTGATTTTCAAGACGGTCATGCCCGGGTCGCTCTCCGTGATCACGATGCCTTCCGCCGCCCCGTCGATAATGGAGCGTATCCGCGCTTCGCTTTCCCGGTAGGCGCGACTCATACGATCTGCCAGTTGCTCGGCGCGGGCACGCATGGTGGCCAATGACGCCACCAGCACACAGAGCAGCAAGGTAAGTCCCAGACCACTGAACAATACGACCTGTGCACGGCTGGCAGGGGCCGCTGTCTCGAAGGCAGGCAAGGTAACGAAACGCAATGTCCACTGCCGTCCGGCTACGTCAATATGTTGGAGGCTGTCGAAGCGGGGTATGTAACCTGGCAGGGTACTTACCAGATCCATACGCCTTGAATACAGGCGGTTTGCCGCTGCAGGTTGCTCACCATCGTAGATTTCAAGTGCCAGATCATCGGCACGGTCTTTCAGGGCGGCCGTCATCAGATCGCCCATCCTGAAGGGGGCGAAAACAAATCCTCGCAAGGCCTTGCGTCGCTGCTCGGCCGTCTGGGTCGGCATGTCGCTGAAATAGGACGGTACGAACATCAGGGTACCGGCCTGAGGGTTCTCGGTCTCCTGCACAAGCGTGATCTTTCCGCTCAGGCTTACATGGCCTAAGTCACGGGCCTGTTCGGCCGCCGCTCGCCGGTTCGCCTCGGAAAACATATCGAACCCGAATGCCCTCAGGTTGCGTCCCATAAAGGGCTCGATATAGAGAATAGGAATGAACGTGTCACGCTTGCCGTCTGGTCTGATCTCATAGCCCTGGAAACCTTCTTTCCGGACACGCTCCTCAAAACTGCCCTTATCGTGAGCGGCAATCAATGGGGCGAAACCAAAACCCTGCATCCCCGGGTAATCCTCTTCGAGCCGCATGTTTTCGGCAAACTGGCGCCATTCCTGCCGGGAAATATCATCACCAGCATTAAACAGGCTGCTCCCCGCCCGCAACAGGCGTTCATAGCGCGCCATTGCGCCATCCAGCTCCCGGGTAATTTCCGATGCGCCACGGGAGAAGCGCTCACGGGCGGCCTCCTGCTCTGAACCTTGCAGGATGTACCAGGCAAACAGCGTCACAGTAAGCCCAAGGGCCGCCACGCTGGAAACCAGTACGAGGGAGCGCTGGGTAAGCCACAGGGAAAACGAGGATCGAGGCATGATCATTCAACGAGGCAGGCAGATGGACAGGGGGTAACCCTGTCCTCATATCGGCAGAAAGCGGCAGAGTTTAAGGTGCGCCCTGAAACGAATGCCGACCTGCACAAGGTTGGCGGAGTAAGCGAGTGCGGAACAGATATAGCCAAAGGCTTACACGCACAAGGCGTCATTGGCTCTAGGTATGAATGCGTAAGGTGCGTAATCTACACCTATCGGACTGCAGCGCAGGAAGCGCTCAGGTAGATCAAGGATGAATGACCAGGCCAGGATGGCAGCTCGACAGGACGTTGAGTAAGGTCAACCAGAAAACCCGCTTCGGCGGGTTTTTTGTTGCCCGCCAGAAAGTCTTTTTCCTCGCCTTACCATCCCCGCGTACCCATGCAAGTCGTTTAGCCTGTTTTTCTTGCCGCGGTCACATAACGTGATCAGAAATCAGTAGCAGGATGCCAACCGTTTCACTACCCTACGCCGCTTCTTGTTGGCAAATAGCCATCAATCGGCAAGGCTAGCAGCAGATGATCGTCCGTCTGCCCGTTGCACCTTCGTACTCATGTTTTTGTGAGGGGCGCCGATACAACGATCAAGCTGATTGAGCTGATGAAGCCAACTGAAAACGCTCAGGCATGAGCCTTAGGTGGCAGGAAATTCGACGGACCGTAAATACCGTCCAGTTAGTTTGCGTCATCCAGTTTGCTGAGCCTTGTTAGCCCTTAGAAGCAAATACAGATCATGAATACACACAACACTCAAAAGCATTACGAACAACGCCAGCCGCAAGCCTATCGGGGCACGCCGTTTTGTGTGCATTCGACCCAGTGGCTGGGCGCTGTACTGCGCAAGTTTGATGTCGCTGAAACCAATTATGCTTCGGAGCAGGCCCGCTATTCGCGCCTGAATGCCAGCTCCGATCCGGAAGAAGTACTCGCCTTCTTCGTCCTGATAAGCACCCTGGTAACCCAGGCACTGGACTGCCATCCGTTCCCCGAGCCGCTGCAGGCTGAGTTGGAGCGTCTGGAGCAGCACCTTGAGATGACTGTCAACGGCATGCGCACCCTCTGCGACGCGTGACTGTTCAGGGGCAGGCCTTGCCAGACAATGCCTGCCCCCCTGCATTATCTCCTCTTCTTGATACCCCGCCCCGCCTGCCAAACCTGGCGCCTGTGTATTTGCTTTGCTTTTATCGGTTGTAGACCATGACACAGGCTCGCCCTGCCCGCTTGGCCTCATACAGGGCTTCGTCAGCATGACGCAGCAGGGTGTGCACAGACGGCCCGGCATCAGGGTAAAGCGCCACACCAATGGACGAAGTGGTCCTGAGCTCTCCACACGGCAGCATCCATGGCGCTTGCAAGGCCAGACATAACCGCTCGGCAATGGTGACCGCCTGAACCTCGTTTACCTGGGCCAGTACGATCACGAACTCGTCGCCGCCAATACGGGCATACAGGTCGTTGGCACGCAGGTTCTGCTTGAGTCTGCTGGCGAACCTAATCAGCAGCTCGTCCCCCACATCATGCCCCCACTCGTCATTGATAGGCTTGAATCGATCAAGATCCAGATACAGGACGGCAAAGTTTGAATCGGCCGATGCCTGATCGATCATGAGCTGGATCTGGTCCATGAGGAAGCGTCTGTTGGGCGCGCCCGCCAGAGGGTCGTGGTAGGCCAGCGTTTGAAGATGCTGATCGTAGGCTTTACGTGCTGAGATATCACGGCAGGCAAAAACGACATTATCCAGAATGCCCTCATTCGTATAGGTACTGGAGAGATGTGTTTCGAACCATATGCAGTGCCCTTGGGCATGGTAACAGCGGCATTCGACGGTCGTATGCGAGGCGCTATCCTCCAATAGCATTCGAAACGCACTGCGCAAGGGATCAATATCGTCCGGGTGGATCAGTTCGAACATGTCACGCCCCAGATAGATAGCCGCCCGATGCCCCAGGACATGCTCAAAGGAAGGCGAAACATATTCGATGCCTACTTCCGGCTTGAACACACCAATGATGTCGAGCATGTTGTCAGCAATCAGCCGATAACGCTGTTCACTGGCTTCCAGTGCCTGCTCAGCCACACGACGCTCGGTAATATTGCGGCTGACGATCACAAGCTGGTGGCGATTACCCGCTTCATCGAAACTGGGTGTCTTGATCACTTCCCACGTGTTGAGACGGCCATCCAGCCCCATGAAAGATTTCTGGATACGCAGCGCCGAGCCTTTTTGCCAGGCCTGCTCGTCGGTCTGCACGTTGTAGACAAAAGCCTCATGGAACTCCGGTCGAATCAGCGCCAGCTCCATGTCGGTCTTGCCCACATAGTCAACGCCTTGCAGGCGATAGGTGTCGATCACGATCCTGTTCGTGATCAGCCATCGTCCCTGCCCATCCTTGAGCACAATGAATTCCTGTATGGCATCGATGAGGCCACGGAGCTGAAACTCGCTATCAAATGTGAGAGCAGAAAGGGTCATGGCAGGTATCTGGCAACTGGCGTGCCCCAGGTAGGACACATCTTGTACACCTTTATCGGCGAGACCCGCAGCAAATTGACATGGCCATCCGATCGCCCGATGAATGACCATCGGACCGTGGGCACCTCATGCCGGCAGCAGGCACCCAGCCAACCTCAACCTTTCGTTGAGATGCCTTAAATTATTTCTCATAGAGCAAATCTGCCCAGCGCTTAGAGTGGATCGTTCAATGGAGCGGAGACGATCATGATTGTTCTCAACAAGGCGGTTGGTGACGCCCTGCGTCAAAACAAGTTTGCCAATGTGAGAGGCGCGGACTTCAGCCTGACGGGCAACTTTGACGAATTCGTCCGGCTGACCCATAGCTGGGAAGCTATGGAGCGCGACAGTTATTATGGCCAGGCCGAGTCGGGCGCACGGTTCAGACGCTACAGCGATTTCGAATATCACCCCGTCAATCAGGAGCTGCGCCAGCTCGAACATCGCCCCTATGTACAATCCTTGGCTAACAATCGCTATGTAGGCGGCATGGAGCGGCACTTTCAGGACTTCTCCGATGAAGTGATCGCCTCCCCTGTTCTTCGCAGCCTGATCGCCCTGGATTTCGAGGTGTATAAAAGCGTATTGCCAGCGCACCTGCATAACGACATGTGGCAGTGCCAGATTCATCAGATTCGGATCGAGATCAACCCCGGCCAGCAGGTCGAAATCACGCCTGAGGGAATTCACTGCGACGGCTACCCCTTCAGCGCAATGCATTTCTGGGGTCGGCATAACATTGCAGGTGCTGAAAGCCGGCTATATAACGTGCAGGAGGAGCTGCTCGCCGCGCTGACTTACGAGCACATCCTGGACACGACGTTTTTCCTGGACCGGGAGATGCGTCATTACGTGACGCCTGCGTCCACGAAGGACCCAAAGCGCCCGGCATTCCGTCAGATCATCGCCATCTCTTTCTCCAAACCCGGGACGGCCCATGACATTGTGCGGTAAACCTATGAACGGTCCGATTTCAGCCCGGCAATGAGAGGATGGCGTGAATACGCGTGTTTTAACCCGGAAAGCTCCTGAGCTACGCACCTTCAGCGAGGCCAGTCCGGTCGTCGCTGGCTATTTTACGGTCTCATTCGTTTTCGGCCTGATGGCCGTGAATGCAGGCTATCCGCTCTGGTTACCGGTCGCCATGTGCTTGTTCGTCTATGCCGGCGCCTCGCAGTTCGCCGCTCTGGCACTGATGACGGCGAACGCCTCGATCATCACTATTGTGATGACCACCTTTCTGATCAACGCCCGTCACATGCTGATGTCGATGTACATGTCCAGAGCCCTGCGCACGACAGGCCTGAGCCGTCTGGAACGGTGGGTGTATGCGGCGGAGCTGACGGACGAGTCCTTTGCCTTTCACAGCAGCAAGTTGCAGAAAGGCGGTGCGGTCAATGCCCGTTACCTGATCTCGTTCAACCTCTTCTGTCACAGTGCCTGGGTGCTGGGCGCGCTGCTGGGTGCTCTCAGCTCGACCTACACTGCCCACCTGATCCAGTACAAGCTCGACTATGCCTTGACCGCCATGATGCTGTACGTGCTGGTCTCGCTTTGTGATTCCAAGGGCAAGCTGGTGGCTGCTCTGGCGGCGGTGGCCTGCATGGGTGTGCTGAACCTGCTATTCGAGTCCGCCCTGAATGTCTTTATCGCCACGTTCTTTGGCTGCTGGGTAGGCGTATGTCTCAAGAAACGTTCCTGATCTTGATAATCGTCCTGATGACCGTGGTGACACTGCTACCACGGGTGCTACCGATGCAGCTCAGTACCGAGCGCTGGCCAGGATTCCTGACGCGAACGCTTGAGTTTCTGCCGGTCTGCATCGTCGCCGCCATTACCCTCACACCACTGGTGGTGACGGAAAAGCATGTGAACCTCATGCGGCCCGAATTCGTTGCTGCCATACCGACGCTGTTATGCGCTTATTTCAGTAAGAACCTGCTCCTCAGTGTGGCGGTAGGCCTGTTGTCGTATATTGCGCTGGGGCGAGTGCTGTAAGGGACGGGTCAGCTGCTCCAGGGCACGAATAGGCAAGTCGACATTGTTGACGACCAGGCGTACCGGCAGCGAATCCTCAAACCCCGGTACGATGGACAATCCATGCTTGCAAGCCGCCGCCCGTGAAACGACGCCCAAGCCATCGAGTTGTTTGATCAGCGAGACGGTTAGGGTTTCGCTACCCGAATAGATCATGCGATGCCCCCATTGGCTCACCGTCTGACCACTGTCTAGAAACCGCTCGAAACTGGTGGAATAAGGGCAGTCGCTGGTCGGCCTAACAAGCAGCTTGTCACTCAGGTCGCTGTACGCCTCTGCATCGGCACCGTGGTAAGCACCTACGACATCAATATGAAGATCAGCCAGCTCAAGGCTGGCCAGATCGGCTTGCGGTGGTCCGATCAGTACCGCAAGGTCGATATTGTCGTTACGCAGCTTGCTGAGGTTCTCGATGGACTCGGCAAAGCTGAACTCCAGGTGATAATCGCTGAAGACCTGCATCATCCGCTTGACGATGCACTGGTTGATATCGGCCGGTAGCGTGCTGTTCAGTGCGGCCCGCAGCAGCCGTGGCGTGGCTTGGCTCAACTCGGCAGCCTTGCTGTCCAGTTGCCGGGCGGACTCCACCACCTTCTCGATATAAGGCATGAGCGCATGACCACGCTCGGTCAGGAGCAATCCCTTGTTGGATCGCTTGAAAATCCTGAACCCGAACTGGTCTTCCGCCTTGTTCAATTGCGCCGCCAGGGCCTGCACGGTCAGGCAGGCCTCATCTGACGCGGCAGACAGAGAGCCTGTACGCGCTACCCGCGTCAGGTTGCGCAGCGTTCTGACATCCATTTTGACGCCCTCGATCAGAAAGGAGCGATGCTGTAGCGATCTGATCACACAATGCTGCGATCTTCTACCTTACCTTAGCAGCTGTCTCAGTGCCTGGCGGTATTAGAGCAGGAATAGCCCCTATGAAAAATAGGGGCATTGTGCCGCTGCGGTAATATCAGACGGGAAAAGGAAACGGTGATGGACACGCCCAAACAGGCATGTCCGCTGCAGGATATTTAGAAATCGATTTCAACGTCCCCTTGCGGAACGCTGCAGCAGGACAGGATGTAACCTTCGGCCTCGTCCTCTTCGGTAATGCCGCCGTTGTGCTCCATGACAACCGAACCACGGGTCTTGAGTACCTTGCAGGTGCCGCAGATGCCCATGCCGCATGCCTTTGGAATATGCAGGCCCAGCTTGGCAGCCGCTCCGTGCACAGTCTCACCTGGTCCAACACGTACACTCATGCCGCTGCCCGCAAATAACACCTCGCACTGATCCGCCAGCGGAACCGGCGGTGTGTCGGCCGCAAGACCGGCCTGTTCGAGAACCTCTTCCTTGACATCCGCAGGCGTCGCGCCAAAGGACTCCTCGTGATAACGGGCCATATCGTAGCCCAGCTCGCGCAGCATGGTTTTCACAGCATTCATATAAGGTGTCGGGCCACAGCAGAACACCTCGCGATCACGAAAATCCGGCGCCATTAATTCCAGCATGCGCCGATCAAAGAAACCGCGATATCCCGCCCAGGCCTCCCCAAGATCACTCCGCTCGCACACGAGATGCAGCGAGAAGTTAGAGACCCGAGACGCCATGTGCTCCAGCTCGCGGTGATAGATGATGTCCTTTGGCGTGCGGGCACTGTGTACAAACACCATGTCCACGTTAGCGTTCGTGTCGAAGAACCAGCGGGCCATGGACATCACCGGTGTGATACCTACGCCACCGGAGAGCAGCAGGACCTTGTCGGACGGGTAGTCAATGGCATTGAACAGCCCCACCGGCCCATGCACCGCAAGCTCCTGCCCTTCACGCAGGTTGTCATGCAGCCAGTTCGATACCTTGCCACCCGGGACACGCTTGACCGTGATCGAGAAGCTGTAGGGCACGGAGGGCGAGCTGGAGATTGTGTATGAACGCATCACCTGCTGCCCCTCGATCTCAAGCTCCAGCGTCACGAACTGACCGGGTTTGAAAAAGTACATCAGGGGTACGTCCGCCATGAAGCAGAAGGTTCGTACATCCCAGGTTTCCTGAATCGCCTTGACGCAACGTACCGCATGGCGACCATTGGCCCAGGTCTGCGTAGTAACCGGATTCAGAAAGCTGTTCATGCACGTGCCCTCACGCGTTGAGACCCGCCGCATCTTCAGGCGGTGATGGGGCGATTGTGGAGAGGCCCTTTCGTCGGCATTTACCTGCCAACGACATCGGCATGCTTAGAGCGACCAGCCCAGCGTCCACGGGACTTGCCGCGTCGGGAAATGATTCGACCATGTCGCGCGTGGATAAGGCCCCATCCAGACGCAGCCCCACACTGATTTCACCAACCACACGGGCAGTCTTGAACAAGCTGTCCAAACGCCTTGCATCACAACCCTATCAGCCACTTTTTCACCGGCGCACCTGTATGCCGCCGCATGAGGATACCGATGGACGTCACCTACCCTTTGAGTCTGGGCGATCCGCTGGAGTCGGCCCGCAAGGCCACCGCAGAGATGCTGCGTACCCGTGAGCGAACTTACTCGATGCCACAGCCGTTCTATAACGATGAGCGTCTGTTCCAGATCGACATGCAGGAGATCTTTGGCAAGGAGTGGCTGATTGCCGGAATGACGAGTGAAATTCCTGCCAAAGGCAATTTCCTCACGCTGCAGATTGGCGATAACCCCGTCATGGTGGTGCGTGGTGCTGAAGGCAAGGTACACGCTTTTCATAACGTGTGTCGGCACCGCGGTTCTCGCCTGTGCGTCAGCGAGAAAGGCAAGGTGGCCAAGCTGGTCTGCCCCTATCATCAATGGACCTACGAGCTGGACGGCCGCCTGCTGTTTGCCGGTACCGAAATGGGTGCTGACTTCAACATGGCGGACTTCAACCTGAAGCCGGTGCATGTGAAAACGGCGGGCGGATACATCTTTATCTGCCTGGCCGACGAGCCTCCCGCTATCGATGACTTCCTGCGTACGCTCGACCATTACATGGAGCCGTACGACATGGAAAACACCAAGGTCGTAGCCCGTACGGACCTGATGGAAGCCGCCAACTGGAAGCTGGTGCTTGAAAACAACCGCGAGTGCTACCACTGTAACGGCTCACACCCAGAGCTGCTCAAGACACTCCTGGAATGGGACGATGTAACCGATCCACGTGCCAACCAGGCCTTCAAGGATCACGTTGCCGAAAGCGCCGCCGCCTGGGAGGCCGAGCAGATCCCGTATGCCCACGCCAGCTTTGGCCTGCGTAACCGCATTGTGCGCATGCCGCTACTCAAGGGCACGGCTTCCATGACGCTGGATGGCAAGCCCGGCTGCAAGAAGCTGATGGGGCGTATCAAGAACCCGGAGTTGGGCTCCATGCGCATCCTGCACCTACCGCACTCCTGGAACCACGCCATGGGGGATCACCTGATTGTGTTCACTGTCTGGCCAATCAGCGCCCAACAGACCGTGGTTACCACCAAGTGGCTGGTGCACAAGGATGCAGTAGAGGGCGTCGATTATGAGGTAGAAAATCTGCGCAAGGTTTGGGATGCCACTAACCAGCAGGACCGAATGCTTGCCGAGGAAAATCAGCGCGGCATCAATTCCAAGGCCTACCAGCCCGGCCCGTATTCACAGACCTATGAATTTGGCGTCATTAATTTCATTGACTGGTACAGCGAACGCCTACTGGCCAACCTGGGCGAGGAGCAGCCCGCACCGCACCTGCGTCAAGTGGGTGCCGATGGCTGATTGACTACTCTGTTTTAAGAACCCCGCTTCGGCGGGGTTTCTTTTGTTCAGTCAAAAACCGTTGCATTTTCAACTGCCAAGCACTGCACGCTTCAGGAAAGCGCAGCGCAATGCAGGCTTGTCGCTATGAAATAATCCGGCCAGTCGTTGGGCCCTGGCTGCCAAGCCTTTCGGCACCCAAAGGACTCAACGCAATCCATTCAAGGATCTGACATGAACAACAACAGCCTGAAAATGGCCCTGGCTTCGGCTGCCCTTGTATTCGGCCTTGTCACTCTACCGGTCCAGGCTGCCAGCAAGGCCGAAACCACCCAGACAGCCAATAGCCACTCCATCTCCCTGCTGAACCATCAGCTAGTGCTGGCATTACCCGAGGGGTTCGATGTCAGTCCCCTGCCGCCCGGCACAACTGCCGAAGATCCGTCAGCACGCGGCAAACTGTATATCAACAGGGCCAGCCAACAGTTGATCGTTACCTCTGAAACGCCGGTGCCAGAAGATAAAAGCGCCAGCAACCGAGTCGTGCTTGCCAAGGCCAAAGCCGCATTCTATGCACGGCAAAAACTGAGCGGCAGCAAATTCAAAGTGCTAAAGGAAAAGACCCTAAAGCGCGACGGCCTGACCCTTCAGCAACTGGAAACCACGTCAGTCATGAACGGCACGCCCATGCGCAGCACCGCCTTTATTGCCGAGGCAGATGCGCGGGTTGCGGTTGTACAGCTGCTGTCCGACCGAAAGGACGAAGCCGCTCACAAGGCTCTGGTACAGCACGTCCTGAGCAAACACTGATCCTGTCTCAGCTATCTTCGGCGGCCCTGGTCTTTTCCTGTCAGGCTGCAAGCGTTTAGCCTTTTGCTGATGGCTACCCTTAAGCATTCCCGATCGCGTCCGATATGCAGGCATCCCTTACAGAGCGAAGGATCGCCTGCCCTTATTTTTCTAACAGGACCGATCATGTTCAGACATTTGAAGATCTCTTACCGGACCCTCTTGAGCTTTGGAGCAGTAGCCGTGCTACTGATCATCCTTGGCATTTCCAACCTGATACAAATGGCTGAGATCCGCCACGCGGGACAAGTCATCGAAAACAATTCCATGCCGAGCCTTGCAACGGCCGATGAGATTGCGTTGAACATCACTCGCCTTCGGGTCGAAGTATTGCGTCTGGTAGCGAACCCGGATAAAGCCGTTCAAGCCAAGAGCAACCAGACCATCGCCACGCTGAGCGAGAAGATCAAGGACTCATTCCAGAAGTACGAAACCCTCCTGTCCAATGACCAGGAGCGCAAGGCAGTCAATACGCTTAAAACGACGTTTCAGGAGTACATGAATATCCTGGCAACTGTTCAGATGTTCGTAGCCAAGGAAGACGTACCCTCAGCCAACAAGTTGATCAATACTGAACTGGCACCCCGTGGCATCATCGTTAACGACCAGAATTTACTGCTGCAAAAGATCAATCAAGAATCGGCTACCATAGCCGGTCAGGCTGCAGCTGAAAGCTATCAGCAGGCCCAAATGATCGTTGTTGTTATTATCGTACTGGGAGTAATCGTCACGATTGTTCTGGCACTGTTGCTAACTGCCAGTATCGTCAAGCCGATTGGTCAGGCAGTTACTGTTGCCAAGCAGATCGCGGGTGGCGATCTTAGTCAGGATGTAAAAGCCGAAGGCAAAGACGAAGCTGCCGAATTATTGCACGCACTGGGGAGCATGCAAGTCAGTCTTCGCCAGACCATCGGCCAGATCAGCGACTCGGCTACTCAGCTATCGTCCTCTGCCGATGAGATGAGTGCAGTCATGGAGGAATCCACGCGTGGTCTGCAGCGCCAGAATGATGAGATCGAGCAGGCGGCTACCGCTGTGAACGAAATGACGTCTGCCGTAGAAGGCGTTGCCAGTAACGCGGTCAGCACCTCTGAAGCATCACAGGCGTCCAGTCATTCAGCTCAACAGGGCCGTGCACAACTAAGCGATGCCATTGCCTCCATTGAGGCACTCACCAGCGATGTCTTGGGCGCTTCTCAAAGTGCCGAGGAGCTTGCCGAGCAGGCCCTTAATATCAGCAAGGTTCTGGATGTGATCCGCGCCGTGGCTGAACAAACCAACCTGCTGGCGCTCAACGCCGCTATTGAA
>NZ_DEYV01000041.1:0-60649 GCF_002364655.1 Pseudomonas sp. UBA3149
CCCGGGGGTTTTGCTTTTGCGGCAGAAATAAAGGCGATGGGCTTTCCTTTCCTGCGTGGCCTACAAGAGCTGCTTATTTGCTTCCGCCTGTCTGCTTACTGAGGCTAGGCCTCTTCTTTTTAGGAAAAAGCTCTTTCCCGATAAACAGTCACGAACTCCCTCTCGCTTGCTCACTCAACTAGATACAAGCATTGAGTGAGGTGGATTTATGTTTGCTGCTATTGGTTCTGGTTTTGTTATTGGGGAAGTTCCTGGCTTTGCCTTTCAAGTCAAAGGTGATGCTAAGGAGACAATTGCTGAGCAATTAGCCGCTTGGCTAAATGGCCTTATCACTTCTCACGTAAAACTTTTTGAAAAGCCAGCATCTCAGGATTCGTTATCGACTTTGAAAAAGATGATTGAACGAGAGTTCGAGAGCAATACGGAAGTAGTGCCCTTGTTGGTCAGTTCGATATAGCAAAAGACAAATAAAAAACCGACCTTTCATAGATCGGTTTTTTATTAGCTACTCAGGCGTGGAAGGAGCGAGCCTTATGAGATAGGTTTAAAAGATGCTGCGGAGGTTCCGAGCCAGTGGGCTTTACTGTAACCGGCTTGTCTGTTTCAGAGTGCGAATGTCTATGATGCCGTGGAGATCGGCTTATTCTAAGCATTGCCCATAACATCGTACCGGCTAATGCGAGCCATCCGATAATCAATAATACTATATAGACTGCTGGGCTCATGGCATCACCATACTGCTCAAGCGTATTGATATCCCTTAAGGGGCTATACCTATACAGACTCGCTAAAGCAAGAGATGTTTAGAGCTTCTACAGGAATTCGACGAGTAGTCGTCTGGGGCGAGTAGCTAACTAGCAATCATAGCTAGTTAGCTACCAGGCTAGGATCTTACCCAATAAACTGGTTGGACAACCAGAAAAGGGCAGCTGAAAGCAGCATCGAGGCGGGTAGAGTTAGTACCCAAGCTAATAGGATATTACGTACCGTACCGCCCTGCAGACCGCTGCGGTTGGCGATCATTGTGCCTGCTACACCAGAAGATAGAACGTGTGTAGTGGATACGGGCAGACTATAAATGTTCGCGGCGCCGATGGCGATTACGGCAGTAAACTGCGCGCTGACACCTTGTGCATACGTCATTCCTTGCCGGCCTATCTTTTCACCTACTGTCAGTACCACTCGCTTCCAACCGACCATGGTTCCGATCCCTAGAGCCAATGCTACTGCGATGATCACCCAGTAGGGAGCATATTCTGTTGTGCTGGTAAGGTCTTTACGCAGCCTGTTCAGATCTTCAACATCGCGGCCTTCCAGAACGGGAAGCTTGCTAATTTTCTTTGCGGAATCGTCCAGGCAAAGCAAATAGCGGCGTACTTGGGTCCGCTGATCCACGGTCATGGCGCGATAGTCGGTCACACCATTCAGATTGCTTAACAACGCATTAAGTGTAGGAATTGTAAGCCTGGTTTCACAGCTGAACTCTTCAGGAAGATCCCGATTGCCAGTTGTGTAATCCAAGTACTCCTTCAGAACACTCGATTGACGCTCGTAGAACTGACCCAAGTGAATAGCCGCATCACGGGTGCGTTCAATCTGATAGGTGGTGCTAGTCAGATCCAAGACGAACTTACCTGGCACGATGCCTATGAGTACCAGCATGATGAGGCCAATCCCTTTTTGGCCGTCATTGGAGCCGTGCACGAAGCTCATACCCATGGCCGAGATGACTAGCATCAAACGGTTCCAGAAAGGTGGATGCTTTTTTGAGTCTATTTCGCGGCGTTGCTCAGGTGTCTTATGCATTTTGGAACGGGGGCGCCAGCGCTTTAGACCTATAAGAATAGCGCCTGCCAGTACAAAACCCGCTATTGGAGAGGCAATAAGCGAAAGGCCGATATCAATTACCTTCTGCCAGTTAACGCCCTCGCTTAAGGGGATACCTGTGATAAGGGAGTTAGTAAGGCCAACACCCAAAATTGAGCCAATCAGAGTGTGAGAGCTAGAAGCTGGTATACCGAAATACCAAGTGCCTAGGTTCCAGGTAATGGCAGCAGCCAAAAGCGAAAAGACCATCGCGAGGCCATGACCTGTGTTCACATTAATGAGTAAATCGACTGGCAAGAGGTGAACAATGGCATAGGCAACACCAACACCACCAAACAGAACGCCCAGGAAATTGAATATACCTGAGAACATAACCGCTAAATGAGGTGGCATTGCCTTGGTGTAAATGACGGTTGCGACAGCATTTGCGGTGTCATGAAAACCGTTAATGAATTCAAATGTCAGCACGAAAGCCAAGGCAAGAACCAGACTAATGCCTACCCAGACATCTAGCCCGCTGAAGAGATCGAACATATCGTTTCATCGACAGTTGAAAGGCAGCAATTATGTCAGAAAGCAGCCAGACAACTGACCCTTTGTGTAATAAATGGGTAATATTCAGTCGCCGCGGTATTCGCAGCCGCTTGTGCAGGTCTCGTGAACACGGACCCGAGAGAGTTCGGGTAACTGTGGTTTCAGTTCACGCCAAATCCAGATTGCCAGATTTTCACTGGTCGGGTTCTCTAAACCCTGAATATCGTTCAGATAGTAGTGATCGAGTCTCTCATAGATAGGCTTGAAGATCGCTTTGATATCAGCAAAATCCCGTAGCCAGCCTGTGTGGGGATCAACCGGCCCTTCAAGATAGATGGCTACTTTGAAGGAGTGCCCATGTAGGCGCCCACACTTATGTCCTTCTGGAACATTAGGTAGGAAATGGGCTGCTTCGAAGGTGAATTCTTTAAAAATTTCCACGTGATCAGCTCGAACTACCGCGACATGCGGTTCTGATGGGCGCGGAGTTTAACAGTTTCGTCATAATTTTTTCGACTTCTCATGTTTTATATCCCACTTCGCCGACTGACTGCGCTTATCGGTAAGGTGTACCTGAAGATCACATGATTCATGTTAGACGAATACGAGCGGGCTGTAGAGGCGTGAATAGAGGGAGAAGCAACCTGTGAAGATGCTCTTGGTTGAAGCAAAAGCGGTTTCTAATCAAGCATTTTTTTATGATTAACAATTATGGGCATTTGGTACTCGCTGAAAGTCGTTGCGCTGTGATAGCAAGCAAGGCAGGCTCGCGGCTTTAATCATGTATGAGGGGTCCCGTGGCAAAGAACGTATCAACGGAATCGCCAACCAAGCTCACTTTTTGGGTGCTTATTGGAATTGCTGCAGTGCTGGTAATGCTCGCTGTACTTGGTAATCAGCTCGGATGGGAGCTGATACATATTGGTTATGACTCAATGTCGCTACCCAATGGACTGGAGGCGGGTACACATGGATATGTTGTCAATGGCCTGACATCGTTATTGTTCGCCTTGGCACTTACAACTGCAGTCACTGCTGCTTTCATAAAGGCGGGAGGGCGTTATCGCGCACGACTGCCTGTACCCGTTACAGCGCTGATTATGTGGCTGCTTTTTAACGTATTGCTGGTGATTTTTTACCCATCCGCGCTTGAAGTGCAGGTCAGACATTACAGCGGTCCAGCCTTTATTGACTTCTTTTCCTTGAGGGACCGCAAGGGAAGTTTTCAAGGCAGCGCTGACAAAAGCCAAATGCTTACGTACTACCAGGACTGTGCCGCCCGTAGCGAGCAATGCCCTGTTTATGAGTGCGTGACTGAAAAGCAATGGTGGTTTGGTGGTTTTCAGAAGATTCAGGGTTTCTATCCTGGCTTGGATATTGAAAACCAAAAAAAGCTGCTTGACCAATATTGCCAAACAGCTCTTTTGAAATAGCCTCAGCTTTCTCCTACGAATCCGCCCGTCTGATGATGCCATAGACGGGCATATAACCCTCCTTGAGCAATCAATTCTTCATGGGAGCCAGTTTCAACGATCTGGCCTTTATCCATCACAACAAGTCGGTCCATACGTGCGATGGTAGAGAGACGGTGAGCGATGGCTATCACAGTCTTGCCTTTCATAAGCGTTTCGAGACTTTCCTGAATGGCAGCCTCGACCTCTGAGTCCAGTGCTGATGTTGCCTCATCCAGCAGAAGAATAGGCGCGTCCTTGAGTAGGGTGCGTGCAATCGCAATACGCTGGCGTTGCCCGCCGGACAACTTGACCCCACGCTCGCCTACTTGCGCATCGAGCCCGGTTCGTCCTTGCGCATCAGTCAGTAATGGAATGAATTCATCTGCTCTAGCCTTATGTACGGCTGCTTGAATTTCTTCGTCTGTTGCATTGGGTCGGCCATACGTCAGGTTCTCGCGAATCGAGCGATGCAGTAGTGATGTGTCTTGAGTTACGACGCCTATGTTGCTGCGAAGGCTTTCCTGAGTGACGTGAGCAATATCCTGGCCATCAATCAAGATTTGCCCTTTTTCCAAGTCATACAGGCGAAGCAGGACGTTAACTAGCGTGGATTTCCCTGCGCCAGAGGGTCCGACAAGGCCTATTTTCTCTCCGGGCTTTACGTCCAGATTAAGGTTTTCGATAACGCCACGGGTTTTGCCATAGTGAAAGGCAATCTCTTGAAAGCGGATTCCGCCTCGCTCAATCTCAAGTGGTTTGGCACTGCTTTGATCAATGACGGTGCGGGGGCGGGAAATAGTTTCCAGGCCATCCTGAACCATACCAATGTTTTCGAAGATGCCATTGACTACCCACATGATCCAGCCGGACATATTGTTGATACGGATGACAAGTCCTGTAGAAAGAGCGATCGCTCCGATTGAGATAAGACCTTTATGCCAAAGCCACAGGGCAAGTCCCGTCGTTCCGGCGATCAGGAAGCCGTTCAACAGGGAAATAGTGACACCCATAGCGGTAATCAGACGTGACGCATAGCGAGCTTTTTCTGTTTGTTCTGCCATGGCTTCATGAGCGTAGTCTTCCTCTTGCCGAGTATGAGCAAAGAGTTTGAGCGTCATGATGTTTGTGTAGCCATCAACAATCCGTCCGGACAGTTTTGAGCGTGCTTCGGACGAGATGACGGATCGCTCCTTGGTCTTGGGTACGAAGTACCAGAGGGTAAGGATGTACGCGATGATCCAAATAATCAGGGGAACCATAAGCCAGACGTCAGCCTGGGCAAAAAGAACCAGGGCGCTGCCGGCATAGATAAGTACATGCCAGATGGCATCCACTGCCTGGACAGCGGAGTCCCGTAGCGATGCTCCGGTTTGCATAATACGGTTGGCAATACGACCTGCAAAATCGTTATGGAAGAAGCTGAGGCTCTGCTTCAAGACATAGCGATGATTTTGCCAACGAATCAGTGTAGTCAGGCTAGGAGTAATGGTTTGATGGACCAGCAGGTCATGCAGGCTGATAAAAAGTGGACGCAACAAGAGTGTAACTACTGCCATCCAGATTAGTTCATGGCCATGCTCCCGAAAGAAAACCGTGCTGTTAACAGAACTCTGTGCCAAGTCGACGATTCGACCCAGGAAGCTGAAGAGTGCGACCTCGATAAGGGAACCTACCAGGCCCACTACCAATAGAAAGAGAAAAGCAGGCCAGGCCTGTTTAAGGTAGTGGATGTAGAACCGCATCACGTTGCTGGGAGGTGTTTCGTCGGAGGCAGGCTTGAAGGGATCAATAATAGTTTCAAACAGGCGAAAAACCATATGCGCTCTCGTTGCCGTTCAGTGTATGCGGCAGGAAGCCGCGCTGTCTTAAGCCTGATCCTCAGAGGCGTGTGACTGCCTGTCAGCAGAATAAGCAGTCACACTTTAATCGGAAGCAGGCTTATGATCTTTTGGCCGCGAGGATCAAAATCGGTTCGCGTGGAACGTTCTGGAACATGCCTTTGCTAACAGTCGAGACACCGGCGATCTTATCTACTACGTCCATGCCGCGAGTAACTTTTGCGAAGACGGCATAACCAAAATCCCGCTGGCCATGATCAAGAAAGGCATTGTCTGAGACGTTGATGAAAAACTGGCTGGTTGCCGAATTGACCGCTGCGGTGCGTGCCATGGATACGGTACCGCGTGTGTTTTTAAGCCCATTGTCCGCTTCATTGCGAATAGGGGCTTGTGTGTCTTTTTGCTGCATGTCCTGGGTAAATCCGCCGCCCTGGATCATGAAGCCTAGAATGACGCGATGGAAGATGGTGCCTTTGTAAAAACCTGAATCTACGTAAGAAAGAAAATTCTGTACGCTGACAGGCGCTTTTTGTGCATCCAGTTCCAGTTCAATTTCGCCCTGGTTGGTGGTCAGCACGACATGAGGATTTTCGGCAGCCCAGGCAGAAGAAGCCAGCACAAGCGTGGCGGCAGTAAAGAAAGCTTTGAGCATAAGCGCTCCTTTTGGGGTTAGGGTTGGTTATGTATGAGCGTAGCGCGGTTTGCATGGCACTTATCAAGACTAGCCATGCCCTGTACCTTGTTTCTTGATCAATTCAACCAGTATCTGAGAGGCAGGACCGAGCGGGCGCTCTCGACTCTGATACATATAAAAAGGATGGAAGCGGTTACCTCCTTGGCTCAGCGAAAGAGGTTTTAGCGTACCTTCATTGATTTCGCGCTCGATAGAATGACGAGGTAGCCAGGCGAACCCCAGCCCATTGCGGACAAAGGTGGCGGCTGTAGCAAGGCTCCCAACGGTCCAGCGCTGTTCCGCGCCCAGCCAGCCAGCGTCTCGTGGTTGGGTGCGACCGGAATCTCGTATGACAATCTGCATCTGAGCCTCAAGGTCCTGAAACGTCAGCTCACGCTGCAGTCGATGCAGATGATGATCTGGATGGGCGACTGCGACGAATTCGACTGTACCCAAGCCTGCGCCTAGGTGAGCCGCAATATTCAGACCGCTGATAGCAAGATCGGCCATGCCTTCAAGTAAGGCTTCCTCTACACCAGACAGTACCTCTTCCCTCAGGCGAACCCGGCATCCACGGCTTTGTGGCATGAATTCGGTCAGTGCGCTGACCAAACGGGAAGTAGGGTAGGCTGCATCGACTACCAGGCGTACCTCTGCTTCCCAGCCTTGCTCCATATGGTGGGCAAGCTCTTCCAGCTGGCTGGCCTGTTTAACCAGTTGGCGCGAGCGCCTTAGCAAGACGTTTCCGGCTTCTGTTAGTACTGCCTTGCGTCCCTCGATGCGTAACAGCGGAACGCCTAGCTGCTCCTGCATGCGCGCGACGGTATAACTGATGGATGACTGAGAGCGATGTAGTACCTCGGCAGCTTGTGCAAAACCGCCGTGGTCAACCACTGACTGTAAGGTGCGCCATTGGTCTAGCGTAACTCGAGGAGCCTTCATACCTATTCCTTAGCGAATCGGGCAGCGTAAACGCCATGATAAGACACTGTTATATCAATAAAGTTGATTGGTATTAGCTATAAATTCCGTTTCTATATCAACTTAATTGTTATTAGGCTGTGCTCATTCTCCCATTACAAAGGACGCCAGCATAATGTCTCAGGTTCTCGTGATTGAAAGCAGTGCTCGTAAAGAAGGTTCGATTTCTCGTCAGATTACCGCTGAGTTCATCGAAGCGTGGCAGCATAAACATCCAGAAGACAAAATCTCGGTACGGGATGTTGCCGTTGATGTTATTCCTCACCTGGATGAAAACCTTCTGGCAGGTTGGATGAGCCCAGCCGAGACACATTCCGAGGCACAAAAAGCAGCTCTTGCACGTTCGAACGAGCTGACCCAAGAGCTGTTGGCAGCCGATGTTCTCGTACTGGCCGCACCCATGTATAACTTTGCTATCCCTAGTACCCTGAAGGCTTGGCTGGATCATGTACTACGTGCAGGTGTGACGTTCAAGTACACTGAGCAGGGGCCCCAAGGGCTTCTTGAAGGCAAGCGCGCATATATTCTGACGGCGCGTGGTGGTGTTTACACCGGAAGCCCTGCAAATACTTTTGATCATCAGGAGCCTTACCTGCGGCAGGTGCTGGGCTTCATTGGCATTACTGACGTGACGTTTATCCATGTGGAGGGCGTTGCGATGGGGCCAGAAGCAATGGCCAAGGGACTGGAACTGGCGAAGGCTCAATTGGCCGAAGCACTCTAAGTTCAGGCGTTTACCTTTGGATTGAGCCTCCTTCGGGAGGCTTTTTTTCGTCTGGGCATTGGTTATTCCTGGTGTCTCGTGGATTCAGTATCAAGAGGTGAAGACTTTTCTGATGCTAAAAAGCGCGGTACTGTCGCGCACCTTTTGCTGAGTGGTCGTTATGCCGTATCTGTTGTCTGTCACTGTACTTTGGGCGTTTTCCTTCAGCTTGATAGGGGAATACCTGGCCGGTAAGGTCGACAGTGATTTTGCTGTATTGATCAGAGTATTGCTGGCCGCCGCTGTGTTTCTGCCGTTTACTCGGTGGCGAGGTGTTGCGCCGCGCTTCATTGCAGGCTTGATGGTGGCGGGTGCCTTTCAATTCGGCATTACATACCTGTGCCTATACCGAAGCTTTGCAGTTCTGACGGTACCGGAAGTACTCCTTTTTACCGTACTGACGCCTATTTATGTGACGCTTTTGGATGATGTGGTGTGTCGCCGCTTCAATCCGTGGTCATTGGTCGCCGCTGTGGTGGCGGTTCTAGGGGCCGTCGTGATTCGCTTGGAGCGGCTCGAAGGTGAGTATCTGTCAGGATTTCTGTTGTTGCAGCTGGCCAATCTGACCTTCGCGGCAGGACAGGTATTGTGTAAGTACCTGGTACAGTGTCATCCCTCGGATATCCCGCTGTATCACCGTTTTGGATACTTTTTCCTAGGCGCCTTACTGATCGCGCTGCCGTCATTTCTATTGTTTGGCAACCTGGAGCGTATGCCCCAAACAGCCGTACAGTGGGGCGTACTGATCTGGATGGGACTGTTTGCCACGGCGCTGGGCATGTACTGGTGGACGATCGGCTCAACCCGGGTCAACGGCGGAACACTGGCAATTTTGAACGAACTGCATGTACCTGCCGGTCTAATCGTGAATATCCTTATCTGGAATCGAGATGTGGATCTTGTTCGGTTGCTATTGGGTGGTGGGGTTATCGTGGCCTCTTTGATGATTAATCGTTTGGGACGCAGGGCATTCGCATGACTCTATCTGGCCGGGGTATGGCGCTGTCGGTGCTTTCTTCTGTACTGTTCGCTGTGATGCCGGTGTACTTCAATTATCTGGAGCCATTGGACGGTGTTCAGGTGCTGACGCAACGCATTCTCTGGTCGATTCCCATGGTATTGCTGCTTCTGGTACTGACACGACAGGGCGCTATGCTGCGACAGGCGCTTGCTCGATTGCTTCGTGAGCCTCGGCTGATTTTGGCTCTAATAGGCAGCACCTTACTGGTTGGGTCGCAATGGGGGGTATTTGTCTGGGCAACGATGACAGGGCATACCCTGGATATAACACTGGGCTATTTCCTGTTGCCTCTGGTGATGGTCATAGTCGGCCGCATGTTTTACGGCGAAGAGATGAGGCCGTTATATCGGGTCGCTGTAGTCTTCGCCTTGATCGGCGTCATTCATGAGTGGTGGGCTACTGGGGCGTTTTCCTGGGTTACGCTGGTGTCGGCTCTGGGTTATCCACCTTATTTCATGTTGCGGCGCTGGATGAAAATTGATGCGCTGTCCGGCTTTATTCTAGAAATGCTGTGCATGGCGCCTTTGGCTATCGTGCTGCTCTATTTCTTTAGTCCTGCCTCGGCTCTGCAGGTGGCGCCGAGCTTGTGGATCCTTCTACCGGGGCTTGGCTTGTTAAGCGCGGTGGCCTTCGGCGCCATGATGGCTGCAAGCCGACTGTTGCCAATGGGGCTGTTTGGTATCCTAAGCTACATCGAGCCGGCCCTGCTTGTGTTTGTCGCGATCCTGCTGCTGGACGAAGCATTTGTCTCTTCCCAGCTCTGGACATACGGACCGATCTGGATTGCCGTACTGCTTGTTTGCCTGGACAGTGCCCGTTTGCTCAAGAAGCAGTTGCGTCGAGGGCTGGAAAGTTTCTGATAGCTTCAGCGGCCGCCATTAAGCGTTGAAATCCAGCGTCCTATGAGGTCTCGCTCGGACTGGGTCATCTGCGTGACATTGCCTAAAGGCATGGCATTGGAATCTATGGCTTGCTGCTTGATTCGCGGGGCCATTTGCCGGATCTGATCAGGCGTATCCAATAGAACCGCAGCCGGTGCCTCACTAAACAAGGGACTGGTGGGTTGACTGGAATGACAGACCGTACAGCGTTCGTGAATGATGCCTTCTACCTGAGCGAAATCACCTGTAGCGGTAAGTGGCATCTGTTGCGATTGTACCGTAGCGTAAAGGCTGCCTGGATTTTTGACAGGTGGGGGCGTGTGAGTGGATTGTATCAATGGAGACATCTGCTCATTGTCAAACCACAGGAAGAGGCCCAGCGCTACCAATGTTAGCCCTGAGCCAAACAGCATCCATCTGAGTTTTTGCATGTCGCGATCACTGGCTAAAGCTATCAGTATAACCAAGCGGTATGTGGACCTGATGACGGCCAGTGCCAGTCGCGGGCTTTCGGTTGGCTGTGCCGCTTTGGTCAACAATTGGAAAGTCTTCGATATCCAAGAGTGCTCGCATAGGGTAATGCAAGACTCCTTGGTGATAATTGATGCCTTGCTCTTCGTTGGTAAGGAAGGTCCTGATAGGGTCAGGACCAGGCGTATCACCCGCGGACGTGACTACGATCAGAAAAGGCTTGTCTGAGCGGGACAAACGGCTGGCTTCCTAGTTTGCTCTGGCTCATCACGCATTGCCTGATTCAATGCCATTTCAAGAGGCTGGTCATGGGGCGATTAACAACCCATGTGCTGCACACTGCGCACGGCTCTCCAAGTGCCGATATCGCTCCGGCGTTGTACTGTGTGGATACCGATCTGGCGCATTGTTGGCATAGGTAAACAGCAATGGAACACAACGTGTACCGGGCAGCAGACAGTCCTTTTAGCAGCGCAACGCGTACAGTAAAGAGCCAAGACATGCCTATTTATATATTTACCCTTTGTAACCTTTCGTAAGGTATTGGAACTTTTTGGGGAACAATTGCGAATATCTTGGGGCCGAAGGGTTGATCCGTGAAAGTTGTGCCTGGAGTAACCCCCCATGTCGATCCGTGTATCGCGAAGAAACTTCTTAAAATTAAGCGCGACCGGGGTGGCAACGTCGAGTATGGCAATGTTGGGCTTTGCGCCTGAACCTGCCATGGCGTCCATCCGTTATTTCAAACTTGCCGCAGCCAAGGTAACTCGAAACACTTGCACCTACTGTTCCGTAGGATGCGGCATGCTGATTTATAGCCGAGGCGATAACAGTATCAATACCGTTGAGGATATTTACCATATTGAGGGCGATCCGGATCATCCGGTCAGTCGCGGTTCCCTGTGTCCTCGTGGTGCTGGCGCACTCGACTTCGTCAAGAGTGAATCTCGCCTTTCTCATCCCTCCGTTCGCGAACCGGGTTCCAACGAATGGAAACGCATCAGCTGGAATGAGGCGTTGGACCGCATTGCGCGTCATTTGAAGGATGACCGGGACAAGAATTTTGTGGCCCGTGATCAGCATGGTCATCTGGTCAACCACTGGACTACAACAGGCTTTCTCGCAGCGTCTGCTACCTCGAATGAGACGGCTTACCTTACGCAGAAAATCGCACGGAGTCTTGGTGTTGTTGTAATGGATAACCAAGCACGCGTTTGACACGGACCGACGGTGGCAGGTCTTGCCCCAACTTACGGTCGCGGTGCGATGACGAATTCTTGGACTGATATCCGCAATGCCAATTTGATCCTTTCCATGGGCGGTAACTCGGCTGAGGCGCATCCTGTAGGCTTTCGCTGGGTAATCGAGGCAAAGGAAAAGAACAACGCCAAACTCATTTCAATCGATCCACGCTTCACCCGTACGGGCGCCGTGGCGGATTACCATGCCTCCATTCGGACAGGCACTGACATCGTGTGGTTGGGTGGTCTGATCAACTATTTGTTGACCACTGACAAGATCAACCATGAGTACGTCAAGGCCTATACCGACGTCGCAATCATCGTAAAAGAGGATTTCGACTTTCATGATGGCTTGTTCTCCGGCTATAAGCAGGACGATATCCGTGCTTATGACAAGTCGAGCTGGAGTTACGAGTTCGATGAAAAGGGTATGGTGAAGGAAGACCCAACCCTACAGCATCCCCGCTGCGTTTATCAGCTGATGCGTAAGCACTACAGCCGCTACACCATCGAGAAGGTTGAAAGCGTCTGCGGTATGCCACGTGATCAAGTCCAGAAAGTCTGGGACATGATTGCCGAGACGGCTGCCGAAGACAAAACCATGACCATTCTCTACGCGCTGGGTTGGACACAGCATTCTGTTGGCGCGCAGATGATTCGTGCCGGCAGTATGGTGCAGTTACTCCTGGGTAACATCGGCATGCTGGGTGGTGGGGTTAATGCCTTGCGTGGGCACTCTAACATTCAGGGCCTGACCGATTTGGGTCTGCTCTCAAACCAGCTTCCTGGCTATATCCGTCTGCCTTCTCATGAAGAGCAGGATTTTGACGGTTATATCGAGCGGCGTGCCAAGCAGCCGTTACGTCCAGGGCAGGTGTCTTATTGGAAATACTTCAAGCGCTTCCATGTAAGCCTAATGAAGTCATGGTATGGCGATGCAGCCACGGCAGAAAACAACTGGTGTTATGACTGGCTGCCCAAGCTCACAGAACCGTTGTATGACGTTATGCATACTCTTGAGCGTATGCACAATGGCGAGATAACTGGCTACCTGGCGCAAGGCTTCAACTTCCTGGCTTCGTTCCCGAACAAGAACAAGAACGTGGAAGCACTCTCCAAGCTCAAGTTCCTGGTAGTCATGGATCCTCTGGATATCGAGACGACCGAGTTCTGGAAAAATCATGGCGAGTACAATGATGTAGATTCGTCAAAAATTCAGACTGAAGTTTTCCGTCTGCCCACGACCTGTTTCGCTGAAGAAAACGGCTCCATCGTCAACAGCTGTCGTTGGTTGCAGTGGCATTGGCGCGCGGCACCACCACCAGGCGAGGCGCGTCCAGACGTTGCGATCATGGCCGGTATTTTCCATCGTCTGCAGCAGATGTATCGTGATGAAGGCGGAACATTCCCTGATCCGATTCTGAATCTGACCTGGCCCTACAGCAACCCTGAAGAGCCTAACCCGGAAGATCTGGCCCAGGAATATAACGGCCGCGCATTGGCGGATCTGCCCAGTACCGATGGCAAAACCATCACCCACAAGAAGGGGGATCTGCTGGATGACTTTGGTTATCTGACCGATGATGGTCGTACAGCCTGTGGCTGCTGGATTTACTCTGGCTGCTGGACTCGTGCCGGCAATATGATGGATAGACGCGATAATGCCGATCCTTACAATGTCGGTATTACATTGGGATGGGCCTGGTCGTGGCCTCTCAATCGACGCATTTTGTATAACCGTGCAAGCGCGCGTCCTGATGGCACCTCTTGGGCGCCCGAGAAGCGGCTCATCTGGTGGAACGGCGAGCGTTGGGCTGGACCAGATATTCCAGACTTTCCTTGGACGTCGCCACCAGAAGCCGGTGCTAGCCCATTTATTCTCAACCAGGAAGGTGTTGCGCACTTCTTTGGCGGTAGCATGATGGCGGAAGGGCCGTTCCCTGAGCATTATGAGCCGTTCGAGTCTCCTCTCGACTACAACCCGATGCACCCGAACAACCCTGCAGCCAAAAACAATCCGGCGGCACGTGTGTTCAAAGGCGACCGGGAGCAAATGGGGACCAGCAAGGACTTTCCGTATGCCGCTACGACGTATCGGATTACGGAGCACTTCCACTTCTGGACCACTCATGCGCGACTCAATGCCATTGCACAGCCAGAAAAGTTTGTGGAAATTGGGGAAGACTTGGCCAATGAACTCGGTATCAAGGCTGGTGATACGGTAAAGGTCACGTCAAAGCGTGGCTTCATCCGTGCCATTGCGGTGGTTACCAAGCGTATCCATAAGCTTCAAGTGGAAGGACGCACGGTGCACCAGATTGGTATTCCTATTCACTGGGGCTTCAAAGGCGTGGCCAGGAAAGGTTTCCTGACCAATACCCTGACGCCGGTGGTGGGCGATGCCAACACGCAGACGCCTGAGTTCAAGTCGTTCCTGGTGAACGTCGAGAAGGTATGAGGACGCGATAATCATGAGAGGCGATCAAGTCAACTTTCAAAACATCGTCGCCCGGTCCGCTACCACCGAAGCCTCGCCGCACACACGTGACGGTGGGGTGGAGAAGGTCGCCAAGCTGATCGATGTTTCCCGGTGCATCGGGTGTAAGGCTTGTCAGGTAGCGTGTTCGGAGTGGAACGATCTGCGTGATGAGATCGGTCATTGCGATGGTAGCTACAATAATCCGGCAGACCTTAGCCCCACTACCTTCCAGGTCATGCGGTTCAATGAGTATGTGAACGAGCAGGGCAATCTGGAGTGGTTGATCCGCAAGGACAACTGCATGCACTGTGCAGAGCCTGGCTGCATGAAGGCCTGTCCGGCACCCGGGGCGATTGTGCAATACGCCAACGGTATCGTGGACTTCAACTCCGAGCACTGCATCGGTTGCGGTTATTGCGTGTCAGGCTGTCCATTCAACATTCCGCGTATCTCCAAGAAGGATCAAAAGGCCTATAAATGCACATTGTGCTCGGACCGTGTCTATCACGGCCTGGAGCCTGCCTGCGTTAAGACCTGCCCAACAGGCGCTATCATGTTTGGTACCAAGGAAGACATGACCGAACATGCGTTGATGCGGGTAGGCCAGCTCAATGATCGTGGTTACGCCAATGCAGGTTTGTACGATCCACCGGGTGTGGGCGGTACCCATGTCATGTATGTGTTGCAGCATGCCGACAAACCAGAGCTCTATAGTAATCTGCCGAGCGATCCGCAGATCAGTCCGCTGGTAGGGCTGTGGAAGGGCATTACCAAGCCCATCATGTCCGCGATGATTGGTTTGACTGCCCTGGCAGGCTTTGCGCACTACGTGATGAAGGGCCCCAAGGAGGAGCCGGAAGACACGCCGGATGAGGAGATTCGTCACGAGGCCCTAGAGGAGGATCGCAAATGACCCCTTCAAGCAGCGAGAAAGGCATTCTGCGGTACAGCACGTTTAGCCGTCTCAACCATTGGGTCATCGCGATTACATTCGTATGTCTGGTGCTCAGCGGTCTGGCGTTCTTTCACCCCTTCTTTTTTGACCTGACCGCCCTGTTTGGCGGTCCGACAGTGACGCGCATGGTTCACCCCTTTATCGGGGTGATCATGGCACTCTGTTTCGTGGTCATGGCCATACGCTTTTTCAAGGTCAACTTGTTCAAGCGTCATGATATCGAGTGGATGAAGCACATTGGTGATGTACTCAGTAACCGGGACGAGCTGGCGCCACCCATTGGCATTAACAATCCTGGCCAGAAGCTGGTGTACTGGCTAATGGTCATGAGTGTGCCGTTGCTGTTGATCTCAGGTATCGTTATCTGGCGTCCTTATTTCGCAGAGTATTTCCCTCGTGAATGGTTGCGACTCTCCAGTCTGGTACACGCCTATGTCGCCTTTGTTGCGATCATCACGCTGATCATTCACGTCTACTCGGCGATCTGGGTGAAAGGCTCCTTCCGAGCGATGACGCAGGGACGGGTTAGCCGTGCCTGGGCCAAGCATCATCATCGCCTCTGGTACGATGATATTGTGGAGCAGGAGCGCAAAAAAAAGGAAAGAACCGGCTCGCGTTCGGGTGCGGTCAATGAGCATCATATGCCAACGAAGGGGACGCCGTGACAGCCACTGCCACTCACCAATATGGGACCTCGCCGACGGGGATCATGGATCCGGCTCCCGTTGTACTGCCTAAAAAGCAGGTATTTGCCATGCGGGCACGAAGGCTCAAGGAGCTTTCTGAGAAAGTCGAGCCGCTCAGCGGGTTCTTGCTGTTCATGTCGCAGCTCGTCAAAGCGCAGGACATTGTCTTGAACGAGCATGAAGCCAGTTGGCTACCTGATCCAAGCGCTTTCACGCTGGCGCTGGAGCATGGTATGCCGCCGCTTGGAATCAATGCTTTGCGTCGTGACATTGATTGGCAGGCTGAGCTGAACGCATTGCTTGATACGCTTGAGCTCCACGTGGCCGATAAGCAGCGTGAGCTTTTGACTGCACTGCGTCATCTGGACCATGAGACAAGGGAAGCACTGGCGGACGATATTCTGGATGGCCGTCCAGGCCCTGTAGAGCATCGTGCCTTGCTTCCTTTTATCTCGGCAGCATTGCAGATCGCCTGGGTTCGTCTTACACAGTGTCTATCTTCGCCACCCAGAAGGCCGTCCGGTAATGCACGAACGATTTGTCCATGCTGCGGGTCCGCTCCTGTCGCCAGTATCATTCATGCTGATCGAGACCGCAGTGGCGTACGCTATCTGCACTGTGGTCTGTGTTCGACCGAGTGGCATCTGGAGCGCAGCAAGTGCAGTGTGTGTGGAGAAGGCCGTACGGTGAAGTACCTGAGCCTCGAAGATGAGCAAGGCAAAGCGCCGGTGGCTGCGCAGGCGGAAACATGTAGCGACTGCAACAGCTATCTCAAGATTGTAACCAAAGAGTTCAATCTGGGAGCGGAACCAATGGCGGATGATCTGGCTAGCCTGATGCTGGATATGAAGCTTGCAGAAGAAGGGCAATTTGATCGAAGCGGATTCAACCCGTTGCTGATCGTAGGTGAATAACCGTTTACCCTTAATAAAAAGGCCGGCTTTCTAGCCGGCCTTTTTATTAGCGACTTAGCGCCGATGAACCTTCACACCCATGGCATAGGTTTCTTTAACGGCTCGATCATCACCCAGCATCATCAGGGCAAACAGCTTTTCTTCTAGTGACTTGGCCTGCTTCAGGCGGTAACTCAGCAGGGGTGTTGCGTTGTAGTCGAGCACCACGAAGTCTGCGTCGTTACCTTGAGCGAAGGTACCAATCCTATCCTCCAGGCGTAATGCACGAGCTCCGCCTAGCGTAGCAAGGTAAAAGGCCTTGAACGGGTGCAGTTTTTCGCCTTGCAACTGCATAACCTTGTACGCCTCGTTGACCGTCTGCAGCATTGAGAAACTTGTGCCGGCTCCAACGTCCGTGCCCAGGCCAACGTTCACCTTATGCTGCTCAAGTTGTGACAGTTTGAAAAGGCCGCTACCCAGGAACAGATTCGAAGTAGGGCAGAAGGCTACGGCTGATCCAGTCTCACTCAAGCGGGAGCATTCTTCATCGCAAAGGTGTACACCGTGTGCAAACACCGATCGTTTACCTAGCAATTGATAATGATCGTAAACATCAAGATAACCGCTGCGCTCGGGGAAAAGCGACTTTACCCACTCGATCTCCTTGAGGTTTTCGGAAAGGTGCGTGTGCAGGTAGATATCCGGGTATTCCTCAAGCAACTGGCCTGCAAGCGTTAGCTGCTCTGGCGTGCTCGTTGGTGCAAAGCGCGGTGTCACGGCATAGTGCAGGCGGCCTTTGCCATGCCAGCGCTCGATCAGCTCCTTGCTGTCTGCATAGCCGGACTCTGGCGTATCTACCAGAAAGTCGGGAGCATTTCGATCCATCAGGACCTTGCCGGCGATCATGCGCAAATTGAGCTTTTCAGCCGCTTCGAAGAATGCCTCTACAGACTGCTTGTGTACAGTGCCAAACACCAGAGCAGTTGTGGTGCCGTTACGTAACAGCTCCTTGAGGAAAATATCGGCGACTTCCGCCGCTTTGGCTGAGTCAGCAAACGCTCCCTCGGCCGGGAACGTGTAATTGTTCAACCAGTCCAGTAGTTGCTCACCGTACGATGCAATGATTCCCGTCTGTGGGTAATGGATGTGCGTGTCGATAAAGCCTGGTGTAATCAGCGCATCCGGGTGCTCAATGACCTCGGTTCCTTCGGGCAGTACGGGCAACAGCGTGGCTGCGTTTCCCATTGCTTCGATGCGACCATCAGTTACGACCAGCAATCCGTCTTCAACGAACTCACAGGCAGCCTCGATGCCGACGTCATTCGGATCGGCAACGCAGTGGAGCAGAGCGGCACGGTAGGCTTGAGTAGTCATATCCCTTCTTAATCATCCAGTGTATTAACGGTAGACAGGTCAAGCATGCAACCTGTCGCGCACGATCAACCACTGCAAGGTCGACAATTCAAACCCGCGCGACATTATTAGGAATGGTTATGTGTCGGCTGAACGAGACGCAGTGGAGAGGCTTCTTGTAGCGTAGCCTGTGCGCTATAGGTCGCGATAACTTCTCCCGCTACAGAGATCGCAATTTCCGCAGGAAGTTTACCTTTAATTTGCGGGATTCCCAGAGGGCAACGTACGCGATTGATCTGTTCGGTTGTAAAACCTTTGGTTGCAAGGTGATGCTGAAACTTCACCCACTTGGTTTTAGAGCCTATCAGTCCGTAATAGCCAAAATCGTTACGGGTCAGGATGCGCTCGGTCAGCTCAAGGTCTAACGGATGATTATGCGTCATGACGATAAAGTAGGTGCCGCCTGGCATGGCGTCTACTTCATCCAGAGGTTCGTCCGTGACGATTTTGGTAACTCCCCTAGGAAGAGTGTCTGGAAACTCCCGAACACGTGAATCGATCCAGCGTATCTCGCATGGCAGGCTGGCTAGTAGTGGTACTAGGGAACGCGCCACATGTCCATTACCAAACACGGCGACGTGCACCGTGTGCTGGCCCATGGGCTCAAACAGCAATTCTGTGGCTTCTCTGCCGCATGGTTCCTGACGTTCACCCAGCGCAAACCGTTCGATGCGCGGCTCGCGTATTCCTTCCTTGAGCATCTGCCGCGCAATCTCGATGGCCTTGTACTCGAGGTGACCGCTGCCAATCGTCATCCGTAAACTATCGGCAGTGACTATCATTTTTGTCCCTGTAGTACGCGGCGTTGAGCCTTTCTCTTCAACAACGGTGACCAACACGCACGGAATGCCCTGGGATTCAAAAGTGGCCAGCTCGGCTAACCAGCCCGTCTTTTCTTTCATGCACTTACCTGCTCAGTGGCGGGGTTTGCCGTGGTGCAGGCCTCGGCCTGCTCCAGGCGTTTCGTCAGTTTCACGTCCTACAGTACATACTCGAGTGGGGAGGGCATCAACATTTGGGTGAATCCGGTAATCCGCTAGGCTGGCAACGGCGTCCTTTAATTTGTACCAGACAGCAATGCCTCGTATGAAGGGCGGCTCGCCTACGGCGTAGGAGTGAGATACGGTTGCCCTCGGGCTCGATCTTCCACCGGCTTGATGCGGAAATCAGGGAGATATCCGTTAGTGCAGGAATTTCGAGAGATATCTGACCGATATAGCCCCTGCGGATCAACTTTTCGAAGGCCGGCTGCTGTTCCCATATGCTACATAGCCGTTAGTGAAGGCAACATTTTCTTCGCGGGCACCATAGTGCGAGCCGCAAATTCAACCAAGCGCTGGCGAATCCTGAATGCTGCGTTCTGCGCTACCTTGCCGCTCAAATCCGCTCCGCTTGCGGCGGCGATAGCGTTGATGCACTAGGTATGGACCTTAAGAGCGTGTCCATCAGAAAGCCTGCATGGTTATCGGCAGGGCTGTATCTTTCTGTTCAGGCTGGCAGGAAAGTGCGCCAGCTTTTGTGCCGGTCTGATCGGTCTTCTGACCAGCTCACCTCCACAGTTGGGGCAGCAGCCGTGCAGGTGACTCAAGGCGCATGTCTTGCAGAATGTGCACTCGAAAGAGCAAATGAATGCGTCGCTTGTGTCAGGTGGCAGGTCTTGATCACAGCATTCACAGTTAGGGCGTAGCTCAAGCATGATCAAGTCCTCGTATGGGGTCACCGAATCGGGCGCTATACGCCTGCGGGCTGACTGACAAATGTTTCTGAAACGTCCGGCGAAGGCTTTCCGGGTGGCCGAAGCCACAGAGGCGAGCAACGGTGCTGATTGAGGCTTGTGCATCATGTAGAAGTGCTCTGGCGGTCTCCAGGCGAACCTGTTCTACATAGCGTCCCGGAGTGATGCCCAACTCCCTGCCAAATGCACGCGACAAGGTGCGAGGCGTCATGTTGACCTGCTCTGCCAGACGCTCGATGGAAAGATCTTCCCCCAAATGCGCGGGTATCCAGTCCAACAATGCGGCCAAACGAGGAGTTCGGCTGGGCTCCGGCGAAAGACAGGCGCTGAACTGTGCCTGACCACCGGGACGACGTAAAAACATGACGAGTCTGCGCGCTACGCTTAATGCTGTAGGTCGATCCAGATCCGCTTCAACCAGGGCCAGCGCAAGGTCAATGCCTGCCGTAACACCGGCGGAAGTAAAGACATCGGCATAACCGTCCTGCCCGGCAGGATCGTAGGTATGCAGGCGGTCTCCCTCAACTTGTATGGCGGTGTAACGCTGCAACGCTTCCAGGTCAGCCCAGTGTGTCGTGGCGCGTCGGCCCTTCAGCAGCCCAGCCTCAGCCAGGATCAGGGCGCCGGAGCAAACGGACCCCAGACGACGCAGGCGAGGCTGGCTCTGTTGCAGCCAGTCCAGCAATTCGGTATGTCGACATTGCTGCTCGACGCCAATACCGCCAGGAATCAGTAGGGTATCGAGCTGCTCTGCAGGCATGTCACGCCAGGATTGATCCGCCACGATCTGAATGCCAGATGAGGTCATGATTGGGCCGGGCTGATCAGCCAGAAGACTTATCTGATAAGCCGGAGGCAGCCCTTGTCGCTGCCGTTCAACATTGGCAGACGCAAAAACCTGCAACGGCCCGGTTACATCCAGGCTCATTACGTCTGGATAGAGAAGGCTGGCAACAACGCGGACGGCACTCATGGTTCATACTCAGGACGGATCAATCAAGTGTGCTGCGCGCTGTGTCTGTCTGCAATGACAGGTGCCCCACAGATATGGACATCTGGATAAGATCATCGGAAATTCTTCAGGGTGGCTTCTGCTCTGGCAACAACCTCTTTAAGATGCGCGCCATGAATGTTTCTGACCCTAAAGAACTCGCGCCTCTGCTCGAAGCAATACTGCTGGCTGCGGGTAAACCGCTGACGCTGGAACGCCTCGCGGAACTCTTCGATGACTATGAGCGGCCCGAGCCCAAGCAGTTACGCGATGGACTCGCTGTGCTGGCCGGCTCGTGCAAGAAGCGTGGTTTTGAGCTCAAGGAAGTGGCCAGCGGTTATCGCTTGCAGGTCAAGGAGCGGTATTCAACCTGGGTCGGTCGTCTTTGGGATGAGCGTCCGCCACGTTATTCGCGAGCGCTTCTGGAAACCTTGGCGCTGATTGCCTACCGACAGCCAATCACCCGTGGTGAAATCGAAGAAGTGCGTGGTGTTGCAGTCAACAGCCAGATCGTCAAGACATTGCTTGAGCGCGAATGGATTCGCGTGGTTGGCTATCGTGATGTGCCGGGCCGCCCGGCCATGTTTGCCACTACCAGAGCGTTTCTGGATTATTTCAACCTGAAAAGCCTGGATGAGTTGCCAACGCTGGCCGCTATTCGCGAGATGGAGTTCGAGCCAGAACCTGTTCTCGACGATCACGCGCTGGCAGCAGAAGATGTGTCAGTCATGTCACCGGAGCCTGCCGAAACATCAGCCAAGCCGGCAGAGGAAACCAGTTTCCGGACATTACTGGCGGAGCTGGATGTCATGGAAACCGGGCTCAAGATTGATTTTGACGATTTGCGCCTGGAAGAGGCCATCGATCCGGTGGGAGAGGATCGGGAAGAGCAATGAGGCAATAGCCGCTATAATGAGAATCGGCCGGAGATGATCCGGCCGATTCGTCTGTGTCAGGTTCTGTGTTACGCCGGAGCGTTTACCAGTGCCTGACAGGTATCGAGCATACGGTTGGAGAATCCCCACTCGTTGTCGTACCAGGCCATGACCTTCACCAAATTGCCGGTGACCTTGGTGTGGTTGGCATCGAAGATTGAGGACAGCGGGTTATGGTTGAAGTCGATCGACACCAGTGGACGGTCGTTATAACCCAATACCGGCGAGGCTTCGCTGGCCGCTTTCATAAAGGCATTGATTGCCTTGGCATCTGCTGTCTTGGAAACCTGAATGGTCAGGTCGACCAGCGACACGTTGATGGTCGGCACACGTACAGCCATGCCGCTGAACTTCCCGACCAGCTCTGGCAGCACCAGACCCACGGCTTCAGCCGCACCGGTCTTGGTTGGAATCATCGACTGAGTAGCCGAGCGGGCACGGAAGGGGTCGGAATGATAGACATCCGACAGGTTCTGGTCATTGGTATAGGCATGGATTGTGGTCATCAGACCATGCTCGATACCCAACTCACGGTTCAGGACCTGAGCGACCGGGGCCAGACAGTTGGTTGTGCAGGACGCATTGGAAATGATCTGGTGGGACTGACGCAGGATATTGTCATTCACACCATAAACAATAGTGGCGTCAACCTCCTTACCAGGTGCGGAGATAATGACCTTGGAAGCACCTGCGTCCAGGTGAGCCGCCGCCTTGCTGCGGCTGGTGAACAGACCGGTGCATTCGAACACCACGTCAACATTCAGGTCTTTCCAGGGAAGCTCTGCCGGATTTCGGATGGCGGATACCGCAATACGGTCGCCATTCACGGTCAGGCTATTCTCATCAACGGAAATCTCAGCATTGAAACGATCATGCACGCTGTCGAATTCCAGGAGATGGGCATTAATGGACGCGTCACCCAAGTCATTGATGGCGACAACCTGCATATGCTGACGATAATTTCCGGAGTAAAGCGCACGAAGAACATTACGGCCGATACGCCCGAAACCATTGATAGCAATACGAATGCTCATATTTGAAACCTCGTTCTGGCAGGATTTGTTGTAAAAACAATTACACTATCGCGTATTTTGAGAGGAATAATAGCCACTCAGATCAAATTTGTTTTAAAAACAACAAATTTTTCGCCTGCCTGGAGAATCGGAACCATGCATCCTCGCGTCCTTGAAGTTACACAGCGTCTCATTGAGCGTAGCCGCCCTACGCGTACGCGCTACCTTGAAATGATCCGGGCAGCTGCGAGCGAAGGCCCTCAGCGTGCCAAGCTACAATGCGCCAACTTTGCCCACGGCGTAGCCGGATGCGGTCCTGCGGACAAGCAACGTCTGCGCCTTATGGATGAGGTTAACGTCGCTATCGTTTCGTCTTACAACGACATGTTGTCTGCGCACCAGCCTTACGAACATTTCCCCCAGATCATCAAAGATGCCCTGCGCGAAATAGGCTCCGTTGGTCAGTTCGCCGGTGGAGTGCCAGCCATGTGTGACGGCGTAACCCAGGGCGAAGCGGGTATGGAACTCAGCTTGCTGAGCCGTGAAGTCATCGCAATGTCCACCGCTGTGGCACTGTCCCACAATATGTTCGATGCCGCATTGTGCTTGGGCATCTGCGACAAGATCATTCCTGGCCTGATGATTGGCTCTCTACGTTTTGGTCATCTGCCATTCGTTTTTGTGCCAGGTGGTCCAATGCCTTCGGGCATTTCCAACAAGGAAAAGGCGCGAGTGCGTCAGCTTTTTGCGGAGGGTAAGGCAACCCGCGAGGAGCTGCTTGAGTCCGAAATGAAGTCCTACCATAGTCCCGGCACCTGCACCTTCTACGGTACAGCCAACACCAATCAGGTCGTTATGGAAGTGATGGGACTGCACCTGCCGGGCTCGTCCTTCGTGAATCCGTATACGCCTCTGCGTGACGAGCTGACCCGTGAAGCGGCGCGTCAGGTGACACGTATCACGCAGCAAAGCGGTAATTTCATCCCGCTGGGTGAGATCGTTGACGAAAAAGCCATTATCAACTCGGTCGTGGCCTTGCATGCAACCGGTGGTTCTACCAACCATACCCTGCATATTCCCGCCATCGCACAGGCGGCTGGTATCGAACTAACCTGGCAGGATATGGCGGATCTGTCGGCTGTCGTTCCAACGCTGGCGCAGGTTTACCCCAACGGCAAGGCGGATGTGAACCATTTTCATGCGGCTGGTGGCACCAATTTCCTGATTCGCACCCTTTTGGATGCCGGTTTGCTGCATGAAGATGTGAACACCGTCATGGGTCATGGATTACGTCGTTACTTGCAGGAGCCATTCTTGGAGAATGGCACATTGACATGGCGTGAAGGACCTGTGGCGAGCTTGGATGAAGAAATCCTGCGTCCGGTCGAGCGCCCGTTCCGCCCTGAAGGTGGTTTGCGTGTGATGGATGGCAACCTTGGCCGTGGGGTCATGAAGGTATCTGCCGTAGCGCCTGATCACCAGATCGTAGAAGCGCCTGCTAGAGTATTTGCTGATCAAGCCGAGCTTGCTAATGCCTTCAAGGCGGGTGAGCTGGACCGCGATTTTGTAGCGGTGGTCCGCTTTCAAGGACCCAAGGCCCTTGGTATGCCGGAGTTACATAAGCTGACGCCTTACCTGGGCGTGTTGCAGGATCGAGGCTTTAAGGTCGCTCTGGTGACTGATGGACGTATGTCTGGAGCATCCGGCAAGGTGCCAGCGGCTATCCATGTATGCCCAGAGGCAATCGATGGCGGTCCGTTGTCGAAAGTACGTGACGGTGATCTGGTGCGTGTCAATGGACAAACCGGAGAGTTGATCGTGGTGGTTGATCCTGCCGAGTGGAATGCTCGGGAGCAGGTGGCGCCCCCGCAAGGCATGGGAATTGGAACGGGACGTGAACTCTTTGCGTTCATGCGGCAAGCAATGAGCACCGCCGAAAAGGGTGCGAGTGCATTTACATCCAGCCTGGAGGCGCTGAAATGAATTTGGCTTTGGTAGGGGATATCGGGGGCACGAATGCCCGTTTCGCATTGTGGCGTGACCAGCAGCTTGATGCGATCGAGGTGATGGCGTGTGCCGATTTCGAGCGTCCCGAAGATGCTGTGCGTGAATACCTCAAGCGTACCGGTGTCGCTCTTGACGATATTCACTCCGTATGTCTCGCCTGCGCGGGGCCGGTAGGCGAGGGTGACTTCCGTTTTACCAATAATCACTGGGTTATCAGCCGCGAGCGTTTCTGCGCTGAGCTTGGTCTGACTCACCTGCTTCTGATCAATGACTTCAGTTCAATGGCCTGGGCTGTAGCTAAGCTGAACAAAGCGCATTGCGTTCAGGTCCGTGAGGGAGCGGCGCATGCCAATCGGGCACGTCTGATCATCGGGCCGGGGACTGGCCTGGGTGTGGCCGGTCTGCTGCCGATCGGGGATGACCGCTGGATGGTACTTTCCAGCGAAGGCGGTCACGTTGATTTGCCGATCGGCACGCCACGTGAGTTCGAAATTTGGAAGATCCTGAAGCGCCAGTTTGGTAACCACGTGTCGGCGGAGCGTATTATTTCCGGCAATGGCCTGGTGAATCTCTACAAGGCCAGCTGTGAACTGGATGGCCGCGAAGAGAAGTGCGTGACCGCTGCCGAGATCTGTGAAATGGCGCTGTCCGGTGACGCCTATGCCGACGAGGTGCTGGAGCAGTTCTTCGTATGGCTGGGCCGTGTGGCTGGTAATGCTGCGCTGACCTTAGGTGCGTTGGGTGGCGTTTATATCGCCGGTGGAATTCTGCCGCGATTTGTTGAGCGCTTCCAGAACGGCGCCTTTGCCAAGGCGTTTGCGGACAAGGGTAAGACGAGCAGTGCCTACCTTCAGGATATTCCTGCCTGGCTGGTCACCGCCGAGTACCCTGGCTTGTTTGGCGCAGGGGTTGCCTTGCAGCAAAGCCTGAACGGTCAGTAATACCGCGTTTCACCTCTTGGCGTTCCCCCTGGTGTCGTGCATGCTTCGACACCAGGGCAATAATAAAAAAGACAAGGGACAACGCTATGACGCCGATGGGTAAATCCATCCTGCTGGTCGATGACGATCAGGACATTCGTGAGCTTCTTGAGGCTTATCTGAGCCGTGCCGGATTTAGCGTTCGGGCTGTGGCAGACGGCTACGGATTTCGTACTGCGCTTAAAGCCGAGCCGGCTGATCTTCTGATACTGGATGTCATGCTGCCGGGTGAGGACGGCTTCAGTCTTTGCCGTTGGGTCAGGGCGCTGAGTGGTTCCATCTCTCAAGTACCTATCATCATGCTGACCGCCAGCTCCGATGAGGCAGATCGTGTGATTGGCCTTGAATTGGGCGCTGACGATTACATTGGAAAACCATTCAGTCCGCGGGAATTACAGGCGCGGATCAAAGCGCTTCTCCGGCGCGCAGGTTTTGGTGACGCCAAGTCGGGACACACATTGGTGTTTGATGAATGGCGTCTTGATACTGTCACGCACAGGCTGTTCCACCAGGACGGAGAAGAGGTCATTCTGTCCGGCGCTGATTTCACTCTGCTCAAACTGTTTCTAGATCATCCCCAGCAAATACTTGACCGTGACACGATTGCCAACGCGACGCGGGGGCGTGAAGTCATGCCGCTTGACCGCATCGTGGACATGGCCGTCAGCCGCTTGCGTCAACGGCTGCGTGACACCGGGAAATCGCCTCGACTGATTCGCACGGTACGCGGCAGTGGCTACCTTCTGGCGGCGCAGGTGCATGGCCCGACCGCTGATGTTTTTTAAGGCACTCCAGCGGCTGGTACCGCACTCATTGTTGGGAAGAATGCTGTTGCTTACGCTGCTGGCGGTTCTGCTGGCCCAGGGCGTTTCCAGCCTCTTCTGGATATCGCACTTGCGTGCCAGCCGAATGGAAGGTCTGCTGAACGCTTCGCGCAGCCTTGGTTACTCCATTGCGGCCAGCGTGCGTTATTTCAGTCTGCTACCACCGGCGTATCGTCCGGTAGTGCTGGAGCAGTTGCGTAATATGGGCGGTACACGGTTTTTCGTATCGCTTAATGAAAAGCCCTTGATCATGGAGCCGCTGCCCGATTCGCCTGGCAAGCAGGCGGTACTTCATGCTGTGGAGTCAGTCTTGCGGGAGCGTCTCGGCAATGGGATGCCGATGTATGTGGAGTTTGTCAGCCCCAAGCACCTGCGCCTGTTCAATGGCAATCTTTCCCTGGATGAGTTGCCGCGCTCCTGGGCGCACTACGTTCTCAGCTTTGAACCACTAGATCCGCCCATTCTGGTCACCCAGATACGAATAGGTCCGGAGGAGTGGGTCTACATCGGGACACTGATGCCAGCCCCTTATCTCACCCTGGATGAGCCCTTCCTGCCTCTGCAGCAGGCTTGGTTCATCCTGTTCAGCAGCGCTTTTCTACTCTTGTTCATCGGCCTGCTCATCCACTGGCAGAGCCGGCCGCTTAAACGTTTGTCGCAAGAGGCACGTGAGCTTTCGCTGGAGGCACAGGTTCAACCCCTTCCTGAAGTCGGGGCGAGTGAAATTCAGGAAGTCACACGCGCCTTCAACACCATGCGTGATCGTATCAGTCGATACCTGGCCGAGCGGGGCCAGCTTTTCAGTGCGATTTCCCATGATCTGCGGACCCCTATCACCCGGCTGCGGCTCCGCGCCGAGTTACTGGAGGATGAGGCATTGCAGGCGCGCTTCAATCGAGACCTCGACGAACTGGATCTGCTAGTCAAGGGAGCACTGCAATGCGTCAAGGACACCGATATTCATGAAAATATCGAGTCGGTAAACCTCAATCTCCTGCTGAGCAATATCGTCGAGCCTTACCAGGTCGGTGAGCAGCCTCGAGCGACGTTGCAAGGTAAAGCGGTGGCTCTATATTCCGGCAAGCCGCTGGCCTTGAAGCGCTGTATCGGCAATGTACTCGACAACGCGCTGAAGTACGGTAATCGGGCGCATTTGACGGTGGAGGATGATGGCAAGGTATTTATGCTGCATGTCGATGATGAAGGCCCAGGGGTGCCAGAAAAGGATTTAGAGCAGGTTTTCGAACCGCATGTCCGCTTGACAGGTCAACAGCAGGGATACGGATTGGGGCTCGGGATTGCGCGTAATTTAGCCCATGCCCATGGGGGGGAGGTGGTCTTGCGCAATCGTCGGGAAGGGGGCCTGCGGGTCACGCTGACGTTGCCGCGCTAGAGGCGTCCTGAAACGAGTGGCGTCAAATTGTGATCGATATCTACAAAAGCCGCCTAATGTAACGGCATTGTGACATTAATGATTCCCTTCGTTACCCACGCTGGCCAAGGGCTGGCTAGACTCCGATCAGATTTATAAAAACAACAAGGTCACTGATCATGAAAGCACTCAATCGTCTCGCCCTCGCGGTTTCTTTGTCCTGCTTGAGCCAATTACCCCTAACCGCCCAGGCGGGCGAAGTGGAAGTCCTGCATTGGTGGACTTCAGGTGGTGAAGCTCGGGCTGTCGATACCCTCAAGCAAATGATGCAAAAGCAGGGCGATACCTGGAAGGATTTCGCGGTTGCCGGCGGTGCCGGTGAGGCCGCGATGACCGTTCTGAAAACCCGTGCGGTTTCTGGCAATCCTCCTTCTGCAGCACAGCTCAAAGGCCCCGACATTCAGGAGTGGGCTGACATGGGCTTTCTTACCAACCTGAACGACATCGCCAAGGCCGGAAAATGGGACAGCATCATGCCCAAGCGCATCGCTGAAACCATGCAGCATGATGGTGATTACGTCGCCGTTCCCGCCGGTGTTCATCGCATCAACTGGCTCTGGATAAACCCTGAGGCCTTCCAGAAAGCGGGCGCCAAGGTGCCAACGACACTAGATGAGTTCTTCGAGGCTGCAGACAAGCTCAAGGCAGCAGGTATCATTCCGATTGCCCACGGCGGTCAGAACTGGCAGGACACCACCATTTTCGAGTCGCTGGTCATGGCCATGATGGGGCCAGAGGACTATCACAAGGCATTTGTCGAAACTGACGAAGACACTTTGCGCAGCGACAAGATGGTTGAAGTGTTCAAGACCTTCAAGCGTATTCGCAACTACATCGACCCAGATGCAGCGGGCCGTGACTGGAACCTGGCTACCGCCATGGTCATCAATGGCAAGGCCGGTATGCAGATTATGGGCGACTGGGCCAAGGCCGAGTTTACGGCTGCAAACAAGACTGCTGGCAAGGACTACCTGTGCGTAGTCATGCCGGGCACTCAGGGTGACTTCATCTACAACATCGATTCCCTGGCCATGTTCAAGCTCAAGGACGAGGCAAACAGGAAAGCCCAGGACGACTTGGCCCGTACTGTCATCGACAAGCCTTTCCAAGAAGTCTTCAACCTGAACAAAGGCTCGATTCCTGTTCGCAATGATATCGACATGGCGAAGTTCGATGACTGTGCCAAACAGTCCATGAAGGATTTCCAGGCAGCCAACGACTCGGGCAAAGCGGAGCCAAGCCTGGCGCATAGCATGGCCAACACCAGCTATATCCAGGGCGCTGTCTTCGATGTGATCACCAACTTCTTCAACGATCCAAGCGCCGACCCCAAAAAGGCGACCGAACAACTGGTCGCCTCCATCAAAGCGGCGCAGTAATGCAGTAAGGGCAGGGCGTTGCAAGACGCCCGGTCCTGATGCGAATACCAACCTACGGGTTGGATCAGGAGTTCTTCGATGTCTTTAAGCGAAGTGCAAATCATGCGCACAGGTACCAGCACGTCTGTACGAAAGCCTGACCGCCTCCAGAAATGGCTTCCCAAGCTGGTTCTGGCCCCTACCGCAGTGGCAATGATTGTTTGCCTGTACGGCTACATGCTGTGGACGGCCGTGATCTCATTAACCACGTCCCGCTTCATGCCGGTGTATAACTTTGCAGGTCTTGCCCAGTTTGAACGCCTACTGGCCAACGACCGTTGGCTGGTGGCCTGTAAAAACCTGGCCATCTTTGGCGGGATGTTTATCCTGCTTTGCCTGATCATTGGCGTGTTCTTCGCCATCCTGCTGGATCAACGCATCCGACGCGAAGGTTTTATCCGCACCATTTATCTTTATCCCATGGCGCTATCGATGATCGTTACCGGTACTGCCTGGAAGTGGCTGCTCAACCCAGGGTTAGGCCTGGACAAGCTCCTGCGCGACTGGGGATGGGAAGGTTTCCGCTTTGACTGGCTTGTTGATACGGATAGGGTCATCTATTGCTTGCTGATCGCTGCGATCTGGCAGGCCTCCGGCTTTGTCATGGCAATGTTCCTGGCCGGTTTACGCGGCGTGGATAGCGCCATCATTCGTGCCGCACAAATTGACGGAGCCTCGCTGCCCACGATTTATCTGCGCATCGTTCTACCCAGTTTGCGACCTGTTTTTTTCAGTGCCGTGATGATCCTGTCACACATTGCGATCAAGAGCTTTGACTTGGTAATGGCCATGACCGCCGGTGGACCCGGTTACTCATCCGACCTTCCTGCGGTCTTCATGTATCAACACACCTTTACACGCGGGCAAATGGGGTTGGGGGCGGCCAGCTCCGTCCTGATGCTTGGCGCGGTGCTTGCCATCCTGGTGCCTTACCTTTATTCCGAACTGCGGAGCAAGCGTCATGGCTGATCTTTCCCATAGCAAGCGCTGGTCTTTCAACCGCATTGCAATTCACACTACGCTTCTGGTGGCTTGCGCTGTCTATCTCGTGCCACTGGTAGTCATGCTGTTAACCAGCTTTAAGACACCGGATGACGTGCGCACCGGTAACCTGCTGACGTTACCAGTAGACTGGACACTCATTGGCTGGATAAAGGCCTGGAGTACGGTTCACGAGTACTTCTGGAACTCCTTCATGATCACGGTTCCTGCCGTCATCATCTCGACTTTCATCGGTGCGCTTAACGGCTACGCCTTGTCGAAGTGGAGCTTCAAGGGCTCGAACGTATTGTTCAGCATGCTGCTGTTCGGTTGCTTCATCCCGTTCCAGGTCATTCTGTTACCAATGTCATTCACCCTGGGCAAGCTGGGTCTGGCCAATACCACCACCGGACTCGTGCTGGTTCACGTCATCTACGGTCTGGCCTTCACAACGCTTTTCTTCCGGAACTACTACGTCGGTATTCCGGATGCCCTGATCAAGGCGGCACGTCTCGATGGTGCAGGCTTCTTCACCATCTTCTGGAAGATCCTGCTGCCGCTTTCCACCCCTATCGTGATGGTAAGCCTGATCTGGCAATTCACTCAGGTCTGGAATGACTTTCTGTTTGGCGTAGTGTTCGCCAGCGGCTCTGCGCAGCCGATTACGGTAGCGCTCAACAACCTCGTCAATACCAGTACCGGGGCCAAGGAATACAACGTGGATATGGCCGCTGCGATGATTGCGGCGCTGCCGACACTGCTCGTTTACATCTTCGCCGGCAAGTATTTCGTCCGTGGTCTGACCTCGGGCGTCGTCAAAGGATAAGAACAATCATGGCCGCACTAGAACTTAAAAATGTCCGCAAGACCTACGGCAACGCTGCTCAGGAAGCGCTTAAAGGTATCAACATCAGTATCGAGACTGGGCAGTTCCTGATCCTGGTTGGTCCTTCCGGTTGCGGTAAGTCTACGCTGATGAACGCCATCGCTGGCCTGGAAGATATTTCCAGCGGGGCCATCATGCTGGGTGGTGAGGATGTAACTGCGGTCGAGCCCAAGGACCGCGATATCGCCATGGTATTTCAATCCTATGCGTTGTATCCGACCATGACGGTGCGGGAAAACATCGCCTTTGGGTTGAAGATCCGCAAGACACCTGCTGACCAGATCGCGGCGGAAGTGGACCGTGTCGCCAAGCTTTTGCAGATCGAGCATTTGCTCGAGCGCAAACCCTCGCAGCTATCCGGTGGGCAACAACAACGTGTCGCCATGGGGCGCGCACTGGCGCGCCGCCCCAAGCTTTACCTGTTCGATGAGCCGCTCTCAAATCTTGATGCAAAGTTGCGTGTGGAAATGCGCACCGAGATCAAGCTAATGCACCAGCGGCTCAAGACTACAACTGTCTACGTTACTCACGACCAGATCGAAGCCATGACGCTGGGCGACCGTGTCGCAGTTATGAAAGAGGGAGAAGTTCAACAGTTTGGTACTCCCCAGGAAATCTACAACAACCCCGCCAACCTCTTCGTGGCCAGCTTCATTGGTTCTCCGCCAATGAACTTCATTCCTGTCGCGTTGGAGCAGGAAAACGGGCGCCCTGTGGTGCGTTTGCAGGGGCATGGCGAGCGTACCGCTATTGGTCTACCCATGCTTCAAACCGCTCTGGCAGACGGTCGCGAAGCAATTTTAGGGGTTCGACCTGAGCAAATTTGTATTCGCAGTGGTCAGATCGGCGATTTGCCATTGGTCAGCGCCCGAGTGCAGGTCGTGGAGCCAACAGGCCCCGACACTCTGGTTTATGTCGAGGTCAATGGCGTCCAGGTGTGTTGTCGAGTAGCGCCAGTCGACACTCCTGAAATCGGATCAATCGTAACGCTAGAGCTTGATGTAGAGCGTCTCGTATTATTCGAACCTGCTTCAGGTGCTCGTATCGCTTAGGAGAAAGTTATGACATTGCCACGTGTGGTGGTTTTTGGAGAGGCCTTGACCGATCTGGTCCAGCATTCACCCGGACAGTGGCAAGGCCATCCAGGCGGTGCACCGTGGAATGTTGCCCGGACGCTGGCGCGTCTGGGCGTACCCGCTGCGTTTGCGGGATCAATCAGCCAGGATTCTCTAGGCGATGAGATTCATGAGCAGTCTCAGGTGTCCGGACTGGATATGCGTTTTCTGCAGCGGGTCGAAGCTGATCCGCTGGTGGCAGTAGTGCCGTCCAGCAATCCACCTCGGTATTTCTTTGCTGGGGAGGCGGATCTAGCCTTTGATCCGGATGCGTTGCCGCAAGGCTGGCTCGAGGCTGCTGAACTCTGCCACTTCAGCTGCATCAGTCTGGCCCGTGAGCCGTTGGCTTCCAAACTGCTTGAACAGGCAGAAAAGGCCAAGGCAGGAGGTAAACGTATCAGCTACGACCCCAACTGGCGAAACCTGATGGGCGATGACTACTGTCGTCGTATCTTTCCAACCCTTGTGAGGCTGGCAGACGACATCAAGCTTTCTGACGAAGACCTGGAAAATATCTATCCCGGATTAACGCCTGAACAGGGCTTGAGCCGCCTGCGGGAGATGAATCCAGAGGCCAACATCCTCTATACGCAGGGTGCCAAGGGCATCACGCTGCTTTCCAGCCAGGGGGAGTGGACTCAGCCTGGTATTCCGATTCATGTGGCGGACACCGTAGGTGCCGGTGACGCCTGTATGGCGGGGTGGTTGGCGTCAGGGATCATTTCAAGCGCATCACTGGAAGAGCGACTACTTTTCGCAGCTGCCTGTGCCTCGGTGTCTTGCCAGAAATCGGGGGCCTATGCGCCGACGCTTGATGACGTTCGCGCCATGATGGCGACTTCGCCGCTTCCTGCCTAAGGGACTTCGTATGAACTTTCCAGACTTCCGTCAACGTGACACTCTGCTGGATCATATCCAGCATACGCTGGCTTTCTACTATCCGCGCTGCATCGACGAGCAGGGCGGGTTTTTCCAGTTCTTCCGTGACAATGGCGATATCTACGACCGAGAGACGCGCCATCTTGTCTCCAGTACCCGTTTCGTCTTCAATTTTGCAATGGCCTATCGGCAGTTTGGCAACGCTGAATACTTGGGCGCCACTCGGCACGGGCTTCGCTTTCTAAGGGAAAAGCATCTGCAGCCCAATGGCAGCTACGCCTGGCTACTGAAGGGCGACAAAGTAGTAGACGGCACCAATCATGCCTATGGTCTGGCATTCGTTATCCTGGCGTACTCTCACGGCGTCATGGCAGGAGTCGAGGAGAGCAGAGCATGGCTGGCTGAAGCGTGGGATACCTTCGAGCGTCATTTTTGGCGTGAAGAAGAAGGTCTGTACTGTGATGAGATCAGTGCCGACTGGTCCGAGGTTTCCTCCTATCGTGGACAAAATGCCAACATGCATGCCTGCGAGGCGCTTCTGGCTGCCTATGAGGCGACACAAGAGTCCCGCTATCTGGACCGCGCCGAAACGCTTGCAATCAATATGACTCAGCGCCAGGCAGCACTTAGCCAGGAAAGCGCTGAGGTTGCTCGGGATGTATCAGGTGGGTTGATCTGGGAGCATTACCATCAGGACTGGAGCATCGATTGGGATTACAACCGGGATGATCCCGCCAACCTTTTCCGCCCTTGGGGTTTTCAGCCTGGACATCAGGTCGAGTGGGCCAAGCTCTTACTGATACTTGAGCGCCATCGTCCCCAGGCATGGTTGGCGCCACGTGCTGCAGAGCTGTTTGATGCCGCGTGGAAAACCTCATGGGATCATGAACATGGTGGCCTATATTACGGGTTCGCTCCGGATGGCAGCGTTTGTGATCCAGACAAGTACTTCTGGGTTCAGGCCGAGGCCTTGGCGGCTGCAGCCTTGCTTGCCGAGCGCACCGGCAACGGTAAATATTGGAAACAATATGAACAGCTCTGGCACTATAGTTGGGAGCATTTCATTGATCACGAGTATGGCGCTTGGTGGCGCATCCTCGACCGTCGAAATACTAAGTATTCCGACGAAAAAAGTCCGGCCGGAAAGGTCGACTACCACACCATGGGAGCCTGTTACGAGGTACTCAATGTTCTGCCGTGAAGTTTAGCCAGTTATTGGCGTGGGACCTGTGGTGTGTTGCGTATAGCCCATTAAAAATTATAAAGGACCGAGAAGAATGTATAAGCATAAAGGCAAACGCGTACGGCACTTGGCTGTGTTGTCGTTAGCTGCACTGGGCGGGCTCAGTGCCACTGCCCATGCAGCCGATGCCTTCGACCCTGAAGCAGGTGGTATGACAGGCGATTGGGGTGGCCTGCGTACTGAACTGCTAGATAAGGGTTACGACATCAAGTTGGAGTACGTCGGGGAAGGCGCTACCAACATGCGAGGTGGATACGACAAAGATCACACCGCACGTTGGTCTTCCCAGTACATGTTCGGCCTGGCGGTCGACATGAACAAGACGTTGGGTTGGGAGAATTCCGTATTCAAGGTTGCCATTACTTCACGTGACGGCCGTAACCTGACCAACGACAATATTGGTGATCCACGTTCCGGTACGTATTCTTCCGTACAAGAAGTCTGGGGTCGCGGCCAGACCTGGCGCCTTACCCAGCTGTGGTTGAGCAAGGGGTTCTTTGATGGCCGTCTGGACATTAAGGCTGGTCGTTTCGGCGAGGGTGAAGATTTCAACTCGTTCGATTGTGACTTCCAGAACCTGGCGTTCTGTGGTTCCCAGGTGGGTAACTGGGTAGGTGATCAGTGGTACAACTGGCCGGTCAGCCAGTGGGCCATGCGCGTCAAGTACAACCTGACACCTGAGCTGTTTGCCCAGGTTGGGGTTTACGAGCAGAACCCGTCGCTGCTTGAAACCGGTAATGGCTTCAAGATGAATACCAGCGGTGCCAAAGGCGTGATCCTGCCAGTTGAGCTGGTATGGTTGCCAACGCTGAACAGCCTACCGGGTGAGTACCGCTTCGGTTACTACTACAGCACCGCTGATGCGGATGATGTGGATGGTGTTTCCAGCCGTCATTCCAGTAAGCATGGCTACTGGGTTGTAGCCAAGCAGCAGCTGACCAAGCACAACGGTGATGCTTCTCGTGGTCTGAGTGTATTCGCCAACTTCACGGTGCATGACAAGGCTACCAACAAGGTAGACAACTACATCCAGGCTGGTGTGGTGTACAAGGGACCATTCGATGCGCGACCAAAAGACGACATCGGTTTCGGTGTGGCTCGTATCCACACCAACAGCGATGCGCGTGATGCGCAACGTGCAGCCAACCTTGCTACCGGTATCGACGATTATGACAACCCAGGCTACGTACCGCTGCAGTACAGCGAATACGATGCTGAGCTGTACTACGGCGTACACGTGACCAACTGGCTCACCCTACGTCCGAATATTCAGTACATGCGTAACCCGGGTGGCGTCAAGGAAGTCGATAATGCTGTTGTCGGCGGCCTGAAGGTCCAAGCGGTGTTCTAATTCCGCAGAGGGTACTGGGCGCAGCGAGCAGTGTGTTTATACTGTTCGCTGTGTCCAGATGCTGAGGTAGCCCTGTGGGTAAGGTTGAGAGTCCCTGCGTAAGCCAATGCAAGCTCAAGGATGAAGTCTGTCAGGGATGCGGCCGCAGCCGCGATGAAATCAAGGGCTGGAAGTCCATGAAGGACAAAGAGCGCAAGGATGTAGTCGAAAAGGCCAGCAAGCGTCTCAAGAAGCTCAAGAAGAAATAACCTCGCTACAGGCTGAAGCGTACTGCTCCAGCCTTTCTCGTCGATTACAACTCTTCCTGTTCCTGCTCCATTGGATAGCGTGTTGCTACCAGACTTTCCTTTACTTTGCGCAGGTGCGGCTGGAAATCAACGCCGCGGCGCAGCGTAACGCCAGTGGCCAGAATGTCGAGTACTGTCAGCTGAACGATACGTGACGACATTGGCATATAGATATCAGTATCTTCGGGCACTGGAATATCAAGGCTAAGTGTTGAAACCTTCGCAAGCGGAGAATTAGCAGCAGTCATCCCGATAACTGATGCCCCGTTATCCCGTGCCAGCTTGGCAACATCCACCAGTTCGCGCGTGCGGCCGGTGTAGGAAATGATGACAAAGACTTCGCCTATCTGCGCTACAGACGCAAGCATGCGCTGCATCAGAATGTCTGAATGGGCCGAAACAGCCAGACCGAAGCGAAAGAATTTGTGCTGGGCATCCAGCGCTACGGGTGCAGATGCACCCAGGCCAAAGAAATGAATCTGCCGTGCCTGAATCAGGAGATTGACGGCTCGATTGATCACTTGAGCATCCATGCGCTGACGAGCATTATCGAGCGAGGCGATGGTGCTACTGAAAATCTTTTCTGAGTAGGCTTCAGGCTCATCATCCGCTTCCACCGCCTGGCTTACGTAGACGGCGCCGCTGGCGATGCTCTGAGCCAGTTGAATCTTCATTTCAGGGTAGCCGCTGATTCCCAGTGATCGGCAGAAGCGGTTGACGGTCGGTTCGCTGACGTGTGCTGCCTGTGCCAGGGCCGCAATGGTCAGGCGGGTAGCCTGCCGTGGATTGTTTAGAATAACCTCGGCTACCTTGCGTTCGGCACGGTTCAATTCCGGCAGACGGGTCTGAATCAATTGCAGCAATGTGCTGGCCCGATCCATCAAATGCTCCTGAAAGTTGTCATCCTTTTATCGTACAGCTATAGAGGAATAAGGCTGCACAAAAAGGTTTTATTAAATTTTTGATTTTTATACTACGTAAAAGGGGAAAGCTCACTTAAACTGGGCTTTCATTCACCAACTTTTCGTAAAAGAACGAATATATGCCAGCAGTTCGCGTACTCCCTTGCACTTTGGCCCTGTTCGGCGCGTTGGGCGATCTCGCTCTGCGCAAGTTGTTTCCGGCTCTCTACCAACTCGATCGCGAAGGTCTCCTCCATGATGACACGCGTATCGTCGCGCTTGCTCGAGATCAAGGAGACGGCACCAAGCAGCTCGCTCATATTGAAGAGCGGGTTCGGCATTACGTGCCGAATGCTGACTGGAATCAAGCCGTCTGGGAACGTTTCGCCGCCCGCTTAAGCTACCGTGCCATGGATTTCCGACGCATGGAAGACTATGCCGGACTAGCCGAAGACGTAGGTGACTCCGAAACGGTGATTGCGTATTTCGCAACACCCGCCTCAGTATACAGCTCGATTTGCGAGAATCTTGATGCGGTAGGGCTTAGCAGCCGTACACGTGTCGTCATGGAAAAGCCCATCGGCCATGACCTTGAGTCTTCGCGTGTCGTGAACGACTCCGTGGCTCGGTTCTTCCCGGAAAGTCAGGTCTATCGTATCGACCATTACCTGGGTAAGGAAACCGTACAGAATCTGATTGCTCTGCGGTTTGCAAACAGTCTGTTCGAGACCCAATGGAACCAGAACTATATCTCCCATGTGGAGATTACGGTTGCTGAGAAAGTAGGAATCGAAGGCCGCTGGGGTTATTTCGATCAGGCCGGGCAGCTACGCGACATGGTGCAGAACCACTTGCTGCAGCTGCTTTGCCTGACTGCAATGGACCCGCCCGCTGATCTCTCGGCGGACAGTATTCGTGATGAAAAGGTCAAGGTGCTCAAGGCGCTCGAGCCGATCACCGCCGATCAGCTGGCCAGCCGTGTCGTGCTGGGCCAGTACACGAGTGGTTACAGCGATGGCAAGCCGGTGCCCGGCTATCTGGAGGAAGAAAACTCCAACGAGAGCAGCAGCACGGAAACATTCGTGGCCATTCGCGCCGATATTCGTAACTGGCGTTGGTCCGGAGTGCCTTTCTATTTGCGTACCGGCAAGCGTATGCCGCAAAAACTTTCGCAGATCGTTATTCATTTCAAGGAACCGCCACACTACATCTTCGCGCCTGAGCAGCGGAGTCTGATCAACAACCGACTGATCATCCGTATTCAGCCGGACGAAGGGATTTCCCTGCAGGTCATGACCAAGGATCAAGGCTTGAGCAAAGGGATGCAGCTGCGCAGCGGTCCGTTGCAGCTCAACTTCTCCGAGGCCTTCAAGTCGGCGCGGGTACCAGACGCGTATGAGCGTTTGTTGCTGGAAGTGATGCAGGGCAACCAGTCTCTCTTCGTGCGCAAGGACGAGATCGAGGCGGCCTGGCGCTGGTGCGACCAGCTCATGGAAGGCTGGGAAAAAATGGGCGATACCCCGAAATCATACGCAGCTGGCACATGGGGCCCGCTGACTTCCATTGCTCTCATTGCACGTGACGGGAGATCCTGGTATGGCGATATCTAACCTGCCACAAGGCGTCGAATTCATCGAGCTGAACGGTCGTGAGGCCCATGCTGAGCAGCTGACCCAAGCTGTAGCGGCTGCGCTTCGTGAGGCCATTGCACAGAAAGGGGCGGCCACACTGGTGGTTTCGGGTGGTCGTAGCCCAGTGCCGTTCTTTGAACAGTTATCCGAGCAGGAGCTGGACTGGGCGAAGGTCACGATTACGCTCGCCGATGAGCGCTGGGTGCCTTTAGAACATCCGGATAGCAACGGCGGGCTAATTCGCAAGCACCTGTTGCGTAATGCAGCCCGTGCAGCGACGTTTGTAGACCTCTATGCCGCTGGCGAAAACGCTGAAACGGCTGCTCAGGAGGCTGATAACCGCTTGCAGAATCTGCCCAAGCCTATCGATGTGCTGGTGCTGGGAATGGGCGACGATGCACATACTGCTTCGTTGTTTCCCGGAAGCCCTGGGCTTGAGGATGCGCTTGATCCACAGAGCGAGCGCTTGTGCCTGCCCATGTGGGCACCTTCCGTGCCTCGTCAACGCCTGACCATGACACGCGCATTGTTGTCTGGTGCTCACAATCAGTTCCTGGCCATCCAGGGTCAGAGCAAGTTGGCCGCTCTGCAAACCGCTGCAACTGCCGGTGATGAGCTGTCGACTCCTATCAGCGCCTTCCTGCGAGAGCCGCTGAAGATCTATTGGTGCCCTTGAGGATGAGTGACATGCAAAACAAGATCGCTGCCATTGATGCGCTGAGCCAGAAAGCACGCATCCTGCCCGTCATCGTGATCAACGATCCGGCTGACGTCCTGCCTTTTGCTGACGCGATGGCAGCGGGGGGGCTCAAGACACTGGAAGTCACGCTTCGCTCTGCCCATGGTTTGGATGCTGTGCGCCTGCTGCGCAAGGAACGCCCGGAGCTAACGGTGGGTGTCGGTACTGTTCTGGACACCCACATGTTTGATGCTGCGGTAGAAGCAGGTGCTCAGTTCATTGTAACGCCCGGCTGCACGGACGAAATCCTTGAGGCAGGCGTTAAAAGCGATGTGCCGCTACTGCCCGGTATTGCTACGCCTTCAGACATCATGCGTGCCTATCGGCTGGGTTACCGTCGCTTCAAGCTCTTCCCGGCCAACGTTTACGGTGGAATAGACGCGCTTAAAGCCTTTGCCGGTCCTTTTGGCGATCTTCGATTCTGCCCAACGGGCGGCGTCAATCCGAGTAATGTCAAAGCCTATTTCCAGCAAAGCAATGTCATGTGCGTAGGAGGTAGCTGGATGCTGCCTTCCGACGCTATCAAGGCGCGTGACTGGACAAAGATAGAGCAGCTTTGCCGCGAAGCCCTGGCTGCGCTCGATTAAGGCAGTCATCTTGTTCGACGGCCTGTATCATGCAGGCCGTCTGCATCTCAGACCATCCATCTCTTTTCTGTCGAAAGGCCTGCACGTCGAGTCATTTAGTCGCTAGGCTCAAAGGCCAGGTGACGCTATGATGCGCGCCTTTTTGTTGCCGCTTACACCGGGAGGTGCCTTATGAACGACAACACTCCTCATACCCCAGTCGGGGAAAAACTCCAGAAAGTCCTGTCCCGTATGGGTGTAGGTTCCCGCCGTGATGTGGAAGCCTGGATTGCCGAGGGCCGTATTCAAGTAAACGGAAATGTCGCCACTCTGGGTCAGCGTGTTACGCCTCAGGATGCCATTGCTGTGGACGGGCGTGTGCTACGCCGCGAAGAGGCCACCGAAAATGTTCGCCGTGTACTGATTTACAACAAGCCTGAAGGTGAAGTCTGCACCCGTGATGACCCCGAAGGGCGTCCTACGGTGTTTGACCGATTGCCGCGCTTGAGAGGCGGGCGGTGGATCAATATTGGTCGTCTGGATATCAACACGACTGGCCTGCTTTTGTTCACAACCGATGGTGAACTGGCCAACCGCTTGATGCATCCATCTTATCAGATGGACCGGGAGTACGCGGTACGTGTGCGTGGTGAAGTCGATGAGGCCATGATCGAGCGTCTCAAGACAGGTGTCATGCTGGAAGACGGTCCTGCACGTTTTACCGATATCCAACAGGCTCCCAATGGTGACGGTTTCAACCACTGGTTCCATTGCGTAGTCATGGAAGGACGTAACCGAGAGGTTCGTCGCCTGTGGGAATCCCAGGGCGTGCTGGTCAGCCGCTTGAAGCGGGTACGTTTCGGACCGGTTTTCCTGACGGCTGAATTGTCCATGGGTCGCTGGCGCGAGATGATGCAGGGTGAGATCAATATTCTCAGCGCAGAAGTAGGGCTGACGCCTGTTGAATTGCCTCCTGTGACCGCGAAGGTTCGCGAAAAGCTTGAGCGTATGCAGCGCAAGTCCGGCAAGCCTGTTGAGGCTGGCCGCGGCGGCCGTGGTGACAAGCGCTCTGGCAAGCCGCAGGGCGAGGGCCGCGGTGGTGGCACGCCATTGGCTGAGCGCCCATCCGAAAGTGGGCGCAAGCGTCCGGTACGGACTCGTGAAGAGCATGCCTCTGGCGATGACGGACGTCGCGAGCGCCCTGCCCGGGAACGGGCCGCACCGGCACAGCGCCGTAATGGTTCAGCCCGTGAAGGTCAGCGTCCAGGCTTTGGTAGTAATAATCGCGGTAAACGCTAAGCGGTTATCTGTGCTCGAACGGCTCGCCTAGGCGAGCCGTTTTTGTATGGGCTCTACCTATATCGTTGATCAAGCAGCCTTTTTCCAATTCAGGACTAACTGGGTGATCAGGCCTGCGACCACTCCCCAGAAAGCCGACCCAACGCCTAATAATGTCATGCCTGAAGCGGTTACAAGAAAGGTGACAAGAGCGGCTTCGCGTTGTTTAGGGTCGCTCATGGCACTGTTAAGCCCATTCATGATGGACCCAAGCAGTGCAAGTGCCGCGATGGATAGCACTAATTCTTTAGGAAGCGCTGCAAACAGGGCTGCCAGTGTTGCACCAAACGTTCCGGCTATACCGTAAAAGAAGCCGCACCAGAGCGCTGCGGTGTAGCGCTTTTGTGAGTCTTCGTGGGCCTCAGGCCCTGTGCAGATGGCTGCGCTGATGGCCGCCAGGTTAATTCCGTGGGAGCCGAATGGGGCCAACAGTAACGAGGCTATTCCGGTAACGGATATCAGGGGTGAGGCAGGTGTCTGATAGCCGTCGGTCCGCAACACCGCAATGCCTGGCATGTTTTGAGAGGCCATGGCAACAACAAATAGCGGAATACCAATGCTGATGATGGCGGACATGGAGAAGGACGGTGTGGTCCAGACAGGCACCGCCAGTTGCAAATGAAAGTGCTCGAAATGCAACAGCCCTACGACGGCGGCGATGATCATTCCAATCATCAGGGCAGCCAATACGGCATAACGGGGTGCCTGTCGCTTGGTCAGCAAATACGTCAGGAACATGCCTATTACAAGCAGAGGTTGCTGCTCAGTAGCCGAGCAGATCTCAATGCCGATCCGAAACAGGATGCCCGCCAGCAGCGCGGCGGCCAATGCAGCAGGAACCTTGCGCATCAGACGCTCGAAGCTGCCAGTCATACCGCAGAAGGCCGTGAGGAGGGCGCATAACATGAAAGCGCCAATAGCCTCGCTGTAAGGGACCTGAGGCAAGCTGGTCATCAGCAGGGCAGCACCGGGGGTAGACCACGCGATGACGATGGGAGTCCTGAAGCGCAGCGAGAGCGCGATCGTGGTTATCGCCATCCCGATGGACAGCGCCCAGATCCAGGAGGAAATCTGAGCGCTGTTCAGCCCTGCATTCTGGCCTGCCTGGAACATAAGCACCAGGGAGCTGGTGTAGCCAACCAGCATCGCTACGAAACCGGCAACGATTGAAGAAGGCGATGTGTCGGCAAAAGGGCGCAAGGCGGTGGATACGGTCATGGTACGGTCTTCAATGGGTAGACAGCAGAATCGGGTACAGAGAAATAACTAGCAGGGCAGCCATCGTCCAGTTGAACGCACGCAGACGCATCGGGCTATTCAAAAGTGTACGTAATGCCATACCAAACAGCGTCCAAAGGCTAACGCTAGGCAGGTTGATAAGCGCAAACAGCAGCGCTATCAGCAGCAGGTTGCTGTTGAAATCTTGAACGGGCAAATACGTGGTGACGGCGCCTATGGCCATTACCCAGGCTTTTGGATTAACCCATTGAAAGGCAGCTGCCTGAAAAAAACCGAATGGTTTGCCGGAAGCCTGCTTGGGCGTAGGCGGTGCGGCGTTGGCAATTTTCCATGCCAGGTACAACAGGTATGCAGTAGCCACGACCTTCAAGGCCATGTGCAGTGAGGGGTACAGGCTAAACAATTGTCCAAGACCCAATCCCATGGTGATTACCATCACCATATGCCCAAGGCTAATGCCGAACATATGCGGAAGTGTCCGGCGGAAACCATAGTTAACGCCTGACGCGAGCAGCATCATGTTATTGGGACCCGGAGTAGCTGAGGATACGAAGGCGAAAAGTATAAAAGCGGTAAGTAATTCGGCTGTCATGGCTGGACTTCCTTTTTTTCCAGCATAAACAGCCTGTTGGCTGGCGTACCGATACACTCACTTGTAGAAGGAGCCGTACAGTCGATCAGGCTTTGTCTGAATGAAGCCGCTAGTCTGTGCTCAAGTCGACCCGTCTTTCCGGCTCGATTCGCGTTGGCGCTCCTGGCCTGCCAGCGTCTGGTTGATTTTCATCCATCCCTCTACTGCGGCTTCTCCGGCTTCGTCAAAGGCACGCTGTAGCAGCTTGACTTGTTCCCGCCGCAGGAGCTGCTCAAGCTTTGCACCGTGCGATGTCAGCCGCAACTTGCGCTTGCGCTTGTCTTCCGCGTCTGACTCCACCACAAGCATATCCTTTTCAATTAGCTGGCGAACGGGCGGATTAGCGGCCTGCTTGGTAACCCCCAAAGCCTCCAGCAACTCTTTGTGGCTGATCCCTGGCGAGCCAGCCACGAAAAAGAGAATACGCTGGTGTACGCGGCTAAACCCGCGGCGCGAAAGCATTTCGTCGGCCTTGGCAGTAAATGCCTGGTAACCGAAGAAGAATGACTGCATCGCCTGGCGTTGGGCTACGGTATTTTTTAGGTCAAGCATATTGACGCTTCTATCCGGTTCAGCGTAGTTTCGGTCAAGCAGTTTGACTTATTCTCCGGCCGCTGACTACTGGTGCTTCCATGGCTTTCTCCGAACGCGTTACCCGTCTAAAAAGCAGTCTTATCCGCGAAATTCTGGCAGCGGCACAGCGTCCGGAAGTGATGTCCTTTGCAGGTGGTCTGCCTGCGCAGGAGATGTTGCCTCGCGTGGAATGGGATGCTCTGCCGGTGAATCTGGGGCAGTATGGAACGAGCGAAGGAGAGCCGGAGCTGCGCGAAGCGATCGCTGCCCAGGCCAGAGCCTTGGGCGTCGAGTGTGATGCCAGTCAAGTACTGGTTACGGCTGGTTCGCAACAGGCATTGGATCTGGCTGCAAAACTCTACATCGACCAAGATACTCAGGTGCTGTTAGAAGGCCCCAGCTATCTGGCTGCGCTGCAGAGCTTTCAATTTTTCGGTGCCGATTGCCTGACAGTACCACTGACGGCGGAAGGCATGGATATTGAAGCGCTGCGCCAGTGCCTCGAGACCAACAAGCCAGCCTTTGCCTATCTGATTCCTACTTTCCAGAACCCATCCGGTGTACGTTACACCGAAGCCTGCCGTGATCAGGTGGCGGCCTTGATGGATGAGTTCAGCGTCACGCTGATTGAAGATGAGCCATATCGCGAGCTGATCTTTGATGATGCACCGGCTACGCCTATCGTAAGCCGCTTGAAGAGAACCAGCTGGATCTATACCGGTACGGTCTCCAAGACGTTACTGCCTGGTTTGCGCGTGGGGTATCTGATTGCCTCTCCTGATCTGTATCCTTATTTGTTGCGCCTCAAGCAGGCCGCTGATCTGCATACGAACCGTATCGGGCAGTGGCAGGCCTTACAGTGGGTCGGAACGCCACGCTATCAAGCCCATATTCAGGAGCTGCGCAATTTCTATCGTGCTCGTCGCGATGCCTTCCAGGCTGCGCTGGTTCGCCACTTTGGTGAGCTTGCAGACTGGAATCAGCCTCAGGGGGGGCTATTTTTCTGGCTAACACTGCGCCAGCCAATCGACACACGCTTGCTGTTGGAGCCCGCTTTGGCTCAGGATGTGGCCTTCATGCCTGGGGAGCCTTTCTTCAGTGACCCGGAGGGCAACCTTGGTCGCTTGCGCCTGAATTTCAGCCATGTGGCACCTGAGCGTGTTGATGAAGGGCTGAGCCGTTTGGCCAGTGTCATAAAGGCCGCCCAGGCCTTGTAATGAAAGGAGATCATTATGTACCGGATTTATGGAGACCAGCGTTCCGGCAACTGCTACAAGGTCAAGCTGATGATGGCCTTGCGCGGATTTGCCTATGAATGGGTTGATGTAGATATCTTAAAGGGCGAGACACGCTCTCCAGCGTTTCTTGAAAAAAACCCCAATGGCAAGATTCCTGTGCTTGAGCTGGATGATGGCTCCTACCTATGGGAGTCCAATGCCATTCTGAACTACCTGGCAGAAGGCAGCACATTCCTGCCCCGGGAGCCGCGTTTGCGGACTCATGTACTGCAATGGCAATTCTTCGAGCAGTACAGTCATGAGCCCTACGTAGCAGTGGCGCGGTTTATTCAGTTTTACCTTGACATGCCTGAAGAGCGGCGTGCCGAACATGCAAGTTGCCTTAAGGGAGGCTATAAGGCATTGGATGTTATGGAGCAGCAACTCTCCCGGACACCGTATCTGGTAGGCGATACGTACTCCATTGCCGATATTGCGCTTTACGCCTATACGCACGTGGCGGCAGAAGGTGGATTCGACTTGTCTCGGTACCCTGCCATCGATGCCTGGCTGCAGCGTGTTGCAAGCCATCCGCAGCATGTGGGCATGTATGACTGATTGACGGGAATAAAAAGGCCGCTGTTTTACAGCGGCCTTTTTATATCTGAGAATCAAGCCGAGGCGTTGGCAGACGTGTTTATTCGGCTTCCGGTAGTGCCTGTAATAGGCTTTGCTGGAATCTGTTTGATGGACTTCTTCACTGTCTCTGCAACACGATAACCATTTGGATTCTGCGATTGCCAGCGCCAAGCATCGGCAATCATCTGCGTCAGGCTGCGTTCTGCTCTCCAACCCAGTTCCTGTTCGGCTTTGTGAGGATCGGCCCAGCACTCCGCAACATCCCCCTCGCGGCGAGGCGCCAAGCGATAGGGCAGCTGCATCTGTGCAACCTCTTCAAACACCCTGACTAACTCCAGTACCGAATAGCCGCGCCCGGTTCCGAGGTTCCAGACGTGCGCTCCCTTGACGCTTTGTAGCTTGCGCAGGGCGGAAAGATGTCCTTTGGCCAGATCGACTACATGAATGTAATCACGTATCCCGGTACCGTCTGGAGTAGGGTAATCCGAGCCATAAATGCTCAAGCGCTCCAAACGGCCAATGGCTACCTGCGTGATGTATGGCAGAAGGTTATTGGGAATGCCACTTGGGTCTTCACCAATCATGCCGGATTCGTGTGCACCTATGGGATTGAAATAGCGCAACAGGGCAATGGACCAGCGAGGATCTGCAGCAGCCAGATCGCGCAGCAGGTTTTCAACCATGAGCTTGGATTGCCCGTACGGATTGGTTGGTATACCGGTAGGTGCCTGCTCGCTGATAGGAACCGTGTCAGGCATGCCGTAAACGGTTGCTGATGAACTGAACACCAGCTTGAAAACACCCGCGTCAGCCATTGCCTGGCAAAGCGTCAGGCTGCCACCCACATTATTGTCGTAATAGCTCAACGGGTGTCTTACGCTTTCGCCTACTGCTTTGAGCCCGGCAAAGTGCAGGACAGCCTCGATTGGATATTGTGCAAACAGAGCATCCAACTGCGCGCGTCGGCGTATATCACCTTTGACGAAATGCACGCTGCGGCCAGCTAGCTGCTCGACCCGTTGTAATGCTACACGTGAACTGTTGCACAGGTTATCCAACACGAGAACGTCTTGCCCTGACAGTAACAGCTCCAAAACAGCATGCGACCCTATATAACCCGCGCCCCCAGTCACAAGAATCATCGTCACGCTCCATTGATCTAGTCGTAATACAAAGCACGCCGACACAGCGAAGCGCTGAACGAGGTTCAGCGGCCTATTCGAAGCGGCAAACAAGACAGGCCATGCACAAAGAATATGCATGTATAAAGCCAGACCCGGTGATATGACGACTAGTTCCTATAGGAATGAGGTAAGTGTAAAAAAACATGTATCGACGAAAGGGTTGGAACTGGGTTTGCTCAGAACCAGTCTCACCGCCCAGTGACTCTATTGATATTCGATGATGTTCGAATGCAAGGTGTTCTGATTTTTGCCGGTTTTGGCGTAATGAGTAGCCGGCGGGTTTAGCTCTTAAATGGAAAGAATCGGATCTTTCCAACGGGAAAAGGCATAGAATTCGATTCGTGTTGTACGAGTTCCTGACTTGGTCATACACGAGTTAAGGAGTAATCGATGAGCTGGGCTGGACCCTTTCAATATGAGATTGGCAAGTCAAAGCCGTCATCCAGAACGGAAATGGGCTTTGATGCATCAGGCAGGGAAAACCTTCCTACCCTGATCTGTCTTTCCCATCTGCGCTGGAATTTCGTCTACCAACGGCCTCAGCACTTGATGTCCCGCTTTGCGCGCGACTACAACGTACTGTTCTTTGAAGAGCCGATGCCATCGGATGAACCCAATCCCTGGCTTGAAGAAATCGAGGCTGATCTAGGCGTTACGCGTCTGGTACCCAGACTGCCTGCGGACGTACAGGGCGAGGCGGCTGAGGCAGTATTGAAGCGTCTGCTGGACAGATACGTCGAAGAGTCCGGAATTGAGGAGGCGGTTCTCTGGTATTACACTCCCATGAGTTGGCCCTTCAGCCATCACCTCAAATCTACGCTTACCGTGTATGACTGCATGGATGAGCTTTCTGCTTTCCGAGGCGCGCCGCCGGAAATGCTGGAACGTGAACGACTTCTGTTGGAAAAGGCCGATGTGGTGTTTACGGGCGGTTATAGCCTGTATGAGGCCAAGCGCGAGCGCCACCCTAACGCCCATCCTTTCCCGAGCAGTGTAGATATCGCTCATTTCGCTCAAGCCCGCGCCGAGCAGCTTGATCCTGATGACCAGAACAGTATTCCGCATCCGCGTCTTGGGTTTTATGGCGTGATTGACGAGCGTCTGGATATCGACTTGCTGGCCGAGGTCGCGCGTCAACGGCCTGATTGGCACATTGTGCTGATTGGTCCGGTCGTCAAGATAGATCCCAATAGTTTGCCTAAGCTCGACAATATTCATCTCTTGGGCGGCAAGGTATATGACGAGCTGCCCCATTATCTTGCGGGCTGGGACGTCGCGATCATGCCTTTTGCCTTAAACGAGTCGACACGTTTCATCAGCCCTACCAAGACGCCCGAGTACTTGGCAGGCGGTAAGCCTGTCGTATCGACACCCATTACCGATGTGGTACGCACCTATGGTGAGTCGGGTATCGTCCGTATTGCAGATAGCGCTGAAGCATTCATTCGTGCCGTAGAGGCTTCGCTGGTAGATGCCCAGGATCGGGAAGGGCTTTTGAAACAGGCCGATTCTATCCTGGGTGAAATGTCATGGGATGCCACTTGGCAGGGCATGACGGAGCAAATGAAATGCGCACGATAAACGAGGGGGAAGCCATGTCTGCAGGTGCAGCGAGTTCAAAAGAATCCCAGAGACGTGGGTTCGACTATCTGATCGTAGGCGCCGGATTTGCCGGGAGCGTACTGGCTGAGCGTCTGGCCGTAGGGCTCAACAAGCGTGTCCTGATTGTAGACCGCCGGCCCCATATTGCGGGCAATGCCTATGATCACTATGACGAGGCAGGGGTTCTGATTCATCGCTATGGTCCGCATATTTTTCATACCAACTCGCAGCGGATCGTGGACTATCTTTCCCGTTTTACCGAGTGGCGTACCTACGAGCACAAGGTGCTTGCTTATGTGGACGATCAACTGGTACCGATCCCGATCAACCGTACCACGGTGAATGCGCTGTATGGTCTTGACCTGAAAACAGACGGGGAGGCCGAGAGCTTCCTGAAAGGTCGAGCTGAACCGGTAGAGCCTATCCGGACATCCGAGGATGTTGTCATCAATCAGGTAGGCCGTGAGCTTTACGAGAAGTTCTTCCGTGGCTACACCCGTAAGCAATGGGGGCTTGATCCTTCACAGCTGGATAAATCAGTCACTTCGCGCGTTCCTACCCGTACCAATACGGATGATCGCTATTTCGGCGATACCTTCCAGATCATGCCATTGCATGGCTTCACCCGTATGTTCGAGAAGATGCTGAATCATCCCAACATCAAGGTCATGCTCAACACCGATTACCGCGAGATCCGTAACGAAGTCCAGTTCGATCATCTGATCTATACCGGTCCTGTCGATGAATATTTTGATTATTGCTACGGCAAGCTGCCGTACCGCTCGCTAAAGTTTCATCACGAAACGGTCAATTCGGCGCAGTTCCAACCTGTGGCAGTCGTCAATTATCCCTCTGAAGATGTTCCATACACCCGTATCAGTGAATACAAGCACCTGACCGGCCAAGAGCATTTGAAAACCAGCGTGACCTATGAATATCCATCGGCGGAGGGCGACCCTTATTATCCTATCCCTCGCCCGGAAAATGCCGAGCTCTACAAGCGATATCAGGAGTTGGCTAACTCGACGCCTAACGTGACATTCCTGGGCCGCTTGGGTACGTACAAGTACTACAACATGGATCAGGTCGTTGGACAGGCATTGACAGCCTACAAGCGTATCGCGGAATCGGAAGGTGTGGTTGAGGACACTGCTGAAGTCTCAGCAGTATAAAGACCGGAGCACATTACGATGCATGTACCTGGGACTTTTAACAGTTTTTTCCTGGGTGGGTTCGAGTGCTCAACTCACCGCCGTTTCGATAACCGTCGCCTGGATTTGATCCAGGCGACGGGGCATGATCGCTTTGCGAAAGCCGACTTTGCGCGCTTGCGTACCCATCGTATTCAGGCTGCTCGTGATGGTGTGCGCTGGCATCTGATTGAGACGCGGCCAGGTTTTTTTGACTGGTCGAGCCTGCTTCCCCAGGTCAAAGCCGCCCGGGAAGAGGGTGTCCAGATTGTGTGGGACCTGTGCCACTATGGGTGGCCTGACGACATCGATATTTGGTATCCCGGCTTTGTGGAACGCTTTGAGCGATTCACAAAGGCTGTTGCCACGTTTATGCGTGACGAAGGCATAGAGGTACCCTTTTATTGTCCAGTCAATGAAATATCTTTTTGGGCATGGGGTGGTGGTGATACGGGTCAGTTCAACCCCAAGGGTGTCAAGCGGGGAGCTGAACTCAAGCATCAGTTGATCCGAGCCTCGATTGCTGCCATCGAAGCCATTCGTGGTGTTGCGCCCAAGGCTCGGTTCGTCCAGGCAGACCCACTCATCAATGTGATTCCTGCCTCTGGTAGAGCAGCAGACCGCGAGGCGGCCGAAGCCCACCGGCAGTCTCAGTTCGAAGCCTGGGACATGTTGTGTGGAAAAGCTTGGCCGGGGCTCGGTGGGAAGGCTGAATATCTTGATATCGTTGGGCTCAACTTCTATTCCGACAATCAATGGTTTAACGGCGGTAAAACCGTTTTTCGCGATGATCCACTGTATCGTCCCTTGCGTGGAATGTTGGCTGAGGTCTATGCCCGCTACCAGCGGCCGCTCATGATTGCAGAGACAGGAGCGGAAGGTGAGGCGAGGCCTTCATGGCTGGCATACGTATGTGAAGAAGTTCGTAACGCCATGACTCAGGATATCCCTGTCGAAGGCATTTGCCTGTATCCCATCTTGGACTATCCGGGATGGAACGATGAGCGCCTATGTGAAGTCGGTTTATATGGTTATGCTGATCCTCAGGGTCATCGAGCCATTTATTCTCCGTTGGCAGAAGAGCTGGAGCGTCAACAGGCTCAGTTCGCTGCGATGGCTGAAGGGCAGGCTTCATGAGCAACACTTCCAGCTCTCCAGGGGGACGACCGTTCCCCTCTCGTCCGATCGCGTTTCTATGGCGCTATGTCTGTCGGCGCCGTTTGGCGTTTGGAGGGTTGTTTTTCCTAATGGTTGGCGGCGCTACCTGCGCCGTTGCCGTTCAGTACGCCATGAAGCTTCTTGTGGATGCCATGGCCAGTGACAACCGGATGGAAGCCAATGTCTGGCTCCCCTTTGGTTTTTTCATCGGACTTATTGCTCTTGAAAACATCCTGTGGCGAGGAGGTGGGTGGCTTGGCTGTCGGACTATTGTCAAGACAGGCGTAGATCTGCGAATCGATCTGTTCGAGTATTTGACCGGCCACCCAATGCGTTACTTCAAGGAGCATTTCTCTGGCGCATTGGGCAATCGAATCAATCAGACCAGCACAGCCGTCGCGAATATTTTTTCCGCGTTGACGTGGCGTATCGTCCCGCCCTGTACCGATTTCCTGGGGGCTGTAGTCGTTATGCTGTCCATCCGCTGGGAAATGGCGCTGGCGTTGATAGGCTTTGTGCTGCTGGTTGGCTGCATCATTACGGGTTTTGGCATCCGTGGTCGCCATAAGCATCAGGCCTTTGCCGAGCAAGCGTCGCGTGTAGGCGGAGAGGTTGTAGACATGGTTTCCAATGTCTGGACTATCAAGGCTTTTTCGGCTCAGGCTCGAGAGCGTGATCGCTTGGCGCAGGAACTGGGTGTTGAGGCACGTGCTCAGCGTCGTAGCTGGATGTACGTGGAGAAAGCGCGAGTTCTACACGATATATGCCTGACCTTGATGGCAGGCTCTATGCTGCTCTGGGCTATTTACCTGTGGCGACAAGGTACTGTTACGCCTGGTGACGTCGTCGTGGTGAGTGCACTGACCTTCCGTATTCTGCATGGCTCCAGAGACTTGGCGCTGGCACTGGTCGATGCCGCGCAGCAGTTTGGAACGGTAGCCGATACGCTCAAGGTGATTGCCCAGCCCCATGGCATTCAGGACACAGAAAATGCTGCTACTCTCAATGCCAAATCAGGCTCCATCACGTTTGAGCATGTTTCGTTCAGTTATCCTGACGGATCCAAAGTCATCGATGACCTGTCCTTGCACATTCCTTCAGGTCAAAAGGTTGGCTTAGTGGGCACCTCCGGGGCAGGCAAATCTACGCTGATTAACCTTCTTCAACGTCTGGACGAAGTAAGTAGCGGTCGAATTCTTATCGATGGTCAGCCTATTCATGAAGTCAGCCAAGACAGCTTGCGTGCAGCCATCGCAGTGGTGCCGCAGGAGATCGCTCTCTTCAATCGCTCCATCCGTGAAAATATCCGTTATGGAAAGCCTGATGCTACGGATGAAGAGGTCTATAAAGCAGCTTGCCACGCCTATTGCGATCATTTCATACGCCAGCTACCCGAAGGGTACAACACACTGGTAGGCGAACGAGGGGCTCGCTTGTCAGGAGGGCAGCGTCAGCGCTTGGGCATTGCGCGGGCGTTTTTGAAGGGCTCCCCCATCCTGATTCTGGATGAGGCGACCTCTGCGCTGGATACGCATTCGGAAAAGGAAATTCAGATGGCGCTGACGGACCTGGTTCGTGGACGTACCGTTCTGGCAGTAGCCCATAGGTTGTCTACAGTCGCATCGTTCGATCGGGTTATCGTAATGGACAAAGGGCGTATTGTTGAAGATGGCCCACCGGCTGTTCTGCAGCGAAGTGGAGGACTGTTCGAGTCGTTATGGACTATCCAGGCCAAGGGGCTTGATGACGTACAGGCCCAACACCGCAATGCAGGTTAAATAAAAAACCGGCCATTCAGGCCGGTTTTTCACGAGCATCAGACTTATCGGTTAATAAGGCCCATGAACTCGGCGCGTGTTGCATCGTTGCTACGGAACTGACCAAGCATGACGGAAGTAACCATCGATGAGTTTTGCTTCTCGACGCCGCGCATCATCATGCACATATGTTGAGCTTCGATGACTACCGCTACACCCGCCGCGTTGGTGACTTTCTGAATCGCCTCGGCAATTTCACGGGTCATGTTTTCCTGAATCTGCAGGCGGCGCGCGTACATATCAACGATGCGGGCAACTTTGGACAAGCCCAGCACCTTGCCGCTTGGCATATAGGCTACGTGAGCTTTGCCGATAAAGGGCAGCATATGGTGCTCGCACAGCGAATACAGCTCGATGTTTTTGACCAGTACCATCTCGCTATTGTCTGAAGTGAACAGCGCATCTCCAACCACTTCTTCCAACGTCTGGTTGTAGCCTTTGCACAGGTACTGCATGGCTTTGGCGGCACGTTTGGGCGTATCCAGCAAGCCTTCCCGGGAAACATCCTCGCCTAACTGAGAAAGAATGGCGGAGTAGTGTTGTTCCAATGACATGGTAATTCCTATGGATATTGACACCGCAGCGATGCGGGATGAGGAGAGTAGGGGCTGCGGCGATTAAAATCAATTCTGACTGGAAAGCTAGGTTATTCGTCCCGACCTTCCAGCATGGTTCGTTTAAGCAGTACATAGACGGCGCCAGTACCGCCATGGCGCGGTTGGCAAGACACAAAGCCCAGCACCTGAGAATGTTGACGCAACCAAGTGTTGACATGACTCTTGATGAGCGGGCGTCGTCCATCAAGGCGCGCTGCCTTCCCGTGAGTAATGCGAACGCAGCGAACTTCGAATTTCGTTGCCTCAGCGATAAAGTCCCACAGTATCGCGCGCGCTTTCTCTACCGTCATACCATGCAAATCCAGGCTGCCGTCAAACGGAATCTGCCCGGCCTTGAGCTTACGAATCTGGCTATCCTGAACACCATCACGTGCCCAGTAAAGCTCGTCTTCAGCCCCCACGTCGATGATGAACTGATCAGACAACCCATCAACCTTGATAGCTGCCGTTGACTGTATGGCGGCTTCACGACGCTTGACGACCTGCTGACGATCCGTGCGCGGTTTACCGGTGTCTGCATGGTCATCTACCAAGCGTCGAACGCCTCGCATTTCACTGGCGAATGATGAGAAATCGTCGTCTGGCATAGGGCCTCCAAATGATTTCATCATTTTACTGGATAGACATGCAGGTACGCTAACCTTCCAGCAACTCAGTGACATATTGCAAGGCCAGGCGTTGTCTATTCGCCCAGTTGCCTCCGATGCACCGATAGGTTTGCTTATGGTTATCCAGCCACGTTTTACAAGCCTCATAAAAGGCCAGGCGGTCTCGCATGTCAGGCTGGCAGCGTTGTCCGTCGTTGCTCCAGGGTACTTCCCGCGGGTCCAGCAGCAGATGAAGATCGTAGTGGCGCGCAAGCAATGCAGCTTCCAACCAGTCCGGGCAATCATCGAATAGAAAGCGGCTCCACAAGATGTTGCTTAAAAGATGAGTATCTAGGATCAGAAGAGCGGGGCGCTGCTGGCGTGCTGCGTCTTCATGTTCAAGCTGACGACGCGCGATAGGGGTGATGTCTTCGTAGGTAGTATCGCGCCCTAGCGTAGCAAAGTATTCCCGCACATATTCGCCTACCAGCATTCCGTCCAGATTGTCTTTGAGCGTTTGAGCCAACCATGACTTGCCAGTGGATTCAGGGCCTGTCAGTACGATCACCTTCATACGGTTGCTACCTCACGTCGCCATACAAACCAGCCGCGCGCGGCCAAACCAACAAACAGTACATAGAGCAGGGCGGTCAGGTAGAGGGCCTTGTAGATAAAGAGCGCAACGTAGATTACATCGACTACGAACCAAAGCACCCAACATTCGACCCGCTTCTGTGCCATCCAGAGCTGAGCAACCAGGCTAAAGCTGGTCAGCCCCGCATCCAGCCAGGGCTGGCTTGCGTCGGTATGGGTGCTCATTAAATAACCTAAGGCAATTGTCCCGAGAGCACCTACCAGCAGATTACCCAGCAGAGCTGCATTTGAAAGACGAGTGACGTGTCGTCCTTGATGATCTTGTCCGCCCTTGACCCACTGCCACCAGCCATAGAGCTGCAGAACGGCATAAACGCCCTGAAGCAGCATATCTGAGTACAGTTTGACATCATAAAAGACCCAGGCATACATCACGACCATGACTAATCCGACCGGCCAGGCCCAAACATTTTGCCGAACCGTGAGCCAGACCGCGATAACGCCTAAAACGGCTGCAACTATTTCAAAAGAAGACACCCTAAGCACCCTGGGAAAATATGTCGGACAGGGACCGTATCTTACCTTCAGTTGTATCGCTCCGTTTTATTGAACGTATGCCAACGAAAAGTAAGGCCTCTGGTATTGTTCACGGCGTTCCGGTTGTCCCCAGTTGAATAAGCAAGCTAGCGCTGCTACCTCGGCAGCTATATGGAGAAACGAATGGATCTATGGAGTGCCATCCAGGCGCTAATTTTGGGCATCGTAGAAGGCTTGACCGAGTTTCTGCCGATCTCAAGTACAGGTCACCAGATTATTGTGGCCGACCTGTTGGGATTTGGTGGCGATAGAGCCATGGCGTTCAACATCATTATTCAGTTGGGTGCGATTCTGGCTGTCGTTTGGGAGTTTCGCCGCAAGATCATCGATGTCGTAGTCGGCCTGCCCCGCCAACGAGAGGCTCAACGGTTTACCGTAAATCTGATGGTAGCCTTCTTTCCAGCCGTCATTCTGGGCGTTGCCTTTGCCGATGCGATCCATGAATACCTGTTCAATCCCATCACGGTAGCCATGGCACTGGTTATTGGTGGCGTGATCATGCTGTGGGCGGAGCGGCGCCAACACAACACGAATATCGATCATGTCGATGACATGACCTGGGTCGATGCGCTCAAGATTGGCTGCATTCAATGCTTGGCTATGATCCCAGGTACTTCCCGTTCGGGGTCTACCATTATTGGTGGTTTGCTGATCGGCCTTTCTCGAAAAGCTGCAACCGAGTTTTCATTCTTTCTCGCCATGCCTACCATGGTCGGCGCCGCGGTCTATTCAGGCTACAAGTACAGGGATCTTTTTCAGCCCAGTGACCTACCTGTATTCGCTATCGGTTTCATCACGTCCTTTATTTTCGCGATGATCGCCGTGCGTGGTCTCCTGAAATTTATTGGTAACCACAGTTATGCGATGTTCGCCTGGTATCGGATCGTCTTTGGTCTGCTGATCCTGGCAACCTGGAAGTTTGGCTGGGTGGATTGGACGTCTGCAGTGGCTTGAGTAAGGTCGCGAATCGAATGCCATGGAAGAGTTTCTCATGGCATTCGACAGTCACTGAGGCGGTATTCGGGGCGGGGTGGACGGTTGTCCAGTGAATACACGCTAGCTAGATATTCTAATTATTCTAAGAGGACGTGCTCAACACGTCCTCTTTCACCGATATTATCGGAGTTGCAAAACTTCATTACAGTGTGAACGCACGCGCTGAAGCAGCTCAGGGTCCTTATCCAGCGAACCATTGAGTGCTGGGAACATCCTCAATAACTGAGCCTGCCAGGCCTCACTCTTGTATTGCTCAGGGAAGCAGCGCTGAATGAGCGTAAGCATGATCGAGACTGACGTCGACGCGCCTGGAGAGGCACCCAGTAGCGCTGCAATCGATCCGTCCTGTGCCGACACGATTTCCGTTCCGAACTGCAGAGTGCCGCCCGTCTTGGGATCTTTCTTGATGATCTGAACGCGTTGACCTGCAATCTCAAGCCGCCAGTCATTCTTGTCCACTTCTGGATAAAAGCCCCGAAGCTCCTCGATACGCTGGTCGAACGTCTGCATGACCTGACCGATCAGATACTTGGTCAAGGGCATGTTATCCCGTGCCACAGCCAGCATGGGGCCCAGATTATTGGCTCGAATGGATTTAGGCAGGTCCATAAAGGAGCCTTGCTTCAGGAATTTCGTTGTGAAGCCTGCAAATGGACCAAACAGTAGAGATTTCTTGCCGTCCACGACACGCGTATCCAGATGGGGTACGGACATGGGGGGCGAGCCTACGCTTGCCTTGCCATACACCTTGGCCTGATGCTGACTGACCACTTCCGGCTTGTCACAGCGCAGCCATTGACCGCTCACCGGGAAACCGCCATAACCGTGGCTTTCCGGTATATCGGATTTTTGCAGGAGTGGTAGAGCACCGCCGCCTGCGCCAAGAAAAACAAACCGGGCCCGTAAGGTGCGAGTTGCGCCGGTCTGGGTATCTTGGATGGTCAGTCGCCAGCGATTGTCAGGCTCGCGATGCAGATCGGTAACCTTCTGGTTATACGTAATCTTGGTACCCGGCTGCTTGGTCAGGTGATGGAGCAGGTTAGTGGTCAGTGCGCCAAAGTTCACGTCGGTACCGCTCTCGGTGCGTGTCGCCGCGATCTTTTCATTCGTGGTGCGTCCCTTCATCATTAGGGGCATCCACTCTTCAAGCTTTGCACGATCTTCAGTGTATTCCATCCCGGCAAACAAGGGGTTCGCCGACAGTGCTTCGAAGCGCTTGCGCAGGAACGAAATATCCTTATCGCCGCGGACAAAGCTTAGGTGAGGGACAGGATTGATAAAGCTTCTAGGCGAATCGAAATGGCCCTGTTCGACAAGGTAGGTCCAGAACTGCTTGGACGTCTCGAACATGATGTTGATATCGATGGCCTTGGTAATGTTTACCGTACCGTCCTTGCCTTCCGGGGTGTAGTTCAGCTCGCAAAGTGCTGCGTGACCTGTGCCGGCATTGTTCCAAGGGTTGGAACTTTCGGCGGCGCCGGAACTGAGTAGCTCTAGAACTTCCACATTCAATGAGGGGTCAAGTTCCTTGAGCATGACAGCAAGCGTCGCACTCATGATGCCGGCTCCCACGAAAACGAGATCCGACTCTCCGCTACCACGTTGGGTCATTAATGGTACTCCTGAAGCACAAGGTCATTCTTGAATTATAAAAGCCAAGCCTTTTATGACTTGAGCCTGCATTACCTAGTTCAGATACCTCGAGCCCGCGTGCCAGGCGCATCTGGCTGTGACGCGATGCAAAGCAACACCTTATCCATATGGGGCTTGAGGCATAAAACACAAACGAAAATACGTTATAAACAATCTTAGGCCAGATCGTAAGCAGACTAACAATGCTGGCAGATAATTTTGTTGAAGACAGTCGGCGGCGATGCTTAAGGAAACGAAGAATATCGCTGCGGTCAGGCATCATGGCTGCCTGATGGAAGGATCGAGTACACAACGACTCGATAAGGTGAGCGACGTAGGAAAAGGCATTTTCTCTTTTCAACAGCCGGACATACCGGAACATGCTTGAAATATCCGTTTCATGGGCGAATCGGAAAAGCATGGCGGATGATACAAGCGCGGAGCTCAGGATAAAACCCAAAAGCGGTGGACTTTCAATAAATCTCACCGCTTTTTGTAGCGTTATATACTAAAGGCTACATTTGCCTAGACAATTACACCTTGGCTACGCAGGTAATCATCATAGGTACCACTGAAGTCAGTAATACCTGTTTCGGTCAACTCAACAATACGGGTGGCGAGCGAGGACACAAATTCGCGGTCGTGGCTGACAAAAACCAGGGTGCCGGGATAGTTTTCGAGCGCCAGGTTCAAGGCTTCGATGGACTCCATATCCAAGTGGTTCGTCGGCTCGTCCATTACCAGTACGTTAGGCTTTTTGAGGATAAGCTTGCCAAACAGCATGCGACCCTGTTCGCCACCCGAGATGACTTTTACAGACTTCTGAATGTCATCGTTGGAGAATAGCATCCTACCTAGCGTTCCACGTACCAGTTGTTCTCCGCCCTGGGTCCATTGGCCCATCCAGTCGAACAGGTTGATATCGTCTTCGAAATCCTCAGCATGATCCTGGGCGAAGTAGCCAACCTCCGCGCTATCTGTCCACTTGACTTCACCTTTATCGACAGGCAACTCGCCGACAAGGCAGCGGAGAAGGGTGGTTTTACCAATCCCGTTCGGTCCGATAATGGCTACGCGCTCACCGGCTTCAATCTGAAGACTCAAGCGGTCAAAAAGCAGCTTGCCGTCATAGCCCTTGGCAACGTTCTCTAACGTTACAGCCTGGCGATGCAGTTTCTTAGTCTGTTCGAAGCGAATAAAGGGGCTTACCCGGCTGGAAGGCTTTACCTCTTCAAGCTGAATCTTGTCGATCTGGCGTGCTCGGCTTGTAGCTTGCTTTGCTTTGGATGCGTTAGCCGAGAAACGGCTGACAAAGGACTGAAGCTCGGCAATCTGTGCTTTTTTCTTTGCATTATCAGACAGCAAACGCTCACGCGCCTGGGTGGCGGCCGTCATGTATTCATCGTAGTTGCCAGGAAACAGACGCAGCTCACCGTAATCCAGATCGGCCATGTGCGTGCAGACGCTGTTAAGAAAGTGGCGATCGTGCGAAATGATGATCATGGTGCTGTTACGCGCAGTGAGTACACCTTCGAGCCAACGGATTGTGTTGATATCCAGGTGGTTGGTGGGTTCGTCCAACAGCAACACGTCTGGATCTGAAAACAGCGCCTGCGCGAGAAGCACGCGAAGCTTCCAGCCTGGCGATACGGCACTCATGAGACCAAAATGCTGTTCAAGAGGAATACCGAGCCCGAGCAGTAGTTCGCCTGCACGTGATTCGGCTGTGTAGCCATCCATTTCAGCAAACTGAACTTCAAGCTCGGCAACCGCCATGCCGTCGTCTTCCGACATTTCCGGAAGTGCATAAATGCGATCACGCTCGGCTTTAATCCTCCACAGCTCGGTGTGCCCCATGATGACCGTATCGATGACGGTAAACTCCTCATAGGCGAACTGATCTTGGCGCAGCTTACCCAGACGAGTATTCGGCTCCAACATGACCTGACCCGCTGATGGTTCCAGATCACCACCTAGAATCTTCATGAAGGTCGACTTGCCACAACCGTTCGCGCCGATCAGGCCGTAACGGTTGCTATTGCCGAATTTGACTGAAACATTTTCAAACAGGGGCTTTGCCCCGAACTGCATGGTGATATTGGCGGTGGAGATCAAGAGTCTTACCTGTCGCGGTGTCCAGACTGTCATAAGCGAGGCGAGGACCGATTCAAGGCCAATTTGAAGTTTTGCCAGCTCGTTGCAGTCTGATTGTGAAGAGATCCAGTGGCGTAAGGCGATAGCAGCAGTTGAACGCTATGACCCAGCTGACCGGTGATGAAAGCGGGATTCGTTCCCGACATTAGGCATATTGTGGCATAACTGTGCCTACAGTTATACGGTGGCCAATGATGAAGGTTTGGCTTAAAGGTGTACGGCAAGATTTATGGTTTCGACTCCTCCAACTGTTCATAGGAAACGGTAGAAACCGGCGTAATCATATTCGGACTTCAATGTAAAAAATGTATTTAGCCTTTGAGCGGTTTGAAGAGACCAGTCATGAAGAGAAACGTCCTGTTAATTGCTATTGCTTTTGTGTGCTTGGCTGGATGTAGTCCAACCGAGAAGGATGCTATTGAAAAAAGTCAGGCGTTAGTCAAGAAAGAGCTGAAAGACCCAAAGTCAGCAAAATTTGGGTATACCTACTTTTTAGGCTCATTGAGTAGCGGGACTGGGGACGGATATGTATGTGGACGCTTAAGCGGGGTAGGCGTCAGGGAAACTGCTCCACGTTTCATGAGGTATGTTTCGTCAGTGTCAGTTAAAGAAAATACATTAGTTATAAATAATATATGGGTCGAGGCTCCTGACAATACGAGTATTTTGGGTACCAAAGAAACGATCTTTGATCGACTCTATTGGAATAAATACTGTGTTGATGCAAGGCATCCAGCTAGCCAATCAGGAATCTGAATATTAATTTTTGATATTGCGAAGTTTGTTATCTAGAGAAAAGTGAAATTTTTTTTAAATTCAACTTATTGATCTGGCTGCGCTAAGGAAGTTCTGAAAAAGA
>NZ_DEYV01000033.1:0-79353 GCF_002364655.1 Pseudomonas sp. UBA3149
AAGGGCTACGATAGTGAAGGGTTGCGTCGCTATTGCGACCGCTTCGGTATGCAGCCGGTGATCGCCCAGCGCACGATGCACCGCAAGCCCCGGCCAGGTCTGCCTCGCCTGTTTGATAGGCCCAAGTATCAACAGCGTAACGTGATCGAACGGCTATTCGGTTAAAGGAAAAGCGTCGGCTCTGTACTCGCTTTGACAAGCTGGCTAGCAGCTTCAAGGCCATGGTAATGCTGGCCTGTATCGAGCGATGCATGCGGGCCGACTTTTCAGACAAACCCTAGGGCCTACCAAAATTGAAGCGACCATAGCCAGAGCCCCAGAACAGTTGACCATTTATAATCGATGGCGCACTGGCTACTGCATACTTCCAGATAGTAGCCCCGGTATTGCGTCGAGCACTACCATGTCACCGGACATCGAACCGGCATAAACCAGACCCGGCGACGACGCCATCGGCCCTAATCCGCTAGTATGTTTTGACGTCACCGGATTGGTACCGGTGGCAGGCGCTTGCCAGAGAATCCGGCCAGCGCGGACCACATACCACCCTTCCAGCTTTTCTTGAAATCAGGCGCCAACGTGTGATTCTGATTTAAGGAATTGTTGATCGACACATAGATTTGCGAATTGAGCGGATCTACCGATGAGGTCCACTCGATTCCGCCGACTGTGTCTCTAGGGCCTACTTGGATTAACCAAAGGGTTCGCCGGCTCCTGCATCCAGCACCAGCCCCGAGTCGGCATAGTTATCAGATATTAGTCGATGCGTCCTAGACACAACAGCACGCTGCGCTCGCCGAATGCCATAGACCCGGTGGTTGAAGGGGCCAACCGTCAGCATGCCTCACACGGCAGCGCCAGCAGGCTGTTGGTTGACCCGCCGGTGCCGATACAGGAAGGATCACACCATGCAGCAGAACAGATTATGTGATGGCGCCAATATGCCAGGGAACGAATTCATTCTGTCCATAACCGTGCTGCTCGCTCTTGCTTCGCTCGCCCGAGGCAATCCTAAGCATTTTTTCGAAAATCTCGGCCCCAGATGCTTCGATGGTCAGCGTACCGGTCGCGATTTCGCCACAATTGATGTCCATGTCCTCCTCCTGACGCTGCCAAAGGGCGTTATTGGTCGAAAGCTTGATCGAGGGCGCCGGTGCGCATCCATAGGCCGAGCCCCGTCCGGTAGTAAAGGCAATGAGATTTGCGCCTCCCGCCACCTGCCCGGTAGCGGAAACCGGGTCATAGCCGGGCGTGTCCATGAATACCAGTCCCTGAGCCCTTACCGGCTCGGCATATTCATAGACAGCCATCAGGTTACTTGATCCAGCTTTCGCTACCGCGCCAAGCGATTTTTCCAGAATGGTCGTAAGGCCACCCGCCTTGTTGCCTGCAGACGGGTTGTTGTTCATCTCCGCTCCCGTGCGTCGGCAATACTCTTCCCACCAATGGATGCGCTCGATGAGCTTTTCGCCTACCTCACGGCTGGTAGCCCGACGGGTCAGCAGATGCTCGGCACCATATATTTCCGGTGTTTCGGACAGGATAGCCGTACCACCGCAGGCTACCAATCGGTCTACCGCATTACCCAGGGCCGGATTGGCGGTAATACCGGAGTAGCCATCCGAGCCGCCGCATTGCAGGCCTACTATCAAATGACGGGCACTCACAGGCTGGCGCTCGATGCGATTGGCTTCGTTCAAGAGGTCTTTCACATACGCAATGCCTTTGGCTACGGTCTTGGCCGTACCTCCCGTATCCTGAATGGTGAACGTACGCAGTGTTGCGGTCGCTTCCAGCCCCTGAGCCGTCATCATGCCTTCGATCTGGTTGGTTTCGCACCCAAGTCCGATCACCATGACCGCCGCGAAATTGGGATGGACGGCATATCCGCCCAGGGTGCGGCGCAAGATGGCCAGAGGCTCGCCTGCTGAATCTACAGCGCAGCCGGAGCTATGCGTCAGCGCGACGACGCCATCCACATTGGGATAAGGTGCCAGGGCGGCCGGATTGATATCCCGCCGAAAATAGTCAGCCACTGCCCGAGCTACAGTCGCCGAGCAATTTACCGAGGTCAGGATACCGATATAGTTGCGCGTCGCTATACGACCATCCGGGCGGACGATACCTTGAAACATCGGCCCCTCGGTGGGAAAGGCCTGCACGTGGGCATCCTCTCCAAAAGCATAATCCCGGGCAAACTCACCCATCGCCAGGTTATGAACATGGATGTGCTCGCCGGGCATGATGAGGGTCGTGGCAAAGCCGATGATCTGACCATAGCGGCGCACCGGTTGCCCGCTATCAATCCGGCGCACCGAGAACTTGTGGCCTGCGGGAATGGGCTGACTGAGGGTTACGCGCTCCTCCACGATGGCAAGCCCTGCCGGCAGCGGCTGTAGAGCCACGAGGACGTCGTCCTGCGGGTGGAGGCGAATCACGGCTTTGGCGGTATCGATCCCGCCTGTTTTTGTTATCAGTTCCATGGCGTTCTCACGATAATGTCAATTTTGCAGTAATTGACGCACGGCCAGCTCTACCCCGCGCAACTCTGCCAATCCTTTGAGACGGCCGATCAGTGAATAGCCGGGGTTGGTACGGCGATGCTGATCATCCAGCAGCTGATGACCATGATCGGGCCGCAGAGGAAGTCGGGGGCCATGCTCATGTTCGCGTCGACACTCTTCCAGAACCAGCTCACGGATCACACCAACCATGTCTGCGTCTCCAGCCAGATGATGCGCTTCGTGAAAGCTGCGCGGATCAGCCTCGCGCTTCACCGAGCGCAGGTGAGTGAAATAGATGCGAGGCGCAAACTGCCGAGCCATGGCAACGAGGTCGTTATCTGCACGCACCCCGTAGGATCCGGTGCAAAAGGTCAACCCGTTGGCCGGACTGGGTGCCGCATCAAGAAGCCATTGGGCGTCCTGTGCGGTAGACACGATACGAGGCAAGCCCAGAAGAGGCCGTGGCGGATCGTCGGGGTGAATGGCCATGCGTACGCCCGCCTCCTCCGCCACCGGCACAATGGCCTTGAGAAAGTAGCCCAGGTTTTCCCGAAGCTGCTCCGCGTCGATGTCCGCATAGGTCGCAAGCAGTCCTTTGAAATCATCCAGGCTATAGTGCTCTTCAGCGCCTGGCAGACCGGCAATCAAGGTAGCAACGAGCGTATCGCGCCGGGTGTCGTCCAGGTTGTCAAAATAGGTACGGGCCCGCTGGATATCGTCCTCGGTGTAGTCCGCTTCGGCGCCTTCACGCTTGAGGATAAAGAGATCAAACGCGGCAAATGCATCCTGATCAAAGCGTAGTGCCCACCCGCCGTCCTCCAGCGGCCATGCGAGGTCCGTACGGGTCCAGTCTAGGATGGGCATGAAGTTATAGCAGACAATATCGATACCGCACGCCGCGAGATTGCGAAGGCTCTGTTGGTAGTTGCCAATGTAGTCATCGCGGCGGCCACAGCCTCGCTTGATATCCTCGTGAACGGGAATACTTTCCACCACCGACCAGGTCAGTTCAGCTGCCTCGATCATCGCCTTTCGTTCACTGATCGCCTCTACTGTCCAGACTTCCCCGTTGGGAACCTGATGCAAGGCCGTGACGATGCCTGTCGCACCGGTCTGCCGAATGTCGCTCAAGCTGATGGGGTCGTTAGGGCCGAACCAGCGCCAGGTATGCTCCATGACTTCGCTCCTCAGTGATTAGTATTGTTCGTCGCTTCTGCGAGCGCCGCGGCAATACCTTGGGTGCTCAGCACACGGTAGGCTTGATGCACGGCCTGCCGGAACCCCTCCTGCTCGGTCAGACTCGCCGGAAAGACGTCCGTAAGTCCCAGAAAGGCCTCGACCAGTGCCTCTCCCTGCCGGTGCGCATGCAACTCAGCAAAGGTGTCACGCAGCGGATCATTTACCTCATGCGCCCCTTGGCTGCTCTGCCCGGAGCAGTACTCAATCCAGGCCGCTACGCCAAACGCAATGCAGCTGATTCCGCCTCCCTGAGCAAGCCGTGCTTCCGTGCCGGAGAGCCAGCGCTGAGGCAGCTTTTGCGAGCCGTCCATAGCGATCTGATGCAAACGGTGCTGGAGGCTGTCGTTGCGAAAGCGTGCTATCAGATCATCAGCATAGGCGTTGAGGTCGATTCTTGCCGGCATTTCCAGTGTCGGCATGGCCTCGTCCTTCATGTAATGCCGGACAAGTCTGACCAGTGCAGGATCATTCATAGCGTCATACACCGTGGCATGACCCACCAGTGCACCTACGTAGGCCAAAAGTGAATGGCTGCCATTGAGTAGCCGCAGTTTCATGGTTTCGAATGGGCGTACATCCGCCACCATCTGCACCCCCTCCTGCTCCCAGTCGGGCCGCCCCTGAGGAAACTGATCCTCTATCACCCACTGGCTGAAGGCTTCGCCAATAACGGCTGCCGGGTCCTCGCAGCCAAGCTGACGCAACGTTTCGAACGAGGCGTCAGTCATGGCAGGAACAATGCGGTCTACCATACTGCAGGGAAACGCGACCTCCTGACTGATCCAGGCGGCCAGTCGTTCATCTTGGGCAGCCGCCAATTGCGTTACCGCCTGCCGTGTTCGCTGGCCGTTGTCCGGCATGTTGTCACAGCACAATACTGTAAAGGGGGCTATCCCACGGGCATGACGGCGCCGCAAGGCCTCTACCAGCAGACCTGGGGCCGTACGCGGCGCATGGGGCGTGCGAATATCATGGGCGATATTGGGGTCATCTACGCGTAGCTGCCCAGTGGCGGGACTCAAGCAGTAGCCTTTTTCCGTAACAGTCAGTGTTACGATGCGTGTCGCCGGGTCGGCCATTCGTTCGAGCAAGGCTTCTCTATCTTCACCGCCTTCGCCGGCATAAAGCACTTCCTGCAACGCTGCGATTTCTCGCAAGGCAACGTGCTCACTGTCGCGGTATTCGGCCACGTGATAGCGACAACCTTGCGCACGAAGCTGATCGACAAGTACCCGGTTGGACCGAATGTTGGCGCTGCATATACCCCATTCGCCTCCGCCATGCCGTGCCAGAGTGCGCTCCAGGTAGACCGCCTGATGCGCTCGGTGAAATGCACCAAGGCCCAGATGCACGATGCCGATGATCGGCTTTGGATAGGTTGAGGGATACCGCTCGACTTCACGCATGGAAAGGCTCCTTGATTCCTGCCAGAGTAACGCCACAGGCTTCCCCCAGCGCTTGAAGGGATTCGATCACCCCTGTCTCAACCGGCACACCCTCACGCGATGCCGCTTCCTGGGCCTGGATTTCCTTGAGTCCCGCGTACCAGACCTGATCGTGCCCTGCGGCAGGCTCCGAGGTACGCAGGTCTGACAAGAGCTGATCCATGGCTTGGCGAAACTCATCCGCGGGGCGGAACAGGTCGATTCGAAAAGCAGCAAAAAAGTGCCCCACTCGCCCCGTACTCCCAGGCGTATCGTGCAGGTGCCTGCCAAACCCATGCCCTGCCAGTGCGCCACAAAGGATGTCGACCATCACGGCAAGACCATAGCCCTTGTGGCCACCAAACTCGGTGCCCGCACCGCCTAATGGGTGCAACCCGCCGCCTGCATAGATGTTCATGCTTTCCAGGAGACTGGGGGCATCATGGGCATCGCCTCCATCCGGTGCCGCAGCCCATCCAGTGGGCAACGGTGTGTTCTGCCGGCCATAGACTTCCAGCTTGCCGCGCGTCACGGCTGTGGTCGACATGTCCAGCACAAAGGCCTTCTCCCTGTCGGCCGGTGCGGCAAAAGCGATCGGGTTGGTGCCAAACATGCATTGTCGACCATGCGTGGGAACGCCAAGTGCCGCCGTGTTGGTCATGGCGATGCCAATCAGGTCATGGGGCAGCGCCTGCATGGCGTACCAGGCGGCAATACCAAAGTGGTTCGAATCGCGTACGGTAGCGAAACCCGCGCCGTGCTCGCAGGCTTTGGCAATCACGGCATCCATGGCCTGCTGGCTGACCGTGGTGCCCATACCACCCTGGGCGTCCAACACCAGAGAGAGCGGCGTTTCATGAACCAGCTTCGGTTTGGCATCTGTCAGGATACTGCCCGCCTTGAGCCCTCGCACATAGCGCGGCAGACGTGCTACGCCATGGGAAGGAATGCCCCGGGCGTCAGAATTCACCAGCACCCGGGCAGCGAGTTCGGCGTCCGGTGCGGCGAGACCATGGGCTCTAAAGACCTGCTGGCAGAATCCTTCAAGCGCCCCTTGTTCTACACGTGTGTACTGCATCTGCAACTCCTTACGAGGAACGGCCCAGTACTGACGGCGTAGCGACCGGTGGCGCCATCTCCGCCTGCACAGGGGCAATAGGCTTGACGAAACGGGCCACACACAGCGCACCCACAACCGTCAAAAGACCTGCCAGGAGGAAGGCACTGGTAAATGCCCCGGTAAACTGGACGATAAAACCGGTCACAGTCGGACCCACAATACCGGAGGTATTGGCCAGGAAGTGCATGAACCCGCTTACCCCACCTACTCGCGCTGCCGGTACGGTATCCTGGATGATGGCCCAGTAAATAGCGCCGGTCAGATACAGGAAGAATACAGACAGCGCCACCAGCGCTACCGCGCTATACATGGTGGAAACAAGCCCGGCGCAACCGATGCAGACCGCACAGCACAACAGGCACCCCACCAGCACCACCTTGCGCGAGAACATCACCCGGCCGGTTTTCTTGAGCACGAAGTCGGACACGAAGCCACCCAGCGCCAGTCCCAGGCATCCCAGAATCCACGGGATGACGGTCGCGATACTCATGTCCTTTACGTTCATGCCATGAGCCATGGTCAGGTAGCTTGGGAACCAGGTCAGGAAGAAGTACAGCGTGTAGTTGTAGGTGAAGAAGGCAAACGCCGTAAACAGCACGGTAGGCTGCTTGAGGTAATACCGGAGTGGCTGAGTCGGCACGTTGGCAATCTCGGTGAGCCGTTCACCCTCTTCGATTTCACGTGCTGCCGCACCGTCCGGCTTGGCCTTGATGAACTTGAACCACACCGCCGCCCAAACGAGGCCAATAATCATGATGACGATAAAGGACTCCTTCCAGCCGTAGGTGACGGCAATGATGCCTACCACCGGCCCGGAAATGGCGCCACCCAACGGCGTACCGGCCATGGAAACACCCAAGACGCGTGCTCGCTTATCGGGCGCATACCACGTGTTCACCATCTTGCTGGTTGTCACGCTCAGCGGCCCTTCCCCCATGCCAAACAGCACACGGATCAGGAACAATGAGGCAAAGCCCAGGGCCAGCACCGTCAAGCCACTGAACAGTGACCACAGCACCATAGCCACCAGCAGCGTGGTTTTGGCACCATAACGATCCGCTGCCCAGCCGCCAACAAAGTTGAAGGCTGCATACCCTACGAAAAAGCTGCTGAAGATCAGCCCCATCTCGCCGGCATTGAGCCCAAAGTCCTTCTGAATGAACGGAGCCGCCACAGACAATGCCGAGCGATCCAGATAATTGATGACACCCGCCAGAAACAGCATGACGAGTACCAGGCTACGACCTTGACCAAACATGGAAACCTCCCGCTTCTTGTATTTATCGGTGAGGGCGCCCGGGTGGGCGCGTATCGATTGGAAAGACGGCTAAGGCCGTCCGAGTTAACCCGCCACGTGCATCAACTCCACTAACACCTTACGCGTCTGCTCAGGATGGCTTTCGATCAGATCAATGGCCTCAGGCATATCGTCAAAGGCTACGCGATGGCTGATCAGATCCTGCGCATTCAGCTTTCCGGTCGCCATCAGCTCAATCACCCGTGGAAATTTGCGGTTGTTGAGCCGCGATCCTACTAGCGTCAATTCCTTCTTGATCATTTCCAGCTGTACCAGGTCGCTGGGCGCTGCATTGAAACCCAGAAGACCAATCCGCCCGGCGGGTGACGCCAGCCGCACCATTTGAGGCATCAACGCAGGAATACAGGCTGCATCTACAATGAGCGGTACGCCCTCGCCTCCGGTCTGCTCCTTCATGACAGACTCCACATCCTGTGCCTGCCCGTTGATCGTGCGTGTCGCGCCCAACGCCCGGGCTGTTTGCAGGCGCGTATCAATCACATCGGTAACAGTGATGTCGGTAAGTCCCAGGGCGCGCGCCATCTGCACGATGGTCAACCCGATAACGCCAGCGCCATAGACCAGTACAGAGTCGCCTGGCTGAGGTTGCATGCGATCAAGCACGTTCAGCGCGATGGAATACGGCTCCACCAAGGCAGCATGGCTGAGCGGCATCCCCTCTGGCAGTTTGTGAGCGTTCTCCGCTGGCACACTGACGCGCTCGCTGAAACCACCGTCGCGGTGCACGCCAATCACTTGCAAATGGGTACAGACATTAGGACGGCCAATGCGACAGGGGTAGCAGGTGCCGCAACTGATGACCGGATCGACGCACACACGATCGCCAACGCTCAGCGTCTCGACACCCTCGCCGACCTCCTGAACGACACCGGCAAACTCATGCCCGGTCACCCGTGGAAACCGAACGAACGCATTCTGCCCATGGATGATATGCATGTCCGAACCGCAGATACCCGCATACGCCACGCCTACCACCACCTCACCTGGCGCAGCGACTGGTGTCTCGACCTGGGCCAGACTGAACTCATGGGGAGCCCGTACCTGAAAAGCTTTCATTGTTTGCCACTCCTCTGGATCGACCTAACGGCTGCACCGGCGTTACCCAGCAGCCTCCCTGCATACAATTGGTTCTGTTTGTTCATTGTGCGTACCCGTCTGTTGTTGTCATTGTCGAGCATGATTCACCAGTGCCAGAGCGTGCCGTCTACGAGGCGGTTTACCGGCAGACTGGCACGCTTGTAGGGATAGCGCGCCGCCAGATCTTCATCGATGTCCACGCCATGCCCTGGCGCTTCGCCCGGCGTGAAATGACCATCTTCGAATCGATACGCGTGGGGGAAGACTTCATCGATCCGCTCCTCATGGGGCATGTGCTCCTGGATGCCAAAGTTAGGTACCCAGGTATCGAAGTGCAGTGCCGCTCCCATGCATACCGGTGACAGGTCAGTTGCGCCGTGAAAACCGGTACGCACGTGATACAGCGCCGCCAGATCGGCGATGCGCCGGACATGGGTAATCCCGCCGGCATGTACAAGGGTGGCGCGGATATAGTCGATCAGCTGCTCCTGGATCAGCTCGCGGCAGTCATGAATCGAGTTGAAAACCTCACCCACCGCCAGCGGTGTGGTGGTGTGCTGGCGGATCAGGCGGAAACCTTCCTGATTCTCGGCAGGTGTACAATCTTCCAGCCAGAACAGATTGAATTCCTCTACCGACTTACCCAGACGCCCTGCTTCAATGGGTGTCAGGCGATGGTGCACGTCGTGGAGGATGTGCAGGTCGTCACCGAAGCGTTCACGAACCGCAGCAAACAGCTTGGGGACATACTTGAGGTACTTGGCAGTGTCCCAGACGTGTTCGGCCGGCAGGTCACTGTCTGCCGGCTCGTAGCGCTCACCTTCGCGCTTGGCCACACCATAGGTGGTGGGAATACCGGGAATGCCACATTGGACTCGGACGGCCTTATAGCCCAGCTCTACATGTCGGGCTACCTCATCCAGGCAGGATTCGATGTCCTTGCCAGTAGCGTGCCCGTATACCATCACCTGCTCACGACTTTTGCCGCCAAGCAATTGATACAACGGCATATTGGCGGCCTTGGCCTTGATGTCCCACAACGCCAGGTCAACCGCGGCAATCGCCGTCATGGTGACGGGCCCACGACGCCAGTAGGCACCGCGGTACAGGTATTGCCAGATGTCTTCGATTCGATGAGCATCCCGTCCGATCAAGGCAGGAATAACATGTTCCTCCAGATAGGCGACCACGGCCAGCTCACGGCCATTGAGGGTAGCATCGCCGATTCCGTAAAGACCTTCGTCAGTCACAATCTTGAGAGTAACCAGATTACGACCGGGGCAGGTCACGATAACGCGGGCTTCTCTTATCTTCATTGTTCAAGCCTGGGCAGCTAGGGAATACGAAAGCGCGGGCATTGCCGGCATGGCGGGAGGCGGAATCAGGGCGCCTCGGTACTGAATGACATTGACAGCCAACCGGTGACCCCACCGGGCAGCCTGTTCAGGATTACCGCCCTGCAGACGACAGGCTAAGTATGCTGCGCTGAAGGAGTCACCGGCGGCGGTGGTATCGACCACCTGCTGCGCCTTCTCGCCGGGAATCGTCAGAACCTGCCGTCCGGTATGGATCAGACACGGAGCCTCCCCCCGCTTGAGGACTATTTCAGTAACGCCTGATTCGACATAGGTGCGGAACAAGACCTCAGGTGAAGAGAAGCCGAACAGCTCGACATCGTCCTCCCAGGTAATCAGCGCTAGGTCGACCAACGCCAGCAATGCCTGGTAGCAGTGCTGCGCCGTAGCGCGATCCGGCCAGAGTCGGGGACGGTAATTATTATCGAACACGATCCGCGTGCCCTGCCTGCGCGCCTCGGCCAATGTCTCGAGAAGCCGTGCCCGGCCTTCAGCAGTCAGCACCGCCAGGCTGATGCCGCTCAGGTAGATGACGTCATAGTTGAGCAAGGCCGCCAGCGTCTGCGCTGCCTCATGGCCATCGAAGCAGCGTCGGGCGGCCGCCTCACCACGCCAGTAAAGAAACTGCCGCTCACCCTGCTCATCAGTCTGGATGAAATAAAGACCAGGCAATGCGTCAGGCAGGTGTCGCACATTTTGTGTACCCAGCCCTTCAGCCTGCCAGGTTTGACACATGACCTCGCTGAACGGGTCTTGACCGATGGCGGTTATATAATCCACCGAAATGGCCGTGGACTGGCATAGCCGAGCCAGGTAGACCGCGGCGTTGAGTGTATCCCCGCCAAATGCCTGAGTAATCGTGCCTGCGCTGTCGCGTTGCAGCTCGATCATGCATTCACCAACCAGGGCAACCCGTATCGGGGATGGCAAAGATTTGAAGAGGGACGTCATAGGGAGCCCCCCACCCGATTCGTCACACACGCGTCTGCCTGGACGGGCGTTAGATACCGTTGTCGAATGGCCTGCATCATCTGGTGCCTTCTTGTTTTTGTAGCGGGGTTCCACGCTTGCGGACCCTACATCAGCATTATTGAAACGCGGTTTCAATTCCTGTATTGAACCGAGTGTAGCGATTCAACAAAGTACGTCAAGAGAAATGAAACGCTGTTTCGAAATGGAATTCAGATACACTCAACAGCGTTCGCAGAGGAGCCCGCATGGATAGTCCCACTACCAATAATGAATCTGTAACCGCGGTTAGCCGGACCATGGCTATTCTGGAGGCGCTGGGTCAGTGCCCTGAAGAAAGTGGCGTTTCAGAAATTGCGCAAAAGCTGGACATGTCCAAGAGCACCGTCTACCGCTTTCTACAGACCCTTAAATCGCTAGGGTATGTCGTACAGGACAGCGAGGATCGTTATCGCCTCAGCGTGCGGCTGTTCGAACTGGGCAGTAAGGCATTGCCGCATATTGATCTAGTACGTGAAGCCGAGCCCGGCATGCGTACCATCAATGAGCTTACGAGCGAAACAGTGCATCTAGGCATTCTCGATGAAGACAATATCGTTTATGTCCACAAGATCGACTCGCGCTACAACCTGCGGATGTACTCGCGGATCGGCTTGCGTGCGCCGCTTTATTGCACAGGCATTGGCAAGGTACTGATGGCCTGGCGCGACGAGCAGGATGTACGCAAGCGCCTGGCGAGCGAGACCTTCCAGCCTCGTACGGCCAATACCCTGTCGAGTCTGGAGGCCTACCTTGAAGAGCTGGCACTTATCCGCAGCCAGGGATACGGTGAGGACAAAGAAGAATTCGAAGAGAATATGCGCTGCCTTGCCGCGCCCATCCATGACCGCTTCGGCCATGTCGTTGCTGGAATGAGTGTTTCCTTCCCCTGCTTTCGCTTCAGAGAAGAACTCAAGGACGAATACGTTCAGGAATTACTAAAAACAGCCCAGGTCATTTCGCGCCGCTTGGGTTGCCCCGAAAGCATGTTTAACTAAATGTTCGACGTGTCTCCGCTGCTACTAGCGAAAGCAGCGGAGAAGTAACAGCGCATTTAGTGTGCAGCCGTCAATCCACGATAAAGCTTGTGGTAGTACCGTAATAGAGATTATCCATCTTCTGACCGGCTACTTCATAACCATTCGCAGGCGTCTGGTAACCACTTGCCAAGATGAACCGACCTTTCTCCTTGGCAGGGACATCGACAACGCCCTGACTATCTGTCTTCAATTTCAGCGCCTGATTTTTTGGATCGAACAGAACCACATCATGTTCGGCAAGCGGCTTGCCTTTGAACAGTAAGGTAAAGCGGTTACTGTTTGCAGCAGCAGGCACGAGTTCGTAATCCAGCAGTGCCTTGGTCTCGGTGCGGCCTGCACGAGCGTGCATCAAGGCGGCTGTATAATGGCCCTGCTCATCCTTCCAAGGTTTCCAGACCTGATCGTTATAACTGCGAACATCCCCCTGCTCGTTTACTGCAGCCTCCAGATGATCTTCACGTGCTACAACCTTTGCCGTTGCATTTCGATCATGGGTAAACACTTGAGTGGTAGGGGCCAGCGCCGCAATGGTCTCGCCGGTTTCCAATACGCCCTCGTCCGGCTCGCCGAGGTAGACACGTATGGGGCCACTTGCATCCCGCTCAAGCCAGAGTTCATGCGCGCTTGCATTAAGTACAACGCTACCAAGACCAATACAGAGCAGAGCGTTTCTAAGTATCACCACAGGTTTTCCTTATTGAAGGTTATTGGAAGCGCCTCTTCACCACTTGGCAAAAGAAATTCGCACCGGTTGCACCGCTTTCATGTATCGCGCAGCAGTACATAAAGCATGTAAAAATCACTGATGAGAAGCGTTTTTCCGCCTGCTTGACCTCTTTAGCCCTTACCTCACATCCATCCTATCCCGTTACGTCGATAAAGCCTTATGGCTAATTTGTAATGAGATATTTTCTTTTTTGATACAAATTCTCAATTGATATAAGTTATCAGGTAGATAGAAAACCTCTCACCTCGCGCTATTAGCTGTGGTTGTACTTAAGCGCTTATCTACAAAGGACTTGTATGTACCGCTCTGCTGCTTCATCTTGCGCTATCGTTGCCTGCGTGACCCTGCTTGCCTCACCCATAAATGCGGCTGAACAAGAGGCTGCCCTTGAACTGGACGCTACCGAAATCAGCGAGGAATCGCTAGATGAAAATCCTACAGGGCCGGTGAGTGGATATGTCGCCAATCGCAGCCTTACGGCGACCAAGACCGATGCCTCATTAATCGAGACACCGCAGTCCATTTCGGTCATTACCCGTGATCAGATGCAGGCTCAGGATGCGCAGAGCCTCAATCAGATCCTGCGTTACACCGCGGCCGTCATTCCGGAAAGTCGTGGCGCTACCGCTTCGCGCCTGGACCAGTTGACCATTCGGGGGTTTTCACCAGGCAGTTACCTAGACGGGCTGCGCATGCCCGGCAGCCGAGATGCCCTTCCTCAGGAAGATGCCTTTGATCTGGAGCGTGTAGAGGTACTAAGAGGGCCTGCGTCGGTACTTTATGGACAATCCAGCCCGGCAGGCGTGATCAATATGGTCAGCAAGCGTCCCCTGGATACGCCCTACCATGAAATCGGTGTTCAGGTAGGCACGTTTGACAAGAAGCGGACCACGCTGGATTTCAGCGGTCCTTTAGACGACGCAGGAGAGTTTTCCTATCGTCTGCTGGGTCTTTATGACGATGCGGATGGCCAGATCGAACACACCGAAGTACGTCGACAGTCTATTGCACCGTCATTCACCTGGCGCCCCTCGGAGAACACGACCCTTACACTGCTGGGCCATTTCCAGCGGGATCCCAAAGGGGGCTCCTACGGCTCTATTCCCGCCTATGGCTCAGCACTGCATAGTCCAACCGGCAGGCGCATCAAGGTCGACTTTTACGACGGTGACAAGGAGTTTGAAAAGTCTGATCGTGAGTACTATTCACTCGGTTATCAGTTCGAACATCACTTCAACGATACCTGGACTGTACGGCAAAACGCTCGCTACCTGCGCAGCGAGGGCATTTACCGCAGCTTGTACAACGCGTCTGTCCTGGCGCCTGATTACCGCACGATGAGCCGCAGCACCATTGCAACCGATGTGGATATTGACGCCTACGCCCTCGATAACCAGCTCCAGGCCAAGTTTGGTACGGGCCCGTTACAGCACACCGTGTTACTGGGTGCTGACTATCAGAACACCAGCAGCGATACCAAGGCCGGTTATGGAAAAGGCAGTAGCCTGGATATCTTCGACCCTGTCTATACCGGTATCGATCGCTATCCGGCTTTCTCGACCGACGCGACTCAGCGCAGTGAGCAGAAAGGTCTCTACCTACAGGATCACCTGAGTTGGGACCGCTGGGTCCTGCTAATGGGAGGACGATACGACTGGGCAGATACCAGCAATAGCACACTCACCCTCAGCACTGGCAGAAAAGCCAAAAGTTCGCAGTCCAGCGAAGCATTTACAGGACGTCTGGGGCTGGTCTACCTGTTCGATAATGGATTTGCACCTTATGTAAGCTACGCGGAGTCGTTCGAACCGCAGTCGGGCACGCTCTATGGCGGCTCGCTCTTTCAGCCATCGGAAGGCAAGCAGTACGAAATCGGAATCAAATACCAACCGCCTGGGAGCAACAGCTTTATCACCATCGCAGCGTTTGATCTTCGCAAGACCAACGTACCGACGCTCGATCCAGACCCAACGCACCTGTGTAACGGCAGTCGGTGCCAAGTACAGGATGGCGAAGTCCAGTCCCGTGGACTGGAGATTGAAGGCAAAGCCAGCCTGACCAATAATCTGGACATCACTGCCGCCTACGCCTACCTCGACAACCGGATCACAAAATCCAACAACACCACCAACAGAGCCCCTGGGGTGACGGGTATTGCAAACGGTCCCGAGGTACCCGTGGAAGGCACGACTACGTACGGCCTGCCTCACCATACCGCTTCCGCCTGGGCCGATTACACTTTTCATGAGGGGCCGGTTAAAGGTCTTGGAGTAGGCGGCGGTGTACGCTACGTCAGCTCCTCTTGGGGCGATGCCGCCAACACGTTAAAAGTATCCGGCTATACGCTGTTTGATGCCGCCATCCACTATGACATCGGCCACATCAATAGCCCTACCGACAACTTGCGGCTGGCGCTGAATGTAACCAACTTGACGGACAAGGAATACATCACAACCTGCTACTCATACTCATGGTGCTGGTATGGCTCGCAACGTACGGCGCAGTTAAGTGCTACGTACCAGTGGTAACCAATACTCCGGGCCGCACCCTGCATTATTCTACTGATATTGTCGGTAGCCTGTAGACTGGCACTTAACGTCTGGTAGCTAAAAGATACTGTTCAGCTACCAGACGCGCATCCAGCAGTGCGTGGTGAGGCACCTGCTCTTCAGCAATTGCCTCGGCAAGATCGGGTATCAGGTCATAGCTATTACGGGGCGCGTTACGCACATTGGCAGGCCACTTGCCATGGCGATATGCCAGTTGACTGAAGAACTCCCAATCCCACAGTGGCGCATCACAGCACACGATGACCTCTTCATCAAAGCGGGATAGAAACTGCCATAGCGCATCCCTGGCGTCCGGTACGCTCATGCCATACTGCACAGGGTCCAGCTGCGGCAGCACAATTTCAATGACAAAGTCAGAGCAGTCTGCAAGGTCCCAATTCTGCGGCAATTCAACATAGAACTCGGGGCCGTCTGGAACAACCAGCGCCAGCGAAATCAGTCTGGCTTGCGCAGTAAGACTGGTGAACTCTGTATCAAGAAAAGCAAATGGCATTGCGTCACCGCGAGCTGGTGTGTGTCAGTATGTAATCATCTAGTCAGGAGAGGCTGTCGATGTCTGAACACGTTCATTTCTACGAACCCGCCAAAGGCCATGATCTGCCCCACGATCCCTTTAATGCGATCGTCGGCCCACGTCCGATTGGCTGGATTTCCTCTCACAACGAGCAGGGGCAATTGAATCTGGCGCCGTACAGTTTCTTCAATGCCTTCAACTATGTGCCGCCCATTATCGGCTTTTCCAGCATTGGCTATAAGGATAGCGTACGTAATATCGAGCGGACGGGTGAGTTCTGCTGGAACCTTGCGACACGCGCACTGGCGGAACAGATGAACACCAGCTGTGCAGCGGTAGCGCCGGAGGTCAACGAATTTGAACTGGCCGGGTTGACGACTACCCCCTCACGCGTGATCTCGGTACCACGTGTTGCCGAAACGCCGGTGGCCTTCGAATGCAAGCTCACCCAACTGATCCAGTTGCAAACCGCAGCCGGGGATTCGGTGGAAAGCTGGCTGGTGTTGGGCGAGGTGGTCGGCGTACATATCGACAGGTCACTGCTGGTCGACGGGGTCTATCAGACTGCGGCCGCACGGCCCATCCTGCGCGGGGGTGGCCCGGCAGACTATTTCGAGATTACCGAAGCGCAGCTCTTCAAGATGTACCGGCCGAAATAAATACCCAATAATTATTCAGCGCAAACGAAAAACCCCGCGCTTGGCGGGGTTTCGTCGACCTTACTCAACATCCTGTCAAGTTGCCATCCTGGCGTGGTCGTCGTCCTTGAGGTGCGATGAGCGCTTCCTGCGCTGCATTCCGATATGTGTAGATTACGCAGATGCTGCATGCAGGCCTAGCGCCAACCGACTTCTATCCGTGTAAGCCTTTTGCCATAGGTGCCGTCAGTATGGACTCGCGCTTTGGAGCCACATGGGGAAAGCGCAAGGTAAAGCAAATGTGCCGATGCTCATCCTGCTCGACGCTTGCACTTCCCCCATGCAGACGCATGATGGCAGCTACAATCGCCAGTCCAAGCCCGTTGGATTCCGAGCCATGCCGTGCCGCATCACCTCGGTAGAACCGATCAAACAAGCGCTCCAGCTGACGAGGTTCGAGCATAGGGCAGCTGTTCTCTACCTGGATCCATTGCTCCTGTCCTTTTTGCAGTGTACGGATATGGATAACGGAACCTTTGTCCGCATATCGAATGGCGTTGGCAACCAGATTGCTCAGCGCACGGCGCACCATCAGCGGATCAGCTTCCAACTTCCCGTCGCCTTCAGTACTGAGCCGCAGCTCGCGCTCTTCGGCTAGCCCCTCGAAATAGTCCGCCACACGCTCCAGCTCGTCTGCAAGCGACAGGGTTTTGTAATCCAGTACCGCCTGTGCATCATCGGCGCGGGCAAGAAACAGAATGCTTTCCACCATGCGTGAAATACGCTCCAGCTCTTCTAGATTGGAGGCGATCACACTCTGATACTCATCCAGAGAGCGAGGTTGCTGCAACGTAACCTGGCAGATCCCCATCAGCGAACCGATAGGCGTGCGAATCTCGTGGGCAAGGTCCGCTGAGAACTGCACCAGACGCTGATAGCCATCCGCCAGCCGATCCAGCATACCGTTGAACGCCGTGGTGAGTTGATCCAACTCCTTGGGCGTATTGGCGGGATCGAGTCGACTGTTCAATCTCGCGGGTGTGATTGTTGCGGCATGGGCAGCCATTTCACGAATAGGCAGCAACCCTCTGCGCAGCAATAGATAGCCCAGAATAGCTGTCAGCAGAAACGCCAGCACTACGGCGCCCAGGATGCGCTCACGGAACGTATCAAGCATGGCCATTTCCTTGACCAGCAAATGAGCCGCCACGACACGAACCGAGGTATCCCCGGAACGGACTTCAGCCGCCGCCGCGCGCAGGGGAGTATTGTCCGGCGCAACACCACTGCGCAGGTCATCCAGACTTAATGACTCGTCACTGCCGACCACAGGCAAATCCGGCAGTATGGCCTGCTTGGGATTGACCATGACGATAGGCTGCCCCTGCTGGCTGATAATGAAGACATCCTCCTCATTACCCAGCATGTTTTCGAACAGCTGCGGATTGCGCTGCAGATCCGCAAGATTCAGGTCATACCTCAACAGTTTACGAAAATGGTCGACCCGGCCAAGTACGGCATAATCACTGCGCTCCAGTAGCGTGTGTTTCAACGAGCCGTACAGATAAACGCCCGCGCCGCCTACGGTCAGCATGGCGACAACCGCAAAGGCCAGGGTTGCCCGAAGGGTTAGAGAGGGCTGTCTTCGGATGCGCATGGCCGAGCCTCACAGACGTAGCCAATGCCGCGTACCGTATGAATAAGTTTGATGGGATAGGGTTGATCGATCTTGCTGCGTAGTCGCTTGATGGCCACATCCACTACATTGGTGTCGCTATCGAAATTCATGTCCCACACCTCCGACGCGATCAGGGTACGCGAGAGCACCTCACCTTCACGGCGCAGCAGCAGATGCAACAATGCGAATTCCTTGTTGGTCAGCGTAATCACCTGCTGCTGCCGCGTGACGCGCCGCCTGAGCAAGTCCAGCTCAAGATCTGCCAGGTGATAGTGGTCGACCTCACGGACAACGCCACGTCTGAGTAGCGTACGGATGCGCAACACCAGCTCGGTAAACGAAAACGGCTTGACCAGATAATCATCCGCACCCAGCTCAAGGCCGCGGATACGGTCCTGCACCTGATCGCGGGCGGTAAGAAACAGGACAGGCACATCGTGCTTCTTGCGCAGCACCTCCATGATCTGCCAACCGTCGATGCCAGGCAGCATAACGTCCAGAATGATCAGGTCGTAGTGCTGCTCAAGCGCCATATGCAGGCCGTCCGCTCCATGCTGGGCCCAATCCACCGCATAGCCGGACTCACCCAGCCCTTTCTTCAGGTACTCACCGGTTTTTGTGTCGTCTTCAATCAGTAATAGGTGCACAGTTGCTCTCCTGCGATCAGTGGATTCTAACGAGCACGGCGACGGCGGTGGATTACATTTTTGTCATTCCCCCGTCATCTTCATGACCCCTTCCCTGCGCGAGCATGGTTCCTGCAATCTATCCCAGAAGGATTCGCCCATGACCAAGAATCTGTTATCCACTGCCCTAGGTACCTTGTTGCTGAGCAGCACGTTGCTTGCCCATGCCGCCACGCCCGCCGGCGCCGCCATGCCTACCGTCAAGCCGGTTCGCGGAACGGTAGATGCCGTGCAATCCAACAGGCTAGATCTCACCACCCGCAATGGCCAACACCTGTCGGTTGCGTTGACTGACAAGACATCTTATCGCCTGGTCTCTCCGGCCAAACTGGACGCGATCAAGCCCAACAGTTTTGTAGGTTCCGCTGCCATTCCGCAGCCGGACGGCAGCCTCAAGGCACTGGAAGTTACCGTATTTGAAGCCAGCCTGCGGGGTACTGGCGAAGGCCATTACGGATGGGAAAACGCTGATGGCTCTTCCGGTACCATGACCAACGGTACTGTTGGAGAACTCAAGAATGCCAACGGCCGCACCCTGACAGTGCAGTACAAGGGCGGCGAAAAGCAGTTGCATGTGCCTGAAGATGTGCCGATTGCCTATGTAGAACCCGGCAAGGCGGACGAACTCAAGCCTGGAACCAAGATCGTGTTGTTTCCTGATGCTGATGGCAAGACGGCCAAAGGCGTTGCAATCGGCAAAGACGGCTATACCCCACCCATGTAGTCCAGCTGAGGCGCACCGGAGCGGTGCGCCTACCCTCCTATCGGAGATGACCTATGACGCATCCGACTACCACGCGGCGGCTGGTGCATGCCTGGCCGGTACGCCTGACTCACTGGATCAACGCCCTTGCCATGCCCTGCATGTTTTTGAGCGGATGGGGTATCTACAACGCCTCACCGCTATTCGGGTTCGCCTTTCCGACCTGGGCTACCTTGGGCGGCTGGCTGGGTGGCTCCATTGCCTGGCATTTCGCGGTCATGTGGGTCCTGGTGATTAATGGCGCCCTCTATGTGCTGTACAGCCTCGCCAGCCGACACTTTCGTCGGGACTTTTTGCCCATAGGCGTCCAGGCCTTTCGCCAGGACCTTATGGATGCGCTGCGCTTTCGGCTAGCCCATCGACTGGGTACGTATAACGCTGTGCAGCGGCTGATGTACTGGTTCGTACTGGCCATGGGCGTTCTGGTCGTGCTTTCGGGTCTTGCGATATGGAAACCCGTACAGTTGCAGACCCTGGCCACTCTGGTCGGTGGGTTTGACCGGGCACGCTATGTCCACTTCCTTGCCATGGCTGGGATCGGCGGGTTTGTGATTATCCACCTGACCCTCGTCATGCTTGTCCCTCGCACTTTTCTTCCGATGATCACCGGTCGGGCCAAGGAAACGCATCATGAGTGAGCGCAAAACTAGAATTCACCTTGAGCCAGCGCAGCGTACGCAAGTGGTTAACCTGCAGCGTCGACTGTTCCTGCGCTCCGGTCTTACCGTCGGCGCCATGGCCATGCTGACCGGCTGTAATCTGCAGGATGGCGATCAGGTAGACAAGGTGCTCTGGGCCCTGTCCCGTTGGAATGATCGGGTTCAGGCCTGGTTGTTTGGCGGCCAGCGTCTGGCGCCGGTCTACCGGGAAGACCAGATCACTCACCCCTTTCCTTTCAACGCCTTTTACCCTGAATACAACGTTCCTGACGTAGACTTGAGCGATTATCGCCTTGAGGTTTCGGGGCTCGTACAAAAGAAGCAGCCCTGGACGCTGGAAGCGCTGCGGCGACTTCCTCAGCGCAGCGACATTACTCGGCTGATCTGTATCGAAGGTTGGAGTGCCATTGGTCAGTGGAGTGGCGTACCGCTCAAGACCTTTCTCGAACACATCGGTGCTGACACCACGGCAAAGTATGTTGCCTTCAAGTGTGCCGACCGCTATTACTCCAGCATCGACATGGCCACTGCCCTTCATCCACAAACCCTTCTGGCACTAGACTTTGGCAAGTCACCGTTACCGCCCGACTACGGCTACCCACTTCGCCTGCGCGTACCTACCAAGCTGGGCTTCAAGAACCCCAAGCATATTGGCGAGCTGTTTGTAACCAACCAATACCCGGGAGGGTACTGGGAAGATCAGGGCTACAATTGGTTCAGCGGTATTTGAAACCCAGCATTCTGCCCTTATATTAAGAGCCAGCCATATGATGCGTACCGTATTTGCCTTTGCGCCGGTACGCCTCTTTTCAGCGTCATGCTGCGCTTGTACGGGTTAACGCCCTTATTCCTAGAACAATCCCAATACCGCCTAGGCTGGCATCGACCAGGTCTGAACCTGTCATACGTCGACGGCCCGATTCAAGTATCGGACAGCCGTGCCGTCATAGAGCATATGGGCATCGAGCTTTTAGACCTGATAAATCAATCATGCCGCTCCTGAACAAGAGCGCAGCATTGCTGCTAAAAAGACCGAACGGGCCTTATTTATCCAACGTCTTTTCAAGGGTTATTCCATGCACAACTTACTCGCCTCGAAGAATGCGCGCTATTATGCACTCGCGCTAGTCTTCTTGTTTTGCGGCACGCTGGCACTGTTCGGCCTGCTAGGTTTTTTCGACCCCTTCAAAACGCATCATCTGATGCTGAACAGTGCAGATAATCGCAGCGACATCATTATCTGGATGCTGCGCAAAGTATCCTGGTTCCTGTTCATGGCGGTGTCTTTCAGCGGATCACTTCTGTTCCTGGATGCAGCGGTTACGCCAGCAACCGCCACGTCCGATAAGTAATCAGCGACGCGCAGAGACCAGTCGTATGCGGGTGATTTCCGAGGGCGCACCAAAGCGAATCGGAGGCCCCCAGTAACCTGTGCCCCGGCTGATATAGACACAAAGCCTCCCCAGCCGATGGAGACCGGCCACCCACGGCTGCTGGAAACGCACAAAATGCATCCACGGCCAGAACTGCCCTCCATGGGTATGTCCGGAAAGCTGAACATCAAACCCCGCCTCGGCTGCCAGCTTTGCTGAGCGTGGCTGATGGGCCAGAAGAACCTTGGGCACGTTGTTCGGCGCACCCTGGAGCGCCGCCTGCGGATCGCTTTTGTGCTGCGGCACAAACATTCCGGCGGAATAATCCGTAATTCCCGCCAGCACCAGCTCAGCCCCGTTGTGAGCAATCACCACGTGCTCGTTGAGCAGCACCCTGAGCCCCATGTGTTTCAAGTGGCTTATCCACTCCAAAGCACCTGAGTAGTACTCATGATTGCCTGTCACCACGTACACACCGTAACGGCCTTTTAGTTCGGCCAGTGGCTGAATGTTCTCGGCCAGCTGCTTCACAGAGCCATCGACCAGATCCCCTGTTACCGCTACGACATCGGCCTCAAGACGGTTCACCCGCTGAACGATGGCAGAAATATAAGACCGGTGAATTGTTGGGCCAACATGGATATCGCTGATCTGAGCGATCGTAAACCCTTCCAGGGCTTCCGGCAGGTCTTCGACGGGTAATTCAACGTCAACGACGTTTGCAATTCGTCGTGCATTGAAGACGCCCAGCACCGTGAAGAGCAGCACCAGAACTATGACTGCCTCGGCAGAGCGTTCTGTGACCGCCTCGGACAGCGCGCCAGGAAACAACATGAGCACAGCGATCAGCACACCGCGCAACAGGCTTAGCACGGCCAGGCTGGAAAAGACTCCCATGGCCAGCAGACCTGCCCAGGCCAGCCAGGGCATGCGCAAACTGCGCGAGCGAAACCCTAATGGCACCAGGTAGCAGGACAGCGCCAGCAAAAGCGCGGCAAGCAACTGCCCTACATCGTTAAGCGGCAGATGGGGAATCAGCGTCACGCCGACATAAACATGAAGCAAAATCAGGATGACCGGCATCGTCCAGCGTGAGCGAAACATTTAAAGATCCTGTTCTAGAGCATTCAGGTAAGACCACAACGTTGCGGAAACATAACCGCGTTATAGGCAGCACACCAGCAGAAAGCTGCTGATAGAAACCGGTTCCATGGTTGCAACAAACGACCGGCCTTCTGTTTGCCTGGCCTGTAGAAGACTTCAATAGAACCTATGCCCGTTCGCGTTGTTCTTTATCCAAGGCTTAAACCCCAAGGAGACAGGCCATGAGCAACAACATTGAAGGCAAGATCGTTGTGATTACCGGTGCCAGTAGCGGGCTGGGCGAGGCAACTGCCCGACAGTTAAGTCAGATGGGCGCAACCGTTGTTTTGGGCGCGCGCCGCCTGGAGCGTATCCAGGCCTTGGCTGATGAAATCAATGGCAACGGCGGCAAGGCGCTTGCCATGAAGACTGACGTCACCGACAGTGCACAGGTCAAGGCACTGGTCGAAAAAGCCATCTCCACCCATGGCCGCGTCGACACCCTGTTGAACAACGCAGGACTCATGCCGCACTCCCCGCTTGAGCGGCTCAAGATCGAAGACTGGGACCGCATGATCGACGTCAACGTCAAAGGTGTGTTTACGGCATTGCTGCGGTACTGCCCCACATGTCCGAGCGCAAGGCCGGTCATATTATCAACGTATCGTCAGTAGCCGGACACAAGGTGCGCGCTGGCAGTACGGTCTACTCTGCGACCAAGCATGCCGTACGCATCATCTCCGAAGGACTACGCCAAGAGGTGAAGCCCTACAACATCCGCACCACCATCATTTCTCCAGGCGCAGTTGCTACAGAGCTGCCAGACAGCATCACCGAGCAGGACGTCGCCGAAAACGTCCGCAAATTCTATGAAATCGCTATTCCGGCCGACTCCTTCGCGCGAGCCGTCGTCTATGCCATGAGCCAGCCGGATGATGTAGACATTAACGAGATTCTCTTCCGTCCTACGCTTCAGGACTATTGACACTGCTCCACTGGGGTCTTGCCCGCAAGACCCTGTTTCGCCCTGCGCTATCCCATCAGTTTTTTGACGTCCTGCCTAGCTGTGCCACAATTTCCATCTTTACCGCTTACGCCCTGACTGAGATTGCCCGTTTCGTCTGGGTCAGACCAGACGTCCCGGTGCACCAATCACTTATAAATAACACTAGAAGGTTTGGTATGGAGGACATCTCCCCCCAATGGCGCATGGCAATCGATTTGGAGCGCTGTATCGGTTGTCATGCCTGCTCGGTCGCCTGCAAGGTCGAAAACCAAGTGGAACTTGGCCACTTCAGAACCAAGGTCTATTACTACGACCAAGGCGAATTTCCTCACACACAGCGCAGCTTTCTTCCGGCCTTGTGCATGCAGTGCGCCGATGCACCCTGTATCAAGGCGTGCCCTACGCATTCCATCGAAAAGGGCAAGGACGGCATTGTTCGAATCAACGTGGATACGTGTGATACCTGGGGCAGCTGCGTGACCGCCTGCCCATACGGCGCCCTGCACATTGATCAGGTCCAGTGGGTCGCCGACAAGTGCGACTTCTGTAGCCACCGCCTGGAACAGGCCATGCAGCCTGCCTGCGTCGAAGCCTGCCCAACCGGCGTACTGGTCTTTGGTGATCTCAGCGATGCAGCAAGCCCAGTCGCGCAGTTCTACCAGAAGCGCGGAGCCGAGCTGGCCAGCCTCAAGCCTGAACAGGCCACTCAGCCGCAAGTGCTCTATCGAGGACTGGATCGCGTTGCGCCACGTGCCATCGAGACCAAGCTGCCACACGGACGCAACCACGACCCGCATTCCTACGAGATCGATACGTGGGCGGAGCTCGGTACGCCTACCTGAACACGCTTGCGTCCTGTCCCTTTTCGAGCATGAATCAATGAAACGTCGCACGTTCATCAAATCCGGAATGGCAGCGCTCGCGCAGCTTAAACTGGGTGAATACATCTATCTGGGCGTAGGTACCGCCGTTGGTGCCGGTGGTGTCGCTGCCGCCCTGGCCATGGATCCACCGCCCCGCAAGACCAAGCATGACTACAGTCAGGCCAAACGCGTCAAAAGCGTATGCCTGAACTGCTCCACCGTATGCGGTATCGAAGGCTTTGTCATTGATAACCAGGTCGTCAAGATTCGTGGCAACCCTCTCGATCCAAACATGGGTAGCTACATGACCTGCGCCAAAGGTCAGAGCGGGCCGACGATCAATGACTATCCCGAGCGACTGCTTTATCCTCTGAAGCGGGCGGGCGCTCGGGGCGAAGGTTTATGGCAACGGATTAGCTGGGATGAAGCTTATACAGAGATTGCCTCGCGCATTCAGCGCAGTATCGATGCAGGGCACCCCGAACGGGTCGCCTTGCATGCCGGACGCTCTCGCATCGATGCGGAAATTAAGCGTTTTTTAGGCGCTATAGGCTCACCCGTACAGCTCAACCATCGCGCCTTGTGCTCGGCCAGCAAGCGCGGCGCCAACTACATCAGCCTGGGCGACACCGACTGGGAATCCATCGATGCCGAGCGCTGCCGATACTTTCTGAATTTCGGCTCTAATTTTTATGAGGCCCACCAAGGCGGTCTGCATTTGGCCAAGCGTGTGGCAACCGCCCGCTTCGATCATGGTGCCAAACTTGTAACCTTCGACGTTCGCCTATCCAACACTGCTGGCCGCAGCGATGAGTGGCACGCGCCTTTTCCGGGTACCGAGGGTGCCATTGCACTCGCCATGGGCCATGTCATCATGCGCGAGGGTGAATACGACCGCAGGTTCATGGAGCACTTCGTCAATCTGGATATTGATAAAGTTCATGATTTCCTGGCTCCCTACACGCCTGAATGGGCGGCCCAGCAGTCAGGGATCGTCGCCAGCGACATCGAACGCCTTGCACTTGAATTTGCTCGCCAGCGCCCCGCTGCTGTGGCGTTTACCAACCGAGGGACAGGCGCCCATTACAATGGACTCAATGCTGAACGCGCCGTGGTCATGCTCAATGCCCTGGTTGGCGCTGTAGGCCAGCCGGGTGGTTACTGCTATGGCCTGGAAGAAAAGCTCAGCGCCACTCGCTACCTGCAGCCGCAACCTGTGCCGCCCAAGCCGAAGCTGAGAACGGATCTGGAAGATCCACCCGAGTGGCCACTGGCCAACCGCTGGCAGGAGATGAAGGTGGGCCAGATTGTGTATGACTACATCCGCCAAGGCCGCGCCAAGGTTGATGTGTATCTATCCTATACGATCAGCTCCCCCATGACCTGGCCTGAGGGCCGCTCGACAACGGTCGAGGTGCTCAAGGATGAATCCCTGATCCCTTTTCATGCCTGCTCCGACGTAGTTTATTCAGAGATGGCCCATTACGCCGATCTGATCCTGCCGGATGCAACCTACCTGGAGCGCTGGGGGCTTGATACCCGTAACAGCCTGGAACTCCAGCACTTCGTTACCTTGCGTCAACCCATGGTCCAGCCACCGGGCGAAGCGCGTAGCTATGCCGATGTGCTGTTTGATATTGGCCGACGCCTCGGCCCGGAACAGGCCAGATACTTTCAGTTTGGTGACCATGAGGCGTTTGTCCGACACCAATGCGCCAACATACCGGCTGGCGAAGAAGCTGATGGCTTCGAGTATATGAAAAAGCATGGCGTATACGTCGACCGCAGCGCTCCGAAAAGCTACGAGGTACATCGCCGTCGCCTCACGCCTGAACAGCTCCGCAACACGAGAGTCGACGAAGCCACGCAGGTCATCTACACGGCCAATACGGCCGGCCAGGAAAGTGCTATTGGCCTAATGATCAAAGAGGACGGGATTCGCACAGCAGTCAGAGGTTTCCAGACACCCTCTCGGAAATTCGAGCTGTACTGTCCGGAGCTGGTCAAGGTCGCTACGACACTCGGCATTACCGATGACGGTCTGCCCAGTTATATCCCTATTCCTGCGCACCAGAACCTGCCGGAAGACCGGTTCATCCTGACCAGCTTCAAATGGAATGTGCATACTCAGGCCCGGACAGCCAATCAGAAATACCTGACGGAAATCGTCCATGACAATCCCATGTGGATCAATGCATCCACTGCCGCGTCACTTGGCCTTAAAACCGGCGACTGGGTTGAATTGACCACCTACCGCCCGGTCAGCGGCCCGCATGGTGACCAGGCCTATAGGGGGACAGGTGAGCCTGTAGGCTCCGAGCGTGTTCGTATTTTCGTAACCCAGGGCATACATCCTCGCGTGTTTGCGGTATCCAACAGCCTTGGCTATCTCGTATCGGGTCGCGCTGCCCTTGCACGTCAGGGCAAGCGCAATACCGAAGCGACACTTGGCCAGCAGGGTTATGGAGGGACTCCAGAACAGGATGACCTAAGCACCTCGCTCTGGTGGGATGAACGCCAGGGCGGCCGCGGTAACGGTTACAACGTGAACCGAATTATTCCCATCAATCCACAACCGCTCATTGGTAATCAGGCCTGGTTCGATACGGTTTGTACCATCCGCAAAGTCGAAGGTAGAGAGGCGTGAAAAGGTAGGCAGAGGTCTAGGCCATGCCACAACGTACGCGACAATGCGTTCATGGACATCGCGATAAATAACTAATAGAGTCTAATCGGTACGGCCTTGCTTATAGCCAAAAGCTATGGCAAGGCTGTCTCGACTGCAATCCATTCTGGCTTCAACACCTTAAGCTGTACCTTGCCGTAGTTATGCTTCCCTGCGTTTCCCTCTAGCATTCATACGCCTCGTCCCGCTCGACAGTTTGACTAGCCATCAACCCTTTCCCGCAGGTTGATCCGCCTTACCCATGAATACCGTTTATCTCGTTCTGATTCTGCTACTGGTAGCGTCTGCAACCGGTGTGGCTGCCCGCTTCCTACCCGTACTTCCGACACCACTGGTTCAAATCGCATTTGGTGCCTTGCTGGCCTGGCCTGCCGGCGGTCTGCATGTGGAACTTGAGCCTGAAATCTTCATGCTGCTGTTTATTGCTCCGCTTCTCTTTGCCGATGCGCGACGCTTCCCGCAAAGGGAGTTCATGATTCTACGAGGTCCTATCCTGGCGTTGGCCCTGGGTCTGGTGTTGATGACGGTGGTTGGTGTCGGCTATGTCGTGCATTGGATATTCCCTCACCTGCCCTTGCCCGTCTGCTTTGCGCTCACTGCTATTCTGTCTCCCACCGATGCCGTGGCGGTGTCCGCCATTTCCGGTCGTCTCCCCGTTCCGCCGCGGCTCATGCATATCCTCGAAGGCGAATCGTTGATGAACGATGCCTCAGGCCTTGTGGCGTTCAAGTTTGCAGTTGCGGCAGCGCTTACCGGCGCGTTTTCCATCATGGATGCCACTGTGGGCTTCTTCATGATCTCGATAGGTGGTCTCGTCATCGGCGCGGCCATGGCCTTTGTTTTCAACTTCATCAGAACGCGCCTGATCGAGCGCCGACTGGGCGAAGCTTCAACGATCCAAATCGTGCTTCTACTGCTTCTGCTGCCCTTTGCAGCTTATCTGGTGGCTGAGCATTTCAATATGTCGGGCATCCTGTCCGCCGTAGCTGCGGGGATGGTCATTAACTATAAGGACCTGAAACGTCAGGACCAGACCAGCTCACGCATTCAAACGCGCAGCGTTTGGGACATGCTTGAGTTTGTGCTCAACGCCCTAGTCTTCCTGCTCCTAGGTTTTCAACTACCCGAAATTATCGAGGGTGCTCTGCACTATGCGGAGCAGAATGGCGGTACGCTCGAATTCTTCAAGCTGCTGGGTCTGGTCGGCCTGATTTCCCTATCATTGTTTGCCATGCGGTTTGTCTGGATTTTGGGCGCAGCCCACCTGCCTCGCCTGCTGTCCAGGCGTAAAGCCAGACCCAGGGTATCGATGCGCGTCATTCTTGCGGGTAGCCTAGCTGGTATCCGCGGCACGGTAACCTTGGCAGCAGCGCTCTCCTTACCGGTCGCAATGAATGACGGCACTCCCTTTCCAGCACGAGAGCTACTTATCTTCCTGGCTACCGGCGTCATTATGTTTACCTTGATTGCCGGCAGTATCGGCCTTCCCTTGGTGCTTCGGAATCTGCACTTGCCAAAGGACACCAAGGCGTATGAAGAGGAGCGAACAGCCCGCATTCGCGGCGCTGAAGCAGCTATTCGTCGAATTGAAAGCTACCGACAGGAAAAAGCCAAGAAACTGGCCGAGCACAAGGGTGATGAAGAAATCATCATTGCGTTCAATGACGTTACGCTCCAGCTGATGGACTACTACCACAAGCGGCTGGAAATCAATAATGTCGAGCTCTCCACACCTGTCCTGGAAAGTCGCCGGGAGCTGGAGCGTGAAACCCGTCTGGAAGCATTGAAAGCTGAGCGTCATGAGTATTACAAGTTGCGCAGCAAGCACATTATCAATGACAACACCTTACGCAAACTCGTGCGTGAGGCAGACCTGCTTGAGACCGCTCTGGGCAACAACGCTGAGAAATCTCATTAAATATCGGTGACACTGATATCCCGCGGGAGCCTGAACCGGTCCTGCAGGGTTGCCGGTAACCATTGGATTTTCTTAAGGCAAATAAAAACCCCGCCGAGGCGGGGTTGTCAGTAATGCGGTTCTAACGGTGCTGACTAAGCTCATAGGAGGTGATGAGATTGCAGTTTCAAGATATCCCATCCAACCAAAACAAAAGCTGAACAGCCTTTAATCTTCTAGGGTGAGCCAAACGTGCAGACATCAAGGCGTTATCTGAGCGCTTTGGAACCTAGATCAAAATGATATAAAGGCAATTAGCCATTACCATTAACCCTGTGATCTAATAACCTACATTTATTGTGGAATGGAAGATCATCTTGGGTTTCACTCATGCCAGCAAGGATGCCAGCGAGTTTCGTATCGACAGTGCTGTAGCGGCCATCGATTCAGCACGCTTTCAGACATATGCCTCTGAGGTTTGCCGTCTGGCCTTGGTACTCGATGGCAGTATTCACCCTGAATACGCAGACAAGGCACGTTATCTGATAGACCGGTTGATTCAGATCGACACTGAACTTGAAGCGCTGCTCGGTTCTGCCAAGGCGCTGATAGCCGAATCCAGAAACTATCAACGCCCAAAGCCGACCCCTGATTATGTAGAGCCGCCTTTGCAACCAGGACTGGACATACGTCCCTTCTCAGACGGCAGACGACTCGACTGACCTCAGGACGTTGCAGCTCGCATGGAGGGGCCTGGCTTGGGTAATACCCGCTTGCGCCATGTCGCCAGTTTTTCAAGCGTAATGCAATCCTGCCAGTCAGCGAGCGCAACGCCTTGGTCAGCCAGGCGCTCACGTAAATCCTTCAGGTAATGATGCAGGACGATGGGGTTGCTGAAATAAGCACTGTTCAACGGCTCGGAACTGAACAGGATGCCATTTTCCTTATCGTGAACCATGAAGCTGAAAGTTCTGTACGCCTCACCTTGTTTAAAGACGCAGCGAAGAGGCGCCAGGGCGTATCGGATCTTTCCACAAATGGCTTCGTAACGTAAATGTTGCATAGGTCCCTGCCCAACTACAGATAACTAGGTTGCGCAAAGACCTTACAGATGAGAATTAGTTCAATTTAAACAATAAACTAGGCTGTAATCTTATAGCAAACTCTCATCTATGGTATGCAGATTATGCCTGATGAAAAGGCTCACGGTTCGCCTGAACCTGATTTCTGCCGTCACGTTTGGCACGGTAAAGCGCCTGATCCGCGTTCATGATGAGCTTCTTGCCGGAACACTCATCACCACGACTAGGTACATACGCATGGACACCGCAACTGACCGTTACATAGCCGGTGGGGTTACCGGGATGCGCCAGCTTGAGCTCTCGTACGTTTTCACGAATCCGCTCCGCAACCAGAACGGATCCATCCAGATCACTTCCTGGTAGAAGTACCGAAATCTCCTCGCCACCATAGCGAACAGCAACATCGCTGGGGCGGTTGAGGCTTTTCTGGATGGCTTTGGCGACACGTTGCAGACAATCGTCGCCGCCTGGATGGCCAAAGAGATCGTTATACGTCTTGAAGTAGTCGATATCGATCATGATCAGACCGACCGGATGAGAATAACGAAGCGCGCGCCCCAGCTCCGCAGGCAGCAACGTATCCAAATACCGTCTATTGGCGAGACCAGTCAGACCATCGTGCATGGCCAGCTTTTTAAGTTCCTGTTTGGCACCGACCAGATCAGCCTCTGCCTGTATGCCATGTTGAATCTGCCTGAGCAGTAAAAGCCCAAACATCGTCATGCCTAGCAGCATCAGCGCCACCATGGCAACGGCTCTGCGCGTCTCGTCAGTCCAATTAGCCAGAACAGCTTTTTTGGACAAGGCGGCACCCATCACCAATGGATAACGCTCTAACTGGCGATAACCATACATGCGCTCAACGTTATCCACGGACGCGCGGACCACCGCGACACCTACAGGTGCGCCGGGAAGGTAATTACTGAAAATCGGACCTTGCTGAATGCTTTTGTTAACGTATTCATCTTTAAAAGGTCGTCGGGCGATGATCGAGCCATCGGTCAGGGCAAGAAAGATCGCGCCCTCGTCATCAAGCTTGAAACTGTCATAGAACTGTTGGAAATAGCTCATCTTGACCGTAGCCAACACAATGCCACCAAAGCTTCCATCAGGCTTGTTGAAACGCCGCGAGATCGGAATGATCCAGTTGTTGGAAGAGCGGCTGCGCACGGCATGATCAATGTGTGGCGTCAGATTGAAATTGGAGACATGCTGCTTGAAGTAGTTACGGTCCGCATTGTTGCTATTGGCCGGTATCGTCGGAAAGGATGTCGCCAGCCAATTGCCCTTCTCGTCATAGACGAACAACCCCTCGAGCTGTGGAAGGTCCTGCACATGCCGCCTGAGCAGCATACTCATCCGAGTCATGTGCTGGGCGCTGGTGCCATCTATTTCCATACGCTCCTGCAGACCGAGCAGTACAGCATCAGCCTCGGTGAACGTATCTTCAGCATGCTGGGCCAAGGACTTTGCAAGGTTGGAGGTCATGACCTCGCCTTCGCTGATCTGGACATTTCGCGAATTCCAGACCTGCCAAGCCGTCAATGCCACCATTGACAGGCAAACCGTGACCAAAAAGAGAATCGTCAGGAGCTGTAGCGGTAACCGCTTGGCCTTCGAGTCGTACCCATTTTCGAGATCAAGCATATCTAGGCAAACCTGGAAGACCAAAAGCCTGAAACAAAGATTGCATACTGTAAGCGTTAATGCTGCAAATCACCTTAATTCATAGAGTGCCGTCCTGCACCCTAAGTCACATGGCGACAGCATTAATTTACAGTCGCTGCGTTGCCAGCACCTCAAACGCCTGCTCATCCGCGTTACGTCCACGCCAGGCGAGAATTTTACCGGGACGGAAATTACGGGAGTCAATCATCGACTTGGTCAACCTGAGCTCGCCACGCAACCAGGCCGGATCATCCGGCGAGAGCGAGGTGGGCGCCTGCTCCAGGCAAGAATAGAAGGCTCGCTGTCCATTCAGGTCGACATTCATGATCTGAATAACTCGGTCCCGGGGCTGAGCATCGCCAGCCAGAATATCGGGGATCAGATAGGCATTGAGGAACACATCGGCGATCTGGACAAGATCGCTTGAGATATTTTTGAACGCTACGACTTCCACCCGTACGCCCTTCGCCTGAAGCGCCTGTGCCAGCGCGACAAAATCACCGTCGCCTGTCACCAGCACGACCCGATCCAGCTTGTCAGCTTGGGTCAGGACATCAACAGTGAGTTCCACATCGACATTGCCCTTGCGGGACGTGCCTGTATCGTTGTTGTAGCGCTTGACCGGCTTGATTAACAACCGAAACCCGGCGCCCTGGATACGGGCTACGTGGGCAGCATGCCAGTTCGCATACTCGGGCTTTTCTTCGGCCAGCACTTCGTCGAAGGCATGATAAGCCTTGGCGATAGTGACTACGCTGGATGCCTCATAGAAACGCCTGAGCGTTTCGTAGCGCATGTAGCTGCCGCCACTTGAGCTGATATTGTCTGAATCGACGTAGATGCCTGTGCGCACGGGTAACCCTTACTGAACTGCAAACCATGACAACGTCCGATGAACGCTATCAGTATAGATCGCTAATATACCCTGCCGCGTCCATCCGCCGAAGTCACAGGTTATCAGAATGACATCAGGGACCTGAAAACAGTAGTCTGTCGAACCAAAAAGACAAAAAGACAGTCGGTCAACCGGCTGAACTCGACGCTTCAGAAATCACATGCCCGCATTTTGCTGTTATGCGAAACTGCTCACTCTTGCCGTTTCGCTGCAAGAAGAGAAAGAAGAATAAAACCCTTTGAGGTGTCACTTGAAGAAGCTGTATGTGCTAGGAACCTTGGCGGCATGCTTTTGTGCTGCTGCGCTGGCTGAAACAGACCGCGCTGCCCCTTCAGTCAGGGAACATGACAAGAGTGTTTTTATCGACAAGCTCATGAAACAAATGACGCTTGAAGAAAAGATAGGCCAGCTCAACCTGGTAAGCGTTGGTCCTGACTACACCAAGGACGCCATCATGGCGGACATTCGGGCCGGCAAGGTAGGCGCGATGTTCAATACGGTCACTCGGCCCGACATTCGTCAGATGCAGGTCCAGGCGGTAGAGCACAGCCGCCTCAAGATTCCACTGTTATATGCTTATGATGTGGTGCATGGCCACCGCACCATTTTTCCTATCAACCTGGGGATGGCGTCCAGCTGGGATCTGGATGCGATTGCCTTGAGCGGGCGCATTTCAGCAGAGGAAGCCAGTGCAGACGGTCTGAATCTCACCTTCTCCCCGACAGTTGACGTCACTCGTGACCCTCGCTGGGGACGGGTTTCCGAGACCTTTGGTGAAGACAGCTACCTGACCTCAAGGATTGCCGGCACACTGATCAAGGCGTATCAGGGTGACGACCTGGCGTCTGCGCATTCGATTATGGCCAGCTTCAAGCACTTCGCGTTGTACGGCGCGACTGAAGGCGGTCGTGATTACAACACGGTCGACATGAGCCCCCAGCGCATGTTCCAGGACTATCTTGCCCCCTACAAGGCGGCGGTGGAGGCAGGCTCGGGCAGCGTCATGGTTTCCCTCAATGCCATTAACGGCATTCCTTCCACAGCCAATCGATGGCTGTTAAAGGATTTGCTGAGGGACCAGTGGGGATTCAAGGGTCTCATCATCAGCGACCACGGCGCCATCAACGAGTTGATCCGTCACGGCGTCGCCGAAGATGGGCGCGAAGCCGCAAAACTCGCTATCAAGGCAGGCGTGGACTTGAACATGCACGACGACTTGTATGGCACCCAGCTTCCTGCCCTGCTCAAGAGCGGCGAAGTCAGCCAACAGGAAATCGACGATGCCTGCCGTTATGTACTCAGCGCCAAATATGACCTGGGCCTGTTCAAGGACCCTTATGCCTTCTTGGGCAAACCGAACGATCCACCTTTTGATACCAACGCCGAGAGCCGCTTACACCGGGAAGCCGCGCGGGAGGTAGGCCGCAAAAGCCAGGTCCTGCTCAAGAATAAAGGCAACCTGCTTCCACTTGAAAAGAACGGTACCATTGCGGTTATCGGTCCCCTGGCCAAGAGCCAGCGCGACGTAATGGGAAACTGGTCAGCCGCCGGGATGACCCAGCAAGCCGTCTCCCTTTATCAGGGCCTGGCTAACGCGGTCGGTGACAAGGCCACACTGGTCTATGCCAAAGGCGCCAACATTACTGATGACGCCAGCATTCTTGCCTATCTGAACTCCTACGACCCTGCTGTCGAGGTGGACCACCGCTCTACCGAAGACATGATCGAGGAAGCGGTAGAGGTAGCCTCGAAAGCGGATGTCATTGTCGCCGCGGTAGGTGAGTCGCAAGGCATGGCCCATGAAGCATCCAGCCGCGCCCATATCGATATTCCGAACAATCAGCGCCGCTTGATCAGAGCCTTGAAAGACACTGGTAAGCCTCTGGTACTGGTGCTGATGAATGGCCGACCACTGGATCTGAGTTGGGAAAGCCAACAGGCCGACGCGCTACTGGAAACCTGGTTTAGCGGCACTGAGGGCGGTAACGCTATCGCCGATGTCTTGTTTGGCGATTACAACCCCTCCGGCAAGTTGCCCATGACCTTTCCACGCTCGGTTGGCCAGATACCCATCTATTACAATCACCTCAATACCGGCAGACCGTTCAATCCCAAGGACCCAGGCAAATACACGTCTCGCTATTTCGATGAGGCTAACGGACCGCTGTATCCCTTCGGCTACGGCTTGAGCTACACCACTTTCGACCTTTCCGATATAACGCTCTCCAGCGGCACGCTGCACCGAAATGGCGAACTGAAAGCCAGTGTGACGCTGAAAAATACGGGACAGCGCGCGGGCGAGACGGTTGTACAGCTGTACCTGCGAGACGTTACTGCCTCAATCAGTCGTCCGATCAAGGAGCTGAAGAATTTCCGCAAGGTCATGCTGCAACCTGGCGAAGAAAAGGTTATCGACTTCGACATCAGTGAAGAAGACCTCAAGTTCTACAATGCGGATCTGAGGTACGCCGCTGAGCCCGGTGCATTCAAGGTCTATATCGGACTGGATTCGGAAGAGGTAAAGGAGCAGCAGTTCCGCCTGCTTTAACCCGCTGGAAGTGCCGGGCCATCCGGCACTTCTTCACCCTGCTACCCTACCAGCAGTTGGGTGACCGTATGGATGATCAGTCCAACCAGTCCGCCTACGAGCGTGCCGTTGATACGGATGAACTGCAGGTCTCTGCCTACGTTCTTCTCAAGCTGTTCGACCAACTCGTCAGTGTTCCACGCTTCGACTCGCTCGGCGATGTAGTCTCCCACCTGACCGCGATAACGCTCAATGACAGGAGGCGCTACCTCCTCGATCTGGTCATTGATCCATTGTCGCATAGGCGCATCCGCTGCCAGCGCAGCCCCCAGCCCCTGGGTCAGACGAATCAGGCGTCGACGTATTGAGGAATCGTCCTTGCCCAGATCATCCTGCAGCCAGTCGATCAGATCATCCCAGAGCCCTTGCAGATACCCGGCAATGGCGGGGTGCTCGATCAGCTGCATACGGACCTGCTCGCCTTTCACCCGAAATTCGGGATCGTTCTTGAGCTTCTCGATGAAGTCGGCAACATAATGATCGAAGCGAGCCCTCATCTCATGATCCTTGTCTTCGCTGATCTCGGTAATGAGCATCGAGATCCGCTTGACGACCTTCTCGGCCGACCAGCGCCCCGCATACTCATCAAGCCGAACATAGCGCAACGCGCTGAGCTCTGAAGAGATCGCACGGGCAATCATCGCCTGAGTATCTTCGTCCCTCATCATGCGGTCGATCTCACGCAGCACATCATCGAGCATGGCCTGATGGCGCCGGTCTGCCGTCATGACATCCAGCAACTGCCCGCTCAACAGTGCCAGGTCAACCTGCTGCAACCGAGCCGTCGCCGTGCGCTGGATGAAGCGCTGAACACGCTCATCCCGCAAGGCACCTACACCGAATCGGGCCATCCCTATCAGATGATTCCCCAGGGCTTCGGCATGGTGAGGCTTTTGCAGCCAGCCGGCCAGCTGGTCGGCTGCGTTGAATTCTCTGACCTTTGCCATCAGCTGAGGGGTGGACAGGAAATGAAGACAGATGAAATCCGAAAGCTTGCGCCCTATGCCCGCCTTGTTACGTGGAATGATAGCCGTGTGAGGAATGGGCAGCCCCAGGGGATGCCTGAACAGCGCGGTAACCGCAAACCAGTCGGCGATCGCGCCAACCATCGCCGCCTCGGCAAAGGCGGCGACATATCCCCAGGCAGGATGGATGTCATGCAGTGCGGCAGCGACCGCATACAGGACAGCGGCTGCCAGCAACAGGCAGCCCGCCAGAACCTTCATGCGAAAGACTGGGGACTGCCAGCGATCGGATTTTGCAGGTGCATCAGGTGTTACAGGTTCGTTGGCCAAAACGGTCCTCGCTCGGGTCGTTGTTCCTGTCTGGGTGACGGAGCAGGCTGCGCTCAGTCCCGGTAATACACTTTGACCAGGTGATAGCCAAATTTGCTTTTGACCGGACCATGAATATCACCGACCGACTTCTTGAAAATTACCTGATCGATCACCCTGACCATCTGGCCCGGCTTGACCTCGCCAAGGTCGCCGCCCCGCTTTCCTGAAGGGCAAATCGAAAATTTCTTCGCCAGTACGTCAAAGGCCTCGCCTTTTTCAAGGCGCTTCTTGAGGGCGTCCGCCTCGTCGGATGTCTTGACCAGAATATGTTTGGCCATGGCTTTCATAAAAGGGAACCTCAGGGTCGATAATGGCCGACCCGCTGTTTATCCAGTGGAGAGATGGCAGGTTGATGACTGAACGCCTCAGTCTTCCAACGCGTTCTTTAGCGCTTCATAGGAGGGCGCCGCGTAGATGTCGAGCTCGGCGCAGAGATCCAGTACGCGCTGCACGTCATGGGTGTACACCAGAACGGCTTGCAGCTCATCATCAAGTGGCTCACTGAAATCCATCAGGGTGTAGCCACCCTTTTCCTTGTACATGCTGCTCAGCTGAACCTGGATCCGATTGAGCGCCTTGAGTGGTTCAACCTTCACCAGCTGCTTGGGTTTGATGTTGAACGGCACATCCTTGCCGAAGGAATCCATGATGTGCTGGAGCAGCTCATCGTAGCTATCGGCCTGGAACAGTACCGTTTCCGGCAAACTGCCGACTACTACCCACTCGCCCAGCGAAATCGGGAAGGTCTCGTCGTAATTGATATCCGGATTGGCTGCCAGGAACGCTTCGGGATCGGCATAAGCTTGTGCAGCTTCGTCAGCGATCCGCGCGATCTCCTCATCGCTCATACAGCCGGAGCTGATTAGGGTGATCAGTTCAAGGAGTTGGTCTTTCATGTGAGGCATCCGGAAATAATCGAATGCCTAGTGTACAGGGAGGCGCTGCCGGATGCCGACTCGCTGGCCCAGCGGCGTGGTATTACCGCTGGGCCGACTGATCAGCGCTAAGGCTTGCGGTACAGCCCAATGATGCCGGAAAAGTCCTTGCCGCCCTCACCTCGCTGGCTCATGCTCTGGTAGAGCTGCTGTGCCAGCGCACCCAACAGAACCGGTTGGCGCACCTGCTTCGCCGCTTCAGTGGCAAGCCCCAGATCCTTGAGCATGAGGTCAGCCCCAAACCCACCGGTGTAACCTCGTGAAGACGGCGCCGTCTCGATGATACCCGGCCAGGGGTTATAGGTATCCGAACTCCAGCAGCGTCCGGTAGAGGTATTGATGATGCCGGCCAGAACCTTGGTGTCGATGCCGAGCGCATCGCCCAGCGCCATGGCTTCTGCAACACCGATCATGCTGATGCCCAGCAGCAGGTTGTTACAGACTTTGGCGACCTGCCCGGTTCCGACCTCACCACAATGCACGATATTCCTACCCATATCAGAGAGTACCGGCTGTATGAGATTGAACAGCTCAGGCGTCGCACCGACCATGAAGGTCAAGGTGCCCGCCTGCGCGCCACCGGTCCCCCCTGAAACCGGCGCATCGGCCATGGCGACACCTCGCCCTGCCGCCACCTGGGCGACCTCCCGGGCGGTCTGAGGGTCGATGGTGCTGCTGTCAACTGCTACGGCTCCGTCAGGCAGCGCTGCCAGAAGCCCCTCTTCACCCAGGTAGACGCTACGCACATGGGCCGCGGCAGGCAGCATGGTAATGACCAGCTCACATTCCAGTACGGCGTCCCGGGCGGAGTTTGCCGCCTTGGCGCCCGCTTCCGCCAAGGCGCCAACCGCCTGTGCGTTGACATCGAAGACCGTGAGCGCATGTCCGGCTTTCAGCAGGTTATGCGCCATCGGAGCCCCCATGTTTCCCAAACCGATAAAGGCAATACGCATGGCTATTCTCCTTCTGTAACGTTGACGACCGCGCCGATCAACGCAAGGTAATCGTGGTATTCACCCCATCACTGACACTGTCATCGTCGAACCAGCGGGCCGTGATGGTTTTGGTCTGGGTATAGAACTGAACAACCTGCTTACCGTAGGGCCCCAGATCACCCAATTTGGAGCCGCGAGAACCGGTAAAGCTGAAGAAGGGAACTGGTACCGGGATCGGAATATTGATTCCTACCTGACCAACATCGATTTCACTCTGGAATTTGCGAGCCGCTGCACCGCTCTGGGTAAAGAGCCCAGTTCCGTTACCGAAGGGGTTGCGATTTACCAGAGCAATCGCCTCATCCAGCGTATCAACTTCGAGGGTCAGCAGAACCGGACCAAAGATTTCTTCCGTGTAGATACGCATGTCTGTCGTAACGCCGGAAAACAGTGTAGGTCCTACGAAATTACCCTGCTCGTATCCGGGCACCTGAACATTGCGGCCGTCAAGCAGCAATGAAGCACCTTCCGCCACCCCGCTTTCAATCAGACCGAGCACACGTTCCCTGGCCTGTTTGGAGATCAGCGGACCAACGTCAGTCCCCGGTTCGGACCCGGCATTGACCTTGAGTTGTTCAGCCTTGGCCTTGAGCTCCGGCAGCCATTCGCGCGTCTTACCTACCAGAACAGCCACCGAAGTGGCCATGCAGCGCTGGCCGGCAGCACCAAAAGCCGCACCTACCAATGCATTAAGCGTCTGCTCCTTGTTGGCATCGGGTAACACCACCGCGTGATTCTTGGCGCCCATCATCGCCTGCACACGCTTGCCGTGCTGACCCGCCAGATTGTAAACATGAGTACCAACGGCTGTAGACCCGACAAAGGAGACAGCCTTTATATCGGGATGAGTACACAGCGCATCGACTACGTCCTTTCCACCGTGTACCACATTGAGTACACCGGGTGGAATGCCGGCCTCAAGCGCCAACTCGACCAGCTGCATCGTGGAAAGCGGGTCCTGCTCGGAAGGCTTGAGCACGAACGTATTGCCACAGACGATAGCCATGGGGAACATCCACAGCGGGATCATGGCCGGGAAATTAAAGGGTGTAATGCCTGCGCAGACGCCAATGGGCTGGCGTAGCGTATAAGTATCCACCTCGCCCGCCACGTTTTCGGCAAACTCGCCCATCTGCAAGCTACCCACCGAGCAGGCGTGCTCGACGACCTCCAGACCCCGGAAGATGTCACCCTCGGCATCGGCCAGGGTCTTGCCCTGTTCAGCGCTCAACGTTTGGGCAATGGGCTTCATATGCTCACGGATCAATGCCTGATACTTGAGCATGATGCGCATACGCGCACCGATAGGCGTACGCTTCCAGCGGGTGAACGCCTGCTGGGCAGCAGCGATCGCCGCATTGACCTCATCGGCCGTGGCAAACGGAACACGGGCGAGCACCTGCTGAGTCGCCGGGTTGACAATATCGCGCCACTCCTGCGTTTTGGAGTCCACCCACTCACCGTTGATCAGCAGTTTGACTTGGCTGATATCAGCCTTGGCATCATTCAAGGGGGCGTTCATAGGGATTCTCCTGAGGTGGAATTGACCATGCCAACGGGGCGGGAAGCGGTAGTGGAAATAGCGGAGCGGCCGACCTGAGGATCCGGCTTCATCAGGGCCGTACAAAGCAATGCGATCGCACCCATGACCAGCAGATAGACGATGACGTATCGCGGATTGCCTTCTCCCAGCGACAGCAGCGTAGTGGCGATCATGGGTGCAAAGCCGCCGCCCAGCACGCCAGCAAACTGCACGGAAAGCGAAATTCCGCTATAGCGAATCTGCGCCGGATACTGACGGGCAAACAACAGTGACTCAGGCGCATACAGGATGGGAAACACTACGCCCACGGCCAGCACCATGGCCCACCAAACAAGCAGGGGTTCACGTGTTCCCAGCATGGCAAAGAAGGGATAAACAAAGGCGCACAACAGGAGCAGCCCGGCAAAATAGAGACGCCGCTGCCCTACCCGATCAGAGAGGTAACCACAGAACGGCATGGTGACCAGGGACAGTGCAGCACCGGCGGTAATGGCATTCAGTACACTGGCGCGGGGAATCTGGAGCTGATTGGCGGCATAGGCCAACGCAAAGGTGACCGCCATATAGAACCAGGCGTTTTCAGCCGTGCGGGCGCCGATGATGGCCAGAGTTTCCCGAGGGTGCTCCTTGAGCACTGTAAACAAGGGGACCTTGACCTTACGCTCCTCCTGCTTGAGCCGTTCAAAGTCAGGCGACTCCGCCACCTTTACCCGGATCAGCCAGCCAATACCCAGCAGTACCACACTGGCCAGGAATGGCAGCCGCCACCCCCAGGCCAGCATATCTTCCTCTGGCAAAGTGGCCACCGCACCCATGGCCAGCGAGGCCAGTACCAAGCCTGCCCCAACACCAGTCTGCGGCAGACTGCCGTAAAAGCCTTTTTTGCCTTCCGGCGCATGCTCGACCGCCATCAGCACGGCGCCGCCCCACTCTCCGCCTACGGCCATGCCTTGCAGGAAGCGCATGACTACCAACAGCAAGGCTGCCCAATAGCCGATCTGGTCATAGGTGGGAATCAGGCCGATGGCGATGGTAGGAACGCCCATCAACATGAGCGTCAGCAATAACATGGATTTTCGCCCAATCCGGTCACCGAAATGACCAAACACGATGCCGCCCATGGGACGACCAAGAAATCCTACGGCGTAGGTGGCAAAAGCAGCCAGTACGCCACTCATGGGATCGAGGGCAGGAAAGAACAGCTTATTGAAGACCAATGCCGCAGCAGTGCCGTAGAGGAAAAAGTCATACCACTCAATGGTGGTTCCGGCCATGCTGGCCAACCCGGCGATCCGATAGTGCTTGCGACCAGATGAGGTCGCTCTGGATGATGTCGTGCCTGCAGTCATAAACGCCTCCGCTTATTGTTGTTGTGCGAGGTGTCATCAGCCGAAATCGCGTTCTGGCGCTTGCGGCTGTTTCGGAGTATAGGTGTGCAAACTTCCAATAAAAACGCACAAAAAAGCCGAACCGATATGCAAAAAAATCTCATGTCCCCTGCCGCACTTGACTGGGACGATCTCAAGTTTTTCCTGGAAGTAGCCCGGACACGAACGGCTACCGGCGCGGCCCGCAGGCTAGCGGTGGACTACACAACAGTGTCACGTCGTATTCGTATTCTGGAGCAGACGCTAGGCGCCTTACTGTTTGAAAAATCACGCAGCAGCGGCTTTGCAATGACCACCGAAGGCCAGCGGCTCCTAGGCTATGCAGAGGCTATCGAGAGCACGCTGCAATCGGCCTGTGAAGAGGTTGCCGGCGCAGGGCTGGCCCTGTCGGGACATGTCCGAATTGGCTCCACAGAAGGGTTCGGCAGCTTCTTCATCGCGCCGCAAGTCAGCCATTTTCAGCAAACCTATCCAAGCCTGACGGTCGATGTCTTGCCGGTTCCGCATTTCATCAGCCTGTCCAAACGTGAGGCAGACATTGCCATTACCCTGGAGCGGCCTGAACGAGGGCCTTACGTCTGCACGAAACTGTGTGATTACCAGCTCAAACTCTATGCGACTCCGGGCTATCTAGAGCGGCACGGCCCCATTCATGATCGGAGCGATCTGGCTGAGCATACCTTTATCACCTATGTAGATGATCTCGCTTTTAGCCCGGAGCTGTTGTATTTGGAACACGCTGTTCCAAGCGCTCGATCGGTGTTACGCAGCACCAGTGTAATCGCTCAATATACGGCGGCGCTTCAGGGACGCTCGCTGGCGATCTTGCCCTGCTTTCTGGCCGGCCCGGATCCCCGTTTGCAACCGCTGCTTTCGGAGGAAATCCAAATAACACGGCATTTCTGGATGTATTGTCAGGAGGATTTGCGGGCATTGAAGCGCGTTACGCTACTTTGGGACTATCTCAAAGCCTGCGCCGAACTAAACGAACCACTGTTAAGCGGCGCCTCCAGTGAAATGAGATTCATCGATCCTTCGTGACCTACAGCGTATCTAACGCTTCTACCACCCACAGGTTTTACCGGACATATGAAACAAGTACGGTGCTCTATGTGTCCTTGTTACAAAATCGACAACGCACCGTTTCGAACACCCATACAGCGAAACGGCCTAACGCAGTATCCTAACGACCAGGTGCTGGTCGACGGGTCGGCGTTTCCACACTTCACCGAAACCTATCCAATGCACACCATCAGCCATGCCTCAACACCCTGACTGGATCATCTGCGAGCACTGCGATTCGGTCTACCATCGCCGCCCACTCGCGCGGGGCGAAGCTGCCCGCTGCGTGCGTTGCGATGCCGTGATCGAGCGCAGCAGACGGCTCAATGTCGAACAGTTGTTCGCCCTTACGCTGGCAGCTGGCATCCTGTTCATATTTGCCAACGTCTTCCCCATCATGCACATCAGCTTGCAAGGGCTTAGCAACGAGGCCACGCTCTGGGAATCTGTCGAGGCATTGGCTCAAGGTCGTATTACGTTGATTGCGCTGGTGGCAGGCCTGGCGATTATCTTCGCGCCGCTGTTTCAGATCCTGCTGCTGGGCTGGGTGCTGGGTTACGCTTACGTGGGCGAAATGGCCCCAGGGTTCAGGGCCTGTATGCGGGCGCTTGAGCATTTACGACCCTGGAGCATGCTGGAGGTCTGCCTGCTTGGCATTCTCGTAGCCATTATCAAACTGGCCGGTATGCTCAACGTTTCGCCTGGCGTCGGCTTATGGGCTATGGCCATGCTGACGGTGCTGATTATTCTCATTGCCGGTCGTGACATCCGCTACCTCTGGGACGATCTGGAGGTGCCGGTTACATGAATAAACCGCCCTACGCGCGCGAACTCAAGGTTTGCCTGTGTCATACCTGTGGATTTGTCTGCCCTGAGGGAGCGCATGAATGCCCGCGCTGCTATTCGCCGGTTCATACGCGCAAACCCAACAGCATCGCCCGTACCTGGGCGTTTCTGCTTGCTTCGATCATCTTTTATGTGCCAGCCAATGTCCTGCCGGTGATGTATACCAGCATGTTCAGCGGGGGCAGTGAAAATACGATCATGAGCGGTGTCATCGAGTTCTGGCAGCACGGCTCGTGGGACATCGCTATCCTGATTTTCATTGCCAGCGTTGCCGTGCCCTGCATGAAATTTTGCGTCCTGGGTACTTTGCTGATTACCTGTCAAAGGCGCAGCCACTGGGCCATGCGCGAACGGGCCAAGCTTTATCGCTTCGTAGAGCTGATCGGCTATTGGTCGATGCTCGATGTGTTGGTCGTGGCCCTGGTGGCTGCGCTAGTTCAATTCCGAGCCTTGAGCACGATCGAGCCCCGTCTGGGTATCCTGTTCTTTGGCCTGGTTGTTGTGTTGACCATGCTGTCTGCCATGAGCTTTGATCCGCGCCTGATCTGGGACGCTGAGGTAAATGATGTCGAATAACCCGAACACTATTTTTCCAACCCCTGGCACGCCTCAGATCAGAAAGCGGCGCTTCAGTATTTCCCTGGTCTGGCTGGTCCCGATCGTGGCGGCTCTGGTAGGGCTATCCATGGTCGTCAACAGCTGGTTGCGGGCAGGTCCTCAGGTCAACGTCAGTTTTCAAACGGCTGAGGGGCTTGAAGCAAACAAGACCCAGGTAAAGTACAAGAACGTGGTAATCGGTACGGTTACCCGGATCGCCCTCAGCGAAGACCGCACCCACGTTACCGCCACGATTGACCTGGATAAGTCAGCCGAACCCTTTACGCGCGAGGATACCCAGTATTGGGTGGTCCGTCCGCGTATCGGCGCCAACGGGGTTTCCGGTGTAGACACACTGCTCTCCGGTCCCTTCATCGGTGCGGACGCTGGCCGTTCCGACGTGACCAAAAAAGATTTCGTCGGACTGGAAAACCCTCCTCCTGTCACCTACGGGCAAAGGGGCAAGCGCTTTACCCTTCATACCGACGATCTTGGCTCATTGGATATTGGCTCGCCGGTCTACTATCGCCGCATTCAGGTAGGCCAGGTCATCTCGTATAACCTGACGGAAGATGGCAAAGGGGTAGATGTTCAGGTGTTCGTCAATTCGCCCAACGATGCGTTTGTGACCGACGATACCCGCTTCTGGAATGCCAGCGGCATTGACGTCTCGGTTGATGCCAGCGGCCTGAAGGTCAACACCCAGACGATCCCCTCCATTCTGGCGGGCGGCATTGCCTTCCGGGAGCCTAATTACAGCCCGGACGCCAAACCAGCTCCAGAGCACTACGAGTTCACGCTCTATAACGACCAGCAGACGGCGCTGGCGCCTCCCTCCGGCGAACCTCGGTTTATTCGCCTACGGTTCAATCAGTCCTTGCGCGGACTTGCGGTGAATGCCCCCGTGGAGTTCCTGGGGGTGAATATCGGCCGGGTTGTCTCAGTGGATCTTGATTATGACCCCAAAACGCAGCGGTTCCCGACTACGGTAGGTGCAGTGGTCTATCCGCAGCGTCTGGGCAGTGCCCATGACAAGCTGGTCAAGCAGATCGGCGGTGAAAGCGAAGAGCAATCCGCTCAACTGATCAAGCGTCTGGTCGAGCAAGGTCTGCGAGCCCAGGCCCGCACGGGCAACCTTCTGACAGGACAGCTTTATATTGCGCTGGATTTCGATCCCAAGGCGGCCAAGGTCAGCTTCAACCCCAACAGTCGTCCTCTTGAGATTCCGACGGTTCCAGGCGGGTTCGATAAGCTACAGGAGCAGCTGCAGGCTATGGTCGACAAGATCAGCAAGCTACCTATCGACTCGATTGCCAACAACCTGAACGGCAGCCTGAACGAGTTGCAGAAAACGATGAAACAGGTCAATGGCGATGTGTTGCCGCAAATGCGAGGTACGCTCGAGGAGCTGCAAAACACGCTCAAGACCGCCAACGAAACGTTGGATGAAGATTCGCCGGCACGTCAGCAGGTCAACCAGGCCATGGACGAGGTCCAGCGAACCGCTCGCTCCGTGCGTGTACTGACCGATTATCTGAGCCGCCATCCCGAGTCGCTGATTCGTGGCCGTACCGAGGAAGCGGCGCCCGGCTCCTATAAAGGGAAGTCATCCTCTCGAGACATTGAAATGGAGTCCCAGCCATGACCCTTCGCTTATCGCTGGCTGCAATAGCGGCCACGCTGGGGCTTGCCGCGTGCAGCTCAGCCCCTACGCATTACTACACACTACTGCCTCCCCTGTCTGGCCAGGCGGCTTCTCACACCGCCCCCGCAGCGTTTCAGTTCGAGCTTGCGCCTGTGCGCATGCCTGTGCAGGTTGACCAGCCCCAACTGGTGGTGAGGCAAAGCAATGGTAGCCTCGCCATTCTGGAGTCCGAACGCTGGAGCGCGCCGCTTGGCGATGAATTTCATGACGCCCTGGCAGGTCAGCTGGAGCAACAGCTCGGCGTCCGGGATCTGGCAGGACTTCCCAAAACCTCCGGCAAGCCGGTGTTGACGCTACGCACTGATGTACGCCGCTTCGACATGCTGCCCGAGCGGTATGCCTTGATTGATGTGGTTTGGAGTCTTAACCTGAGAAGCGAAGGTAGCCCACGCCGAACGTTGACCTGCAGCAGTATCATTCGCGAACCTGCCGGCATGGAGCTTGAAAGCCTCGTCATAGCCCATCAGAAGGCTATTGCTACTCTAGCCAAAACCATTGCGCAAACCGCGCAGCGTTGGAACGAACTGCCGACTACAGAATGCCCATGATGATCGATTGGTACCTGCGTATCCGCCACGCCTGCTCACAAACCAGTGTCTTTGAAGTCTGCTTTGCCTTCGGCACCGCGTTTGTCCTGTTATTTCTACCCGTCGAGCAAGCAAGCGGCTTGGCCAAGCGCCTGCGAGAGCATAGCGCCTATTTTGCGCAGAGCACGTCGTTTTCGAGCGATGCACTCTTTAGCCTTAGTGATGCTGAAATGAATTATCGAGCCGGAACGTTGACCAGCTGCAGTATTTAAGCCACTCCTCTGCTTCTCTGTATAAGGGGGGTAGTCGCCCTCTTGTACCTACTGCGTGTTTACTCAGGCTTTACGGCTGATGAGCCCTTCTCACAGGCAGTAGGCTTTCTGCCTGTGTAGCCCCTGCTGTTTTGAACCAGGCCGCCTTTCAATACGTTCAAATAAGCGTTTTGAGACAGGGTAGAAACCGAACCTCCCATCACCTCGGTATGCTCGCCCCCCTTGCCATACACAGGCTTGTTCCAAGCCGTACATGTATGGATGAATTTTATGGATACACCTTACTAAAGAAATACAGGCCACACGCCAAGGAGTAATGATATGGACACCACGGAACCCTCCAGAGAAGCGTCATATTCGTCAAAATGGCAAGAGCGTTTTGCCTTTTACGACACCTATGGTGCACCTAAAACCGCTACCTGCAAAAAGGCATTCAAGCAGCTTCCTTTTCGAAAGAAGCTCCTGATCATTAGATGCTGGCCAGCCTTTTTTCTCGGACCTTTCTATTTGATTTTTGCTTTAGGTTTAAAGAAAAAAGGTTTAGCCATGTTAGGCATTGCCTTCTCTACCGGCTTACTTGAACTTTTATTTCAGGAGCTGACGGGGATTGATGTCCCCCAAGCGCTTGACTTTGGCATTAGCATAGGCTTTGCGATTGCTAACTCAATGATCGCCAATTACGCCTATTATCTTAAAGAAATGAAAAATACGCAGAGCTGGAATCCGTGGGAAGGTTTCTCGGCTTTCGGATAGATTTAGGCGGGCTAGCTCTCTCAGCTTGGAAGACTTCGGTTTTTACAACGACGTTGGTTATTTATCAAAATAGCCAACGTACCTCTACTGTAAAACCTCTTTACAGCGCTAAACTTGTCAGACATCTTATAGGTAGACCGGATAATTAATCTAAATAAGAAGGTGTTCCAGATGCATTCCGAGCCTGTTTTTCTCGCCAAACGCTCGCATAATCTTTCGCAGGAGCTGGCCAATATTCTCGATAGCCAGATACGCGATGGCCAGCTTAGCCCTGGCGCAAAACTGCCTTCCGAAGCGCAAATCATGAAGGCTCATGGCGTGAGTCGCTCGGTTGTTCGTGAAGCGCTTTCCCACCTTCAGGCAAACGGCAAGGTAGTCACCCGGCAAGGTATCGGCACATTTGTATGCGAGCCCATTATTCGGCTATCAGGCATGATTGATCCCTCCAGTGTAGAGACACTGCAGGATGTTCTTTCAGTCGTTGAAGTCCGAATCAGCCTTGAGTCCGAAGCGGCAGCCCTGGCAGCACAAAGACGCTCAGAGGCACATCTGACGCAGTTTAGAGCTCTGCTCGACCGTATGCAGGCACGGGCAAGAGCGTCCTCTCCCTCAGAGGATCTCGACATGGAAATGCACCTTTTGATCGCCCAGGCAACCGGTAATCGCTACTTTACAGAGATCATGAGTTGCCTTAGCCGAGAACTCATTCCACGTATGCGCCTGAACAAAGCCTTTAATGAAAGTTCGCTGTCCCAAGCCTATCTTGAGCGGCGCGATGCCGAACATGAAGACATCTATAACGCCATTGTCCGGCAGGATGCCATTGGGGCTGCAGCAGCTATGCGTCTGCACCTTAGTAACAGCCGAGAACGATTGGTAAAAGTGATGCAGTCACTTTAGAAGGGCCAGCTGCAATCAAAAAATAAGCAAAAGAGCATCATATCCACTTGTATGACGACTGATGAGAGGTTAGGCTAAATTCACAACAACAAACCTCATGGCTCTCAGCAGGGTGCAATACATGAATCCGCAAGAACTCAAGCACACCCTTTCATCCGGATTGCTGTCCTTTCCGGTAACCGATTTCGATGCGCAGGGCGAATTCCGCCGCGATACCTACATCAAGCGCCTGGAATGGCTGGCACCCTATGGTGCCAGCGCTCTGTTTGCGGCTGGTGGCACCGGTGAGTTCTTCTCGCTGGACCAGAAGGAATACTCCGACATCATCAAAACGGCCGTGGACACCTGCAAGGGCATGGTTCCGATTCTGGCCGGTGCCGGTGGCCCGACCCGCGTGGCGATCCAGCAGGCTCAGGAAGCCGAGCGCCTGGGCGCCCAGGGCATCCTGCTGCTGCCGCACTACCTGACCGAAGCCAGCCCCGAAGGCGTAGCCGCGCACGTCGAGGCGGTGTGCAAGTCCGTCAAGTTTGGCGTGGTGGTGTACAACCGTAACGTCTGCCGCCTGAAGCCTGACCAGCTGGAAATGCTGGCCGAGCGTTGCCCGAATCTGATCGGCTTCAAGGATGGCATGGGCGATATCGAGCTGATGGTCTCCATCCGCCGTCGTCTGGGTGATCGCTTCACCTACCTGGGTGGCCTACCGACCGCTGAAGTCTACGCCGCGGCCTACAAGGCCCTGGGCGTACCGGTGTACTCCTCAGCGGTGTTCAACTTTGTTCCCAAGACGGCCATGGACTTCTACAAGGCCATCGCTGCGGATGACCACGAGACCGTGGGCAAGCTGATCGATGACTTCTTCCTGCCGTACCTGGACATCCGTAACCGCTGCGCAGGCTATGCGGTAAGCATCGTCAAGGCCGGTGCGAAGATCGCAGGCTACGACGCCGGTCCGGTACGTGCACCGCTGACTGATCTCAAGCCTGACGAGTACGAGCGTCTGGCTGCGCTGATGGACAAACTCGGTCCGCAGTAAGCATTTGGGCCGGTTGCGTGCCCCTACGCAGCGTATTGCAACCGAGCCTGTTTTACAGCCAAGGGCGGCCCGCTCCGCCCTTTTTGACAATGCAGTACCCGCCACAACAATAAAAGTGGGAGAGCATTCATGAGCCACACCGCTCAATCGGCTGTATCAGCCGACGTTCTGGCGAGCGCAGTCGCCAAGGTCAAGCGACATGTCCTACCGCTGTTCATCATCATGTTCATCGTCAATTACATTGATCGCGTGAACATCGGGTTTGTCAAAAACCATCTTCAAACTGACCTGGGCATTGGTGTAGCCGCCTATGGTCTGGGCGCTGGTCTGTTCTTTGTCGGCTATGCGCTGTTTGAGGTCCCCTCCAACATCCTGCTGCAACGGGTTGGCGCACGCGCCTGGCTGACACGCATCATGGCCACCTGGGGCATCGTGGCTGCCATGATGGCCTTTATCCAGAACGAAACGCACTTTTATATCCTGCGCTTTCTGCTCGGTGTGGCCGAAGCGGGCTTCTTTCCGGGTGTCATCTACTACTTTACTCGCTGGCTACCCGGTGCCGAGCGCGGCAAGGCCATTGCGCTATTCCTTTCCGGATCGGCTATCGCCTCGATCATTTCCGGCCCGGTAACAGGCGCCCTGCTGCAAATCGAGGGGCTGGGCCTGCACGGTTGGCAATGGATGTTTTTGATCGAGGGGCTTTTCTCCGTTGCGCTGTGCGGCTTTGTCTGGTTTTGGCTGGACTCACTGCCCCATGATGCCAAATGGCTAAAGCGCGAAGAGCAGGATGCTCTGGTATCAGCCATTGAGGATGAGCAACGTCAGCGGGAACAGGCACAGACGGTTAAACCGACTCTGATGCAACTGCTCAAAGACTCCCAGATCATGCTGTTCTGCGTGATTTACTTTGCCATCCAGCTGACCATCTATGCCGCCACGTTCTGGTTGCCCAGCATCATCAAGAAAATGGGCAACATCAGCGACTTTGAGGTCGGGCTGTTCAACTCCGTACCCTGGCTGATCTCCATTGTGGCCATGTATGCCTTCGCCTCGCTTTCGACACGCTGGAAATTCCAGCAGGCCTGGGTTGCCGTTGCCCTCCTGGTAGCGGCGGCAGGCATGTTCATGTCGACCACAGGCGGCCCCATCTTTGCCTACGTTGCCATCTGCTTCGCCGCCATCGGCTTCAAGTCCGCATCCTCATGCTTCTGGCCGATTCCCCAGGCGTACCTGGATGCTCGCATCGCAGCAGCCGTATTGGCCCTCATCAACTCGCTGGGCAACCTGGGTGGCTTCGTTGCACCGACTGTCTTCGGCATCCTTGAAGAGCGGACCGGTTCAATCCAGGGCGGCCTTTATGGCTTGGCGGCTACGTCCATCCTGGCGGCCATCGTGGTGTTCTTTGCCCGGACCAAGCCCAAAGGACAGAAACCAGACGCCGGCAGCACAGGCCTGGAACTCAAGCCCGTTTAACTCCCACTACGCCCGGCTTTACCGCTGGGCGTTACCTAAACAAGCGTACCGGCAGTACTCCACTGCCTGCCACAAGAATAAAGCGTGAAGAGGAATAGGTATGAACGTACAGGTCACTCATGAGGCTCTCACACAAGCGCCCGTCATCACCGACATGCAGGTCGTTCCGGTTGCAGGACACGATGGCATGCTGCTCAACCTCAGCGGCGCACACGGTCCGTTCTTTACTCGCAATATCGTTATCCTGAAAGACAATGCAGGTCATGTTGGCGTGGGTGAGGTACCCGGCGGCGAAAAGATCCGGCAGACCCTTGAAGATGCTCGTGCACTCATCGTTGGACAGACCATTGGTACCTACAACAACATCCTTAATCAGATGCGCCGTACGTTCGCGGATCGTGATGCTGCCGGTCGAGGCCTACAGACATTTGACCTGCGCATCACCATTCATGCCGTAACAGCTGTAGAAGCCGCCCTATTGGACCTGCTCGGTCAGCACCTGGGCGTTCCGGTTGCCGCCCTGCTGGGCGAAGGTCAGCAGCGCGACGCTGTAGAAATGCTGGGTTATTTGTTCTACGTAGGCGACCGCAACAAGACTAATCTTCCCTACCGCAGCGAGCCAGAGGCCGACAATGACTGGTTCCGTGTGCGCCATGAGGAAGCCCTGACTCCGGAAGCTGTGGTGCGCCTGGCCGAAGCAGCCCATGCCCGCTACGGCTTCAACGACTTCAAACTCAAGGGCGGCGTGCTGCGCGGCGAAGAAGAAATGGAAGCGGTGACGGCTCTGGCTGAACGTTTCCCCGAAGCGCGGATCACGCTGGACCCGAACGGTGCCTGGTCACTCAAGGAGGCGATCGCTCTTTGCCGTGACAAGCATGACGTACTGGCCTATGCCGAAGATCCCTGTGGAGCTGAGGATGGCTACTCCGGTCGTGAGGTGATGGCTGAGTTCCGTCGCGCCACAGGCCTTCCGACTGCTACCAACATGATTGCGACCGACTGGCGTCAGATGGGTCATGCTATCCAGCTGCAGTCCGTGGATATCCCGCTGGCCGACCCGCATTTCTGGACGATGCAAGGTTCAGTTCGTGTTGCGCAAATGTGCAATGACTGGGGCCTGACCTGGGGTTCGCACTCCAACAATCACTTTGATATTTCCCTGGCCATGTTCACCCACGTCGCTGCGGCCGCGCCAGGAAAAATCACAGCCATCGATACACACTGGATCTGGCAGGACGGTCAGCGCCTGACCAAGGAGCCTTTCCAGATCAAGGGCGGTCTGGTCGCTGTTCCGCAAAAGCCGGGACTGGGCGTCGAGATCGACATGGATCAGGTTGCCAAGGCCCACGAGCTGTACAAAGGCATGGGACTGGGCGCACGGGATGATGCTGTCGCCATGCAGTTCCTCGTGCCGAACTGGACATTCAATAACAAGCGTCCTTGCATGGTCCGCTGAATTTGTTCGTTCCATCAATACACGCAGCATAGCCGTACCTTGGAGTAAAACAATGAAAAAAGCTTTATGCGCCTCCCTTCTGACTGCATTCGTTTCACTCACTGCAAGCAGTGCTTTTGCTGCAGAGGAAACCAAGTGGCCTACTCGTCCGGTACAGGTCATTGTGCCTGCCAGTGCGGGCGGTGATACGGATTTCAACGCCCGCACTATGGCTAAGTACTTTACCCAGATCACGGGTAAATCGATGGTCATTACCAACATGGGCGGAGGTGGCGGCTCTGTAGCTACCTCCCAGGTCAAGAATGCCGAGCCCAACGGCAATACGATCCTGTTTGCTCACGTCGGCCAACTGATTGTCAACGAGGTTTCCGGCCTGGTGGATTACAGCTATGACGCCTTCGACATATCCAGCATCGCTGCGGTAGACAAAGGAGCCGTATTTGTATCGGGTAAGCCATCCGGCGTCGACTCACTGGACGCACTAATCGAAAAAGCCAAGGCAAAACCTAATAGCGTTATCTATGGAACAGAGCTGGGCGGCTTCTCGCACTTGCAGGGACTTATCTTCCAGAAGCTTGCCGGGGTACAACTTAAGATGGTTGATACTGGTTCGGCAGCTGAGAAAGTCACTTCCCTGCTTGGCGGCCGTATCGATATGTCTGCAGTGAGCTATGGCGCCGTACAGGACTATGTCAAAACCGGCGATATGCATATCCTGGCGCAGCCTAACGAAGAGCCGAACCCGCTTTTGGGTGATGTAAAGACCTTCAAGTCTCAGGGTATCGACTTTGTCATGGATAAGCCCTACATCATCGCCTTTCCCAAAGGGACGGACCCAGCCATCGTTAAGAAAATGGCTGACGTCATGAAGCAGATTACTGAATTGCCTGCTTATGCGAAAGATCTTGAGCAGGGCTTCAAGCAGCCGGTCAGCTACTACAATACTGAACAGGCTGTTGCTCGTCTGAAGGAAACGCGCGAAACGTTCATGCAGTACAAGGATATGTTGCAGCAAAACAAGTAAGCCACCCTGCCAGCCAGGCTCGTCAATCGAGCCTGGCGCTGCTGTTTCCATGTGAGGACGTTATATGGAAAGCCACAAGAAAAAAGAGCTTGTGATCGGCGTGGTTATGCTTGGCGCTGGTCTGATTTACCTGTTCATGACAATGAACTTACCCCGCAAAGGTTTTGTTGACGCCGCCTTTGTACCTTATGCCCTCTCTATGATGATGTGCCTGTTAGGCGTAATGCAGTTGATTGCCAGCAGAAAGCCGGCCAACCCTGAGGGGGACAACGAAAGCGTCAGTGCTCCGGCTGATTATGCAACTGTATTGAAGACGCTGGGGTTGATTGTTCTTTATGCGGCCCTGCTGGATACAGTAGGTTTTCTCGTGATCACCGCGCTGTATCTCTATCTACAGTTCATCGTACTGACACCCGCCAGCCACCGTGTCAAACATGTGAACTATCTGATCATTGCCGTTATCGCCTCAACCTCTATCTATTTCATCTTCCGCCATGGCTTCGATCTGATGCTACCGGCCGGATTCCTGGACCTATAAGGAGACGGCCATGTTAGAACTCTTGCAGGAAGGCTTTTCCGCCGTATTCTCGTTTCAGATTTTAATCCTTATTACCTTGGGCGTAGCCGTTGGGATCGTATTTGGAGCGGTACCGGGTCTCACCGCTGTCATGGCAATCGCTCTGAGCCTGCCACTGACTTACACAATGGGACCTGCTGCGGGTTTGTCGCTGTTGGTATCACTGTATATTGGCGCGACTTCAGGCGGCTTGATTTCGGCCATCCTACTGAAGATTCCTGGCACACCCTCGTCCATTGCGACAACGTTTGACGGCGCGCCGATGATGGAGAAAGGTGAAGGCGTCAAGGCACTCGGTGCAGGGATTGTATTCTCGTTTATCGGTACGATTGTCAGTATCGCTGCACTCATGTTTATCGCTCCCTGGCTAGCCAAAGTTGCCCTGCGGTTTGGCCCTCATGAGTATTTCGGGATTGCGATTTTTTCCCTGACGCTGATCGCCACGCTTTCGACCGGCTCGATGATCAAGGGCCTGTTTTCCGGCGTAGTAGGCTTTGTCTTTGCCACGGTAGGCATTGCACCGGTGGATGCCATCCGGCGCTTTACCTTTGATACCCCTAACCTCAACAGCGGTTTTGAGATTCTTACCGTGCTGGTGGGCATTTTTGCCATCTCCGAGATCATTAAAGTCGCTGAAAGCGTGCGGTCAGAACGCAAGGCGGCCGTTGCTTCGGTCAGCATGAAGCAGATCAAGGGATTTGGTTTCTCAATGAAGGAATTCATTGGTCAATTGCCCAACTCGATTCGCTCATCATTGATCGGTATCGGCATCGGGATTCTACCCGGCGTAGGAGCTGGCACCTCGAACATCGTGTCCTACATCGTGGCCAAGAAACGCTCGAAGCATCCCGAGAAGTTTGGCAAAGGTGTAATCGACGGTGTGGTAGCCAGTGAAACCGCTAACAATGCCGGAATCGGCGGTGCGATGATTCCGCTGCTAACTCTGGGAATTCCCGGCGATGCCGTCACAGCCATTCTGCTGGGTGGTTTTATGATTCATGGTATTCAGCCAGGACCGATGCTATTCATGAGTCAGGGACCGCTGGTATATACCATTTTTGCCGCCCTGCTCCTGGCTTCCGTCATGATGTTGATATTGGAATTTTATGGCCTGCGTATCTTCATCAAACTGCTTGCCGTACCTAAGCACATCCTCCTGCCCATCATCCTTGTACTGTGCGTAGTGGGTGCGTTTGGCCTGAGTAGCCGTATCTTCGATATCTGGACCATTCTGTTGTTTGGCCTGATTGGCTATGGCTTTGTGAAAGGCGGTATACCTGCTGCGCCATTTATTATCGGATTTATCCTCGGGCCGATGGCCGAAACCAACCTGCGGCGTGGGCTGATGCTTTCGGATGGAAACTTCACGGGGTTCCTGACCAATCCGATTTGCGCCACTTTCCTGGCTTTGGCTGCTCTCTCGGTCGCCTGGCATGTGTATGGCACGCTGCGCCCGGCCAAGAAGGGAGGAGCCGCCGAACTAATGCGCTCCTGACCTTACCGCCCGGTGCGAATGCACCGGGCGCGTTTGAGTTAGCACCACACGTCGCGAGCGTCTTATTAACAGTACACAACAAAAAGCTGACTAACCTTTAAAAGAGGCCAGACGAACATACTCCATCTCTTTACAGGAGACGCTCATGAGCGAGACCACAAATCAAACGCCTACGCTCTTACTGATTGGTCCTTTATTGCCAGCGCTACAGCAGCAGATCGAATCGATGTATGCAGTCTACAAGCTCTGGGAAGTCGAGGACAAAAACACCTTTTTCAAGAGTCATGGTGACTCTATTCAAGGGATTGTCACCAGCGGAATTCATGGCTGCAAAGGCGAGGTAATACGGGCGCTTTCCAACCTGAAAGTTATCGTTAGTTTCGGCGTGGGTTATGACGCAATTGACATTGCTACTGCACGAGACCGAGGGGTAGCGGTCAGCAATACACCAGGCGTACTGGACGACTGCGTGGCCGACACTGCATTTGCCCTGCTGATCGACGTAGCTCGCGGCATCAGCGCGGCAGACCGCTTCGTTCGCAATGGCCGCTGGCTCAAGGAAAAGTTTCCCCTGGGACGCAAGCTCGGCGGCAAGACCTGCGGTATTGTGGGGTTGGGCAACATTGGCAAAGCCATAGCCAAGCGGGTTTCCGCCTTTGACATGAATGTTGCTTATTATGGTCGCCATCAACAAGCGGATGTGCCCTACCGCTACGAGCCGGACCTGAAGGCGCTGGCCAGCCAGTCCGACTTTCTGGTGCTGGCGGTCCCCGGTGGTAACGCGACCCATCACCTTATCGGTACAGACGTACTACAGGCATTGGGCAAGGATGGCTTCCTGATCAACATTGCCCGTGGTTCGGTGGTAGATGAAGCCGCGCTATTGAGTGCACTGCAACAAGGCGTTATTGCAGGCGCCGGGCTTGATGTATTCGCCCATGAACCCGAAGTGCCTCAGCCATTACTGGAAATGGATAACGTTGTCCTGACACCCCATCTGGGCAGCGGGACGCATGAGACACGTCAGGCCATGGCCGATCTTATGCTTGAAAATCTCAATCTGTATTTCACGAGCGGAAAACTCAAGACCCCCGTGTAATCCACCGAGCCTCCAACGGTTTCACCGGAGGCTTAACGTTCCCTTCTCAACAGGAGACACGACCACCTTCAGATCGCTTACATACCAACAAGGCGGGCTTGTCCGAACCCCGTTCCATGGCCTGCAGTAGGTCTGCCGACATTGGACTGCAAAACGCTCTTGATAGTGACAAGAACAATCAACCTATTCAGAGAGTTACGTCATGGCACATACCGAATCGGTTTCCAAAAAGGCAGTCAGTACTTCCCGTTATTCTCTTTCCAACCTCGCCAAGGTGCTCGGCCCTGGCATTATCGCAGTGCTCTCCTGGCTAGGCGCGGGCGACCTGATCACCTCATCGGTCGCCGGCTCGAATTATGGCTATGCCATGATGTGGGTATTGGCCGTATCCCTTTTGCTCCGCTTCTTGATCGTCAACATCATTGCCCGCTTCCAGCTGTGCAACAACCAGGGCATGAGCATCCTGCAAGGCTATGCCCAACTTCACCCGCTCTTCGCCTACTTCATGTTTGGCTATGCGCTGATCATGGCACACCTGACCAATGCCTACATGATCAAGGGGGCCGGCGAGGCGCTTTCGACATTACTGCACATTAACCAGCCCTTATTGTGCTCGGTGGCGGTCGTGCTGGCCGTGTGGATGCTGGTGGGGCGAAACTTCTATGCGATGATCGAAGGCGTCATGAAGTTGCTGCTGGCTATCATGACGCTGGCCTTCCTGACCCTGGCGATTATGGCTACGCCGGATATGGGCGGCATCCTGCGTGGAACCATCGGTTTCAGCATACCGGCCGATGAAGGCGTTCACGGCGCGCTGCTGGTGGCGGTGTCTGTCATTGGTGCCGTGGCGGGTTCGTTTTCCAATTTCGTTCACCCCTATGTGATGAAGGAAAAAGGCTGGACAGGGCCTGAGCACAAACGCATCCAGCGTAACGACCTTCTGTTTGCGGTGATTGTCGGCATCATTATCAACCTGGCCATCTGGGTCGTAGGCGCAGAGATCCTGCGACCCAACGGTATTCAGGTCAATACGCTGGATGATCTGGGCGCTGCGCTGGAGCTGTATTTTGGCCAAGGGGGATGGCTGATCTTCTTTGTGGGCGTGTTCGCAACGCTGTTTGCCAGCATTTCAGGCAAGACAACCGCCCTGCCCATGTTGATTACCGATGCTTTCCAGTACATCCGCCCCGGTCGCCGTGAGCGCTACGGCAAGGTCCTGCACCATGATCCGATGCATAAGTGGTTCATGCTGTTCATCCTGGTTACGCCATTGGTGTGGTCGCTTCCGGGAATGCCTAACTTCGTTACCCTGACGATCGCAGTCAATGCCTTGAACATCATTGGTCTGCCGGTGATCTCCCTTGGGCTGCTAATCATGTCCAACCAGAAATCACTGTTGGGTAAATACCGGAACAACTGGTTCGAGAATATCGCGCTGGGTTTCGCGACAGCTTTGGCCGTATGGATTGCTTTCCAACTGGGTATCAATCTGTTCAGCTGACCCACATGGCCTGAGGGTTTCGTCCCTTAGGCCTTCCTCAAAGTCAACCGTTCCAACCAGACACCGGCTCTTTCTTCCATACCTAATCAATACAACGTAGGTTCTAATGAGTGATAGGCTTTTGACCTCTCTAAGCCAGCCAGTCCAGTGACAGAAACAGGCGCTTCTCGCCCGCCGCCAAGGCAGGCGAACAATGCACGATGCCTGCCCCTTCGTTGCCCTCCCATTTGTCACCCTTGAGTAGCGCCACTGCACCCGGCGCGAGTTGATGGGCTTCGTCCAGAGAGATAGTGGTCAGCTGGCCTTTGCCTGACCAGAGACTGCCCGGCCCGGAATAGGTCGTCACCAGCCGAAGCGGCACGTGGTCAACGTGAAAGCGTGGGCACATTGCCTTGTCCAGCAAGCGCAAACGCACCCCGACTCGGCGGGCATTGAGCAAATAGGCGAAGGCTTTGACCAGCCAGGCGACGTCTGCAACAAACCCTTCGTAGCCCTCCAGATCCTTATGGGTGCCGGCCAACTGACTCAGATTGGGTTCGGCTTCTGCATCCTCCAGTTGCACTACCAGAGACTGGGCAAATGGCTCGGCCAAGCCGGTCAACATCCGGGCGAACTGTTCAATGTGCAAAGGAAGGCAGCGGTTCCAGATGGCGAGGTTGATACCCTCATGGAGTACGTCGGCTAATACGGCAGGGGTATCGCCTGCTACCTGCCGGGGTGTAACGCTAGGTTCTGCCATGTTCATCAGACTCACTTTTTAAAGCGTCAGGCACAGGCTTGCTTCCCCACCTAACAAACAAGAGGCCAGTATGTTGGGTGTAAATGCGTATTGACACAGCACGGGCAGGACCTGCCGGATATGGACTCAAACACAAGATATTAGATTAAGTTATAACATAACATAAGTTAGCTTTTAAGGATGCCTTTTCTATCCTGTGATCACCTTTGATATCTCTCGGATAGTAGTCATGTGCGCCAAGACAATGTTCTTGAAGCGATGCGTTGCGGCGTGTTGAATCTTTCGTTTATGTACAAGCCTAAGGGCCAGACCCGGACGTTATTATCAAGGAGAACGAATGCTCATTAGAAAACTGGCAGGTCCACTGCTTGGCCTTATGCTGTTGAGTGGCTGCGCCCATCAAGAAGCGGATACGCCAGAAACAACCGACCAACCCACCCAAGGCGCGGCTGCCAGCCCGACCACTCAGGCGCCCATGGATTTCAATACCGCCAAAGCGATGGCTGAGCGTGGCGATATCGACGCGCAGATCCAACTGGGCAGCTTCTATTTCATGGGCAAGCCAACCAAGGATTTGAGACAGGCCGAGCGCTGGTGGAAGCTGGCCGCTGACCGCGGTCATCCCGAGGCGGCCGTGAACCTGGCATTTCTGTATTCAGGACAAGCTGATCCGGCCCTGGCCAACGAGGCCGATATGATCAAATACCTTAATCAGTCAGCAGCCGGTGGCAATCCCATGGCTCAGCACATGCTGGGTAACTTTTATATGGAAGGCATGCATGGCCTGCCCAAGGATACCTTTCAGGCCAAGCAGCTCTACATGAGCGCCTGCGACAAGAAGTTCGAGAGCAGCTGCCAGCGGCTGTCTACGCTTCCCTGAAACAAGGGCTGGGTCCGCCATCAGACCCAGCCTCGACATTACCGGTGCTTAAAATCTGCGTCCCGCTTTTCAACAAAGGCCTTCATGCCCTCTTTCTGATCCGCCGTGGCGAAGACGGCATGGAAAATGCGCCGTTCGAACCGCACACCTTCACTCAGGCTCGTTTCAAAGACCCGGTTGATACTTTCCTTGGCCATCAATGTTGCCGTTAGTGACTTATTGGCGATCTCATGAGCAACCTTCAGGGTTTCGCTCACAAGGCTGTCCACAGGAAAAATACGGGCTACCAGCCCTGCCCGTTCAGCTTCTGGCGCCTCCATCATACGGCCGGTCAGGCACATTTCCATGGCCTTGGCCTTGCCCAGCGCCCGCGTCAGCCGCTGAGTACCTCCCATGCCCGGCAAGACGCCAAGCTTGATTTCCGGCAGGCCAAACTTGGCATTGTCCGCGGCGTAGATGAAGTCGCATAGCAGCGCCAGTTCACACCCACCTCCCAGGGCATATCCGGCTACGGCTGCAATCATCGGCTTGCGCCGGCTGGCGACACGATCCACAGCAGAGAAAAAATCATCCAGATAAATGTCAGGAAAGGTCAGGTCGGCCATTTCCTTGATATCCGCACCTGCCGCAAAGGCCTTGGACGATCCGGTCAGCACGATGCAGCCAATGGTGCTGTCCCGCTCCAGCACGTCCAATGCCTGATTGAGCTCAACAATCAGTTGCGTGTTCAGGGCGTTCAGGGCCTGAGGACGGTTGAGCGTGATCAGCGCGACACGCTCCTGTATTTCGATCACCAGGGTTTCATAGGACATGAAGTTACTCTCCTAGATGGCGGGCAATGACAAGCCGCTGAATATCACTGGTGCCCTCGTAAATCTGGCAGATCCGGGCGTCGCGATAGATACGCTCCAGCGGATAGTCGTTGAGGTAGCCATAGCCACCCAGAGTTTGCAAGGCAGCGGAGCAGACGCGCTCCGTCATCTCGGAGGCAAACAGCTTGGCCATGGAGGCCTCGACCAATGCAGGCCTGCCGGCATCCCTGAGCGCGGCGGCATGCAGCACCATCTGCCGAGCCACGGCGATTTCGGTTGCCATGTCCGCCAGGCGGAAAGACACAGCCTGATGCTCGACGATAGGCTTGCCAAAGGTCTGCCGGTCACGGGCGTAGTCGCGTGCATATTCGAATGCCGCGCGTGCCATGCCCACTGCTTGCGCTGCAATACCGATGCGTCCGCCCTCGAGGTTGGCCAGGGCGATCTTGTAGCCTTGCCCTTCCTCGCCCAGCCGAAAAGCCGCCGGGATACGCACGTTGTCCAGTTGGATCTGACAGGTGTCGGAGGCATGAATGCCCAATTTGTGCTCTACACGAACGACCGAATAGCCGGGTGTTGAGGTTGGCACCAGAAAGGCGGTGATGCCTCGTTTACCAGCGGATGGATCCGTCACGGCAAAGACAATCACAACGCCTGCATTACTGCCGGAGGTAATGAACTGCTTGGCCCCATTGATTACGTACTCATCACCTTCCCGCCGTGCCTTGGTCCGTAGATCACTGGCGTCCGAGCCGGCCTGAGGTTCGGTGAGTGCAAACGCACCGATCATTTCACCCGTAGCCAGCGGTATCAGAAACTGGGTTTTCTGCTCATCGGTGCCGAAGTGATGAATCGGGACGCAGCCTACCGAGTTATGCACGCTCATGATGGTGGAACAGGCTCCGTCACCGGCGGCAATTTCCTCAAGGGCCAGTGCATAGGCAACATAACCTGTCTCGCAGCCGCCCCAGGTATCAGGCACCAGCATGCCCATGAAACCCAGCTTAGCCATCTCCCGTAACGCTTCTCGAGGAAAGGTATGCTCGCGGTCCCATTCTGCCGAGAACGGACGCAGCCGCTCCTGAGCAAACTGACGGGCCATGTCGGCAATGCTTTGTTGTTCTTCGGTAATCAGCATGATCTTGTCCTCACATCAATACAGGCATTCCACGGCCATCGCGGTTGCTTCGCCGCCGCCAATGCAAATGGCCGCTACACCTCGGCGCAGCCCATGACGGCGCAAGGCCGAAATCAGCGTCACCAGAATCCGTGCACCTGAAGCGCCAATAGGATGGCCCAGTGCACACGCACCGCCATGAATATTGACCTTTTCATGGGGCAGTCCAAGCTCGCGCATAGTGACCATGGCAACTACAGCAAATGCTTCGTTGATTTCGAACAGATCCACGTCGTTCAGCGACCAGCCTGTCCGCTTCATGAGCTTCTGGATGGCGCCAATGGGCGCCGTGGGAAACAGATGCGGTGCATCGGCGAAGGCTGCATGTCCGTGGATAGCGGCCAATGGCGTCAGCCCCTGCCGCTCGGCCTCGGAGCGGCGCATCAGTACCATTGCCGCTGCACCATCGGAAATCGAACTGGAATTGGCAGCCGTTACCGTACCGTCCTGACGGAACGCGGGCTTTAATTCGGGAATCTTGTCGAGCCGGGCCTTGGGCGGCTGCTCATCATCGCGGATAAGGCGTTCTTCCTTACGGGTCTTGACACTAACCGGCACGATCTCGGCCGCAAAGGCGCCCTCCTCGATGGCCTTGCGCGCCCGGGTCAGAGAAGCCATCGCATACTCATTCTGGGCAGCACGGCTGACATCATGTTGCTGGGCACAGTCTTCGGCAAAAGTCCCCATGAGGCGTCCCTTGTCATAGGCATCCTCCAGCCCATCCAGGAACATATGATCCAGTACGCGCCCATGGCCCATGCGATAGCCGGCGCGGGCACGATCCAACAGATACGGTGCGTTGGACATGCTTTCCATGCCCCCGGCAATAACAACGTTGGCACTGCCAGCCCGCAGCAGATCATGGCCGAGAATGGCAGCCTGCATGCCGGAGCCACACATCTTGTTGAGCGTAGTGCAGGGTGTGTGCTGGGTAAGGCCTGCACCCAGGGCAGCCTGCCGTGCCGGTGCCTGCCCCAGGCCGGCGGGAAGCACGCAGCCCATGAGCACTTCATCTACTGCCTCAACGCTGATGCCGCTACGCTCGATAACCGCGCCGATAGCCTGGGCGCCCAGCTCCGTTGCGCTCAGCCCTTGCAGATCGCCCTGGAAACCACCCATGGGGGTGCGGGCAAGACTGACGATAACGATGGGATCCTGATTCATAATGATCTCTCTTATTTGGCTGCCATGCGCAAGGCGCCGTCGAGACGAATCACCTCGCCGTTGAGCATGCTGTTTTCAATGATGTGCCTAACCAGGGCTGCATATTCCTCGGGCCTACCAAGACGCGGCGGGAACGGCACGCCTGCAGCAAGGGATTCGCGCACGGCCTCTGTCATGCCTGCCATCATGGGGGTCTCGAAGATACCTGGGGCGATGGTCATGACGCGTATCCCGTAACGTGCCAACTCCCGGGCAGCCGGTAGCGTCATGCTGGCGACGCCGCCTTTCGAGGCTGCATAGGCTACTTGCCCGATTTGCCCGTCAAAGGCTGCAATGGAAGCGGTGTTGATGATGACGCCACGTTCGCCACTGGCCTCAGCCTCGCCCTGCGTCATAGCTTCGGCGGCCAGACGCAGCATGTTGAAACTGCCAATGAGATTGATGCCGACGATTCGGCTGAAGCTGTCCAAACCATGAACACCGCTTTTTCCCAGTACCTTTTCACCCCCTACGACACCTGCGCAATTGACCAGCCCATGAACGGCGCCAAAAGCCTCCATCGTGGCGGCTACGGCTGAACGCGCCTGAGCTTCGTCGGTGACATTGGTCACGGCGCAGCGTGCCCGTGGGCCAAGTACCTCGACCTTCGCCTCGACACTGGGCGCATGCATATCCACCAGCATAACGTTGGCTCCAGCCTCCACCAGCATGGTCGCGGTAGCAGCCCCCAGGCCCGAGCCCGCACCGGTCACAAGGAACGTTTTGTTTTCAATCTGCATACAGCACTCCTTAGGCGGCAGATGCCGGGGTAGCCTGGGCCTTCGCAATCTCCTGGTTACGCAGGATGAATCGCTGGACCTTGCCACTTGGGGTTTTGGGAAGCTCCGCCACAAATTCGATTTCCCGCGGATAGGCATGGGCGGCCAGGCGTTTGCGTACGTACTGGCGCAGCTCTTCGGCCAGCTCTGGGGTATCAGAGTACCGGCTATGAATGACGACGAATGCCTTGATGATTTCGGTACGCTCTGGATCAGGCTTGCCCACTACGGCCGCCTCGATCACGGCCGGATGCTCGATCAAAGCACTTTCCACGTCGAACGGTCCTACGCGATAGCCCGACGTTGTGATCACATCATCGGATCGCCCCACAAAGCTGATACTGCCGTCATCGTTCAGCTCGACCGTATCGCCGCTGAGGTAGTAAGGGCCGACGAAGGACTTGGTAGGCAGCCCCAGATAACCACCAAACCAGCACATGGGCGACTGTGAGAGATCTACCGCCAGAATACCGGGCTGGCCAGGGGGCAACTCCTGCGCCTGGTCATCCACTACCACGACTCGGTGTCCAGGGCTGGCAAAGCCTGCCGAGCCGGGCCGCACCGGATGCTCCAGTGCGTGGTGATTACACAATACCATGCCCAGCTCGGTCTGCCCGTAATGGTCATGGATGGTTGCGCCCAGGTTCTGTGCGAACCAGCGGATTACCTCCGGGTTGAGCGGCTCTCCTGCACTGCTGACCGCTCGCAACCGCCCTTTGAGGCAGTCGATTACGCTATCACCACCGGCAATCAGCATCCGGTAAGCAGTAGGCGAGCCAGCCAGGTTGGTAATGCCATATTTGCGGATGATACGGCAGGTGCTCTCCACCGAGAACGGACCATCATAAAACGTGGTGGGATGTCCCAGCGCCAGAGGGCCTGTTACGGCGTAGTACAGTCCATAGGCCCAGCCGGGATCAGCCACGTTCCAGAAGGCATCTTCCGGGCGCAGATCAATGGCATCGCTCATGTAACCCATGAACGCGGCGATGGCCTTGAGCGGAACGGCCAGTGGCTTGGCAGGGCCTGTGGTGCCCGAAGTAAACATGAGCAGGAAAGGATCATCCCCTGCACGCATGACCGGCTCGAAATGGGTAGGATGCTTTTCCAGTTCGCTCCAAAAACTGAAGTCGCCCCGCTCAATGCCCAGACCGCGTCGGCCACCCAGCGTAACAATGGTGGGGCAATGATCGACGTCGCTCAGCTTGCCTCGGTTGGCCCCATCGGTCACGACCAGTTTCGCCTCTGATGTCGTAAGTCGATGCTCGATGGCCTTGGGGCCAAACGCTGTGAACACGGGCTGATAGACCGCACCGGCCCGCCACGTGCCAAGGATCGTCACAAGAAGCTCTGGCGTACGCGGCAGCAGGCCCGCCACACGATCACCCGGACCTATCCCCTGGGCCACCAGAAAATGGGCGAACTGGGCCGCGCGCTGCATGAGGTCGATAAACGTCCAGGTTTCGCTGCTGCCGTCGCGGCCCTCCCAGAACAGGGCGATACGGCCCGGCAGGGCGTGGCGGTCGCAGCATTCGATACAGGCGTTGAGCGACTCGAGCGTCCCGCTCAGTCGGTTGGCAACAACAGAAGGGAAATCAAAGCTGGAATAGGCAGCCTGATAGTCCTGCATGGTCAGTTCCTCGGCTTGTTGTTATTGGAACGTCAGGAGCGTCTTTTTTGACTGTATCGCGCCAGCGCTGGCTTGCAATGGTCAAACCCTTCAATCTGGCTGAGCGGTTTGGACAATCAGGCAGAGTCGACCTGGGCGAGAATCAGGTTGCGGTAGTGACCAGGGTTGGTTCCGGTCCATTTACGAAAGGCCTTGTAGAAGGCGCTGATATCAGCGAAGCCAAGCTGAGTAGCAATGTCCGAATAGGTCATCAAGGGATCGGCCAGCCAGTCGATCGCCTGCTCCTTGCGTACGGTGTCCTTGATCGCCTGGTAGGACTGCGCCTGTTCTGCCAGACGCCGCCGCAGGGTTGCAGGCGACATGCACAGGGTGTGCGCCAAGGCTTCACTGGTAGGCCATTGCTCGCCCGGTAATTGCCGCAGTTGCAGCTTGATCCGGCTCGCCAAACTATCCGAATCGCGGTATTTCTCCAGAATATTGCAGGGTGCCTCAGCCAGAAAACGCTGCAGGTCCGCCTCGCTGCGTCTTAACGGCACATCCAGCACCTCAGCAGCAAAGATGATGCGCGTCCGACTCTGATTGAAACGCAGGTTGTCCGAGAACATGACCTTGTAATCGGCCGTAAAGGCGGGCTCGGGGCAGCGCAGCTCGATTGCCAGGATCGGGATCCGGCGGCCAGCCAGCCAGCAGGCTACGCCGTGAACGATCATCCAGTAGGTGAAATACGCGAAGGCTCGATTGGGCGCCCCGGCGGGCTCTCGCAATATAATTTCCGCCAGGCTCTGGCTGCGGACCAGCTCACCACGAAGGCGCTCGAAGGTAAGCCCGAGAAAAGCCAGCCCATGGATCAACGCTGCACCTACCGTAGGTTGGGACAGGCAGGCCCGGCAGAGAAACTCGAAACTACCGGACCGCATGCCACGCGGATCCATGCCAAAAAACTCATCATCAAAGCGCCGGGCCAGACGCCGCCAGATGCGCCCGTAAAAGGGGACAGGCACCCGGCCGCCCGGCTCCGCCAGACAGTCTGGTGCCAGCCCGATGTCGCACAATAATTCCGCATGGCTCATTCCCCGCGCAGCAAAGGCCTGTAGCGCCTCCTCCACCAGATAGGTCGAGATGGTGCCCTTGGGAACGGCACGGCTGACCACTGATCAGTCCCTCAGGGCGCGCAGCGGATGCTCGTGGGCCGGAAAGGCAGGCTCGAAAAAGGCATCCAGCCAAGCCGGGTCGTCCGTTGCGAGTGGATCTGCATGCCATTTCGGCTGGCGGTCCTTGTCGATCAGCAGGGCGCGTATCCCCTCCTGCAGCTCACCGAGCTGAGTGCAGCGCACCGACAGGTCCAATTCACTGCGCAGCGCCTCGGCCAGCGACCAGCGTTTGCTGCGCCTGAGCTGACGCAGCGTGATGGCCGCCGAAGTCGGTGAGCCCTGGGCCAATGTCTTGGCCGCCTTGGTTAGCCAGGGATTATCGCCGCTGTAGGCCTTGATTTCAGCAAGTACGGTTTTGTCATCATCGAAATCCGTCAGGGCCTGAAGGGTATCGAAGAGCGGTTGCACATTTGGCTCAGGCATCACGGCCATGCTTGCTTGCTCATGCTGGCGCAGCACCTGTGCAACCGAGGCATGGCCGAGCATCCTATCGGGCATGGCCTGCAAATCGGCAATGACCTGTTCACGCCGCTCCGCTGCAATGCAGCGATCCGCCAGCCCGACGAAAACCGCATCGCGCGCCGTAAGCTGTGCGCCGGTAACGCCCAGGAACAGCCCGCAACGGCCCGGCATGCGGTTGAGAAACCAGCTCGCCCCTACATCGGGATATAACCCGATGCTGACCTCAGGCATGGCAACACGGGTGCTCTCGCATACTACGCGATGAGAGGCACCGGCGAGCAACCCAAGCCCTCCTCCCATGACGTAACCCGCCCCCCAGGCAATAAGCGGCTTGGGGTAATGATGGATGAAGTGATCGAGCCGGTATTCCAGCGCAAAGTACTCACCGGTGGCCTTGCCCGGCCCAGCTTCTCCTTCCCGCATGGCCTTGTAGAGCGCGACGATATCGCCTCCCGCGCAAAAGGCCTTTTCACCAGCTCCCTCCAGCCAGACCGCGTCAATGTCGTCCTGCTCCGCCCAGTGCCTGAGCTGTTCTTCCAGCTGGACGGCCATGTTGAAGGATAGGGCGTTCAGGCTGCTTGGTGCGTCTAGCGTCACGCGTCCGAGCCGCTTGCCGGAGGCCAGTGGCAGTTCCGTTACCTGGATGCAGCGCTCACTCATGTAGGTGCTCTCGTCTTGTTCTTATCGGTCGCCCTGTCTGCCAGGAGCGACGGGGCCATGAGAAATGCCCTATCAGATAAGCACATTCCACCCAAGGGAGACAATTAATCCTAACGGTGATAAGAAGTTAGCCGCTTACCGATTAGCGGGGCTTTGTAAATGCCTAAAAGTCACCTATAACTAATCAAGTCAGCAACCTACAGGACAAACCTCATGCATTTTCTCATCATGCAGGGCCAGTATGGTCACAAGCTGGTTAGCTATAGCGATGCTGTATTTGATTTGAAAGAAGCACTGACGGAGTTGAAAGGGAAAGACGCTGCCAACTCACCGATGATTCTTGACGACAAGGTGGTGCAAAGTACCTACCTTTGCACCGAAACTGGCATGCCTGTGCAAGAAATCGACGGCTATCTCATCCGGCTGGCTGAGCTGTAACCCGGCCCCACGCTGCTGACCTGAGAGGGTCGTGTTCTTATCGCCGTATTGCAGTGTAAGAACCGCCCTCCCCTACTCCGATTGCTTCCCTGCGTTGCCCGCCCTTGTCGCGGGCGGGCAGTTCTGCCGTTAGACCTTGAACTGATTGACCAGGCGACGCTGCTGCTCGGCCAGCTGTGTCAGCTCGGCACTGGCGTGCGACGACTGCTCTGCACCCTGGGCCACTTCAGACGCAACCGCTCCGATCACGGTAACATTACGGTTGATGTCCTCCGCCACGGCACTTTGCTCTTCGGCCGCTCCCGCGATCTGGATGTTCATTTCCGTGATGACGGAAACCGCCTCGGTGATCGCTGCCAGCGCAGCTGCGGCCTCGGAAGACTGCTGCACGCTGGTCTCGGTCTTCGCCTGACTGGCCTGCATGATCTGCACCACGTCCTGCGTACCGCTTTGCAGCTGCTGGATCATGGTTTGGATTTCTTGGGTCGCCTGCTGAGTCTTGCCCGCCAGATTACGAACCTCATCCGCCACCACGGCAAAGCCGCGGCCCTGCTCACCAGCCCGTGCCGCCTCAATGGCTGCGTTGAGGGCCAATAGATTGGTCTGTTCGGCAATGCCGCGAATGCTGACCAGGATCGTGGTAATGTTTTCGCTGTCCTTGGCCAGCCCTTCCACGCTGACAACCGCACGGTCGATCTCGGCAGCCAGTGCGGAAATCGCATCGCTGGAGTTCTGCACAATGGTCCGCCCGTGATTGGCTGACTGATCCGCATTACCTGCCGCCTCGGCCGCCTGGTTGGCACTGCGGGCAACTTCCTGGGCTGTAGCGGACATCTCCTGAATGGCCGTCGCCACTTGATCGATTTCAGATTGTTGCTTCTGTACCCCTTGCTGGGTGTGAATGGCGATCTCTGCTGTATGCTCGGATGCATCGCTCACTTTTTGTACCGAGGATACTACCTGGGTAATCATGGCTTGCAGCTTGGCCAGGAAGCGGTTGAAACCTTTTGCCATGGCACCCAGCTCATCGGGCCGGTTTTCATCCAGCCGACGGGTCAGATCGCCCTCGCCTTGAGCGATATCATCCAGCATCAGCACCATTTGCTTCAGTGGTCGCGTGATACTGCGGCTTACCAGCCACAGCGCGCCAAGCCCGATAATGGCAAGGGCCAGGCCGACCAATCCCATTCCAAAGGTATTTCGATCGCTCTGCGCCTTGATATCGTCGTGAAGCTTCAGAGACTCGCCCAGTGCGGCCTGGATGGGCAGCTGGATCATCAGTGTCCATTGAGCGGACGTGTTACCGACCTTGAACGGTAGAAACAGCTCGATATGCCCATGCGCTTCGTCATAGTCGTATAGCGGCTCGGTCGACTTCAGCTGCTTCAGATTATTCAGCTCGTTTTCATCTAGCAGAGTGCTGACAGACTTGCCTAGCTGGCCGGCGTCCTTGGTATAGGCAATCAAGGCACCATTACTGGCAATCAGTGCCATTTGACCTGCGCCCTGGTAGAGCGACTGGTTGGCCTTGACCAGAGCATCCTGAATAAAGCCGACGGACAGGTCCGCACCGGCAATACCCTGGAACTTGCCTTTGACCATGATAGGCGCGGTAAACGATGCCATCAGGACAGGCTTGCCAGCAACGTCATAGGTATAGGGGTCAACGGCGCAAAGCTGTTGCGTTTCCTTGGCACACAGATAGTACTCGCCCTCGCGCACGCCCAGGTCGGAGCGTTTCTGGCTTTCCATGAATTGAATGATGTCATGGCCGAGCGTACCATCGGCATTACGGAACCAATACGGCAGAAAGCGGCCAGTGCTGTCATGTCCAGGCTGCCCCATGAACTGATAGTCGTCACCTGCAAAGGCATTGGGCTCCCAGCCCAGATAGGCACCTAGAAGTTCAGGGTGCTTTTCCATCGCATTTCGAATGATTCGGTCCTGCTCATCTCGCGACAGATGGACGCTGGTGCTCGGATCGCTGGCAGACAAGGCGCTCAGCTGCGCCAGTGAGGCTGCAATGTTCAATGGCTTTTCAAGGTCATGCTGGATATGCATGACGTTGGCATCGGCCAGTGAAATCAGCCGCTCCTGGATGACCTTTTCAAACAACGCCTCTGTACCTTTGGCCGCCTGATCCTGTGTACGCGCGCCGGTAACCAACGCATACCCCACCAGGGCGATGACGATCGCCAGGATACAGGCACCGGCATACGCCATGATGGTGTACTGAATGGACTTGAATTTCATGGTGCCTTTCCCATGTCTGCTTAGCTAAAAGGCTCTATCGGCGCAGACCAGAAAAGCTGAATTGCAGCCTGTCGGTTAGGACAACACCTCGTCGCGCCTGCCTTGCCGGATGCTCAGCCGACAGGACAGGTGCAGAAGCAAAATCAGTCTGACGAGGAGGAGAAATCGGTCAGGGGCCGCGACAATCGAGGGTCATGCCGGTAAGCCAGCATAAGGACAAGTCCAACCAGGCCCATGACCGCACAGTAGCCCACGCAGAACCAGGGGCTGACCGGCATCAGGGTAATCAGAATCAACGGCGTGATACTGCCCCAGATCGAGTACGCGATGTTATAGGTAAAGGAAATACCCGTGACTCGAATATTGGAGGGAAACAGCCCGATCATCACCGATGGCACGACGCCCACAATGCCGCAGGCAAGGCCTGCGATCGCGTAGCCCAGCCAGAGCGCTATCGCCTCGCTGACCAGACTCGCATACAGGACGGCAATACCGGGGGCGAGAACGGCGCTGTACAATCCCATCGCCTGCCAGGGACCTATTCGATCGGCGATGCGTCCGGCGATGACGCAGCCAATATTCAGAAACACGATACCGATGCAGCTCATGCGAAACGCGGTACTGGTCGGAATATGAAAGTACTTCTGCATCACGGTAGGCGTCACAACCACCAGGACGACCACTGCCGAAGTCAGAACGCAAGTCAGCAGTGCCGCCGGCAGCAAGGCGGTGCGGTGTTCTCGCAGGACCGTCGATAACGGCAGGCGCGCCGATAATACCTTGCGAGCCTGCATCTCCATGAAGACAGGCGTCTCGTTCAGCCACCGCCGTAGCCATACCGCCAGGACGCCAAAAAAGCCGCCCAGGATAAAGGGGATACGCCAGGCATAGGCGTGGAGTTCTTTCTCGGCGTAGATTGATGAGAGCACCGTGGCCGTCAGTGCACCCAACAGGTAGCCAAATGTCAGGCCTGCCTGAAGAATACCCAGCGCATAACCTCGGTGATTGGCCGGGGCATGCTCTGCTACAAACACCCAGGCACTGGGCACCTCGCCGCCGACGGCAGCCCCCTGCAATACCCGTAGCGCCAGCAGGATCAGCGGTGCAAAGTAGCCGATCTGCGCATAAGTAGGCATCACGCCAATGAGCAGGCTTGGCAATGCCATAAGCAGGATGCTCAGGTTGAACATGCGCTTGCGCCCCAGGCGGTCGGCATAATGCGCCATGAGAATCCCACCCAAGGGGCGCGCCAGGTACCCGGTGGCAAAAATGCCGAAGCTTTGCAGCAGCCGCAGCCATTCAGGCATTTCCGGCGGGAAAAACAACTGGCTGAGCACCAGCGCGAAAAAGACGAAAATAATGAAGTCGTAGATTTCCAGGGCACCGCCCAGCGCCGCCAGACCCAGGGTCTTATGGTCCTGCCAGGATAATCGCCGGGCAGGCGTATGAATGTCGCTATGCATGTAAACGTGCCCGCTCTCTTCTTGCCTAAACATGAGGCGGCGCAGAATACAGGGAAGTCACTGTCTTGTTACAGTGTAAACGTATCTCGAAGTCCCTCATGTCAATCGTCTAAGTGTTCGCCTCAACCCATGGCACGGCAGCGGGTCTAATCCGATACGCCTATCCCTGATATAACTCAACTCCCTGAAGCGTCAGTCATGTTTATGAAATACCTGTTCATCCTTGGTGCGCGAGATCCTGAAATGATGCTCATCGAGACCCTGGTTCTTAGGGCACGGCATCGACTGGCCTATGCGCTGGCGGATGAGCGTCGGGTATACGCGGGCAATGCCTATAAAGCCGATCGCACTTCTGCCCGCCAAGGCGAGCCCCATGGCCCTATCGTCTGGGTGGAATGCGGCCTCGCCGATACCTCCCAACCTCGTGATATCGTGGTAGACCATCATCATGAAGGCGATCCGGGGTATGACATGCCTCCGGCGCGCTACTGGGAAGGCTCCTCGCTGGGGCAGGTCTGCCAGCTGCTGGAGATCGAGCCGACGCCGGAGCTGCAACTGGCTGCCGCCGCCGACCATTGCCTGAGCGCAGCCTACAAAGGTCTCTGCCCCGGGGTCGATCCGGCTGATCTACGCGCGTGGCGTATCGCCTCCCGGTCGAATTGGCAAAAGATCAATCCTGATCAATTACGAGCCACGATCGAGGCGGCAATCGAACAGGTCAAGGCGCTCAAACCAATCTCCATCGCCGGCCATGAATTCTTCGATGCCATGGATCACGATATCCCCGAACTCTCCGAGGCATCCGCCATCTTGGGGCGCCCCGTCATGTACAGCATGCCGGAGCCCCGGAGCGGACGTATCAAGGTCGGTGCCCTGAATGGCTCTCCAGACATGCTTCAGGCCTGGATGAGCTGCGCCCGAGAGGTATTGGGCCTTGAGGATGTGTACGGCAACCCGATTCGTGGATACGCCGGTGGGTATTTACGTGGGGATATCTTGCAACGTGCATGAGGCCTGGATCGCAACGTAGCGGTTTTCCTGGCTGTTGTGCAGTCGTCCCGGCAGGTAAAAGGTCCTATGAACACGTTCCTACGCCAAGACCTGACGCATGCCCAACAAACGAAGCACGCCTGATCCCACCCACGCCTCTCCCTCTACAGCCTCCGGCTTTGTCCGCGTCCGGGGCGCGCGTGAGCACAATCTCAAGAATGTAGATGTCGACATCCCCCGCGACAGCCTGGTTGTTTTTACCGGCGTTTCGGGCTCTGGCAAGTCCTCCCTTGCCTTTGGAACCCTGTACGCCGAGGCCCAGCGTCGTTACTTTGAATCGGTGGCACCCTATGCCCGTCGCCTGATCGATCAGGTGGGCGTACCGGATGTGGACACCATAGAAGGATTGCCTCCGGCTGTCGCTCTCCAGCAGCAACGCGGCACGCCCAGCGCTCGCTCTTCGGTGGGTAGCGTCACTACCCTGTCCAGCCTGATCCGCATGCTGTACTCACGCGTCGGCACCTATCCGCCTGATCAGCCCATGCTCTACGCAGAGGACTTTTCGCCCAACACACCCCAAGGCGCCTGTCCTCAATGTCATGGGCTCGGACGAGTCTATGAAGTAACCGAGCAGTCTATGGTACCGGACGACTCGCTGACTATTCGCGAGCGGGCCATTGCCGCCTGGCCTACTGCCTGGCAGGGGCAGAATCTGCGGGACATTCTGGTAACCCTGGGCTACGACGTAGACATACCTTGGCGCGATATCCCCCAAAAGGATCGCGACTGGATTCTCTTTACTGAAGAACAGCCGACCGTTCCGGTCTATGCCGGCCTGACACCAGAGCAGACCCGCGAAGCCCTCAAGCACAAGCGCGAGCCCAGTTACATGGGCACCTTCACCGGTGCGCGCCGCTATGTGCTGCACACCTTTGCCCATTCGCAGAGCGCGTTAATGAAAAAGCGCGTATCCCAGTTCATAGTGGGTAGTCTGTGTCCGCTGTGTGAAGGTAAGCGCCTGAAGCGTGAGGCGCTGTCCGTCACCTTTGCCGGGCATGACATTGGCGAGCTGGCCCGCATGCCTCTGCTGACCCTGGTTGATGTCCTCACACCTGTTGCAGCCGGTGCGCTGGCTTCAGGGTCATCCCCCGTGGAGAAAACCTTCACAAGGGAAGAATCACGCCGCGCACGTGAAGCGCGTGCCCGGGAAGGTGGCGCTTCCCATGAGGCCGCCCCGGACGTGCGCCGTACGCCGACCCTGTCAGACGAAAAGCGCCTGGCGGCCCAACGTATCGCCCAGGATCTGCTGGAGCGCCTGACCACCCTGACCGAGCTAGGGCTGGGATACCTCTCCTTGGAACGCAGCACCCCAACATTGTCTTCGGGAGAGCTGCAACGTCTACGCCTTGCCACTCAGTTGAATTCGCAGCTTTTCGGAGTGATCTATGTGCTCGATGAACCGTCCGCCGGTCTGCATCCTGCTGACGGCGAAGCGTTGTTTACGGCTCTGGATCAACTCAAGGCGGCCGGCAATTCCTTGTTCGTAGTGGAACACGATCTAGAGACGATGCGTCGTGCAGACTGGCTGGTAGATGTGGGCCCTGCAGCAGGCGAATACGGTGGTACGGTTCTCTACAGCGGACCGCCCGCCGGATTGGCCCATGTCGAAGCGTCCCAAACGCGGGATTACCTGTTTGCGTCTCGGCGCACAGCAGCCCCCTTGAGACGCCCGCACCGCAAGCCGCTTCATTGGCTAAGACTAACCGGCGTAACGCGCAACAACCTCAAGGCCCTTGATGTTGCGTTTCCACTTGGCTGCTTTACCTCCGTTACCGGTATCTCTGGCTCCGGCAAATCGACTCTTGTCAGCCAGGCACTATTGGAGTTGGTCGGTGAGCACCTAGGCCGGCCACTGGCCGAGCGCGATGAAGACGAATCACCGCTGGACGAGGAGGCTCCTCAGCCGCTCTCAGGACAAATCATTGAAGGCATGGAGCATATTCGCCGACTGGTCCAGGTGGATCAGAAGCCGATCGGTCGCACACCGCGCTCCAACCTTGCCACTTATACAGGCCTTTTTGACGGCATCCGCAAACTGTTTGCCGCGACCCCGGAAGCCCGGAAACGGCGATATGACGCCGGTCGCTTTTCATTCAACGTAGCCAAGGGGCGTTGCCCGACCTGTGAGGGCGAAGGCTTCGTCAGTGTCGAACTGCTGTTCATGCCCAGCGTGTATGCGCCCTGCCCGACCTGCCATGGCGCCCGTTACAACGCCGAAACGCTGGAAGTCACCTGGCAAGGAAAAACCATTGCGGAAGTCCTGAACCTGACGGTAGAGGATGCCTGTACCTTTTTCGCGGAGGAAGCTGGCGTACTCCGTCCCTTGCACGTCCTGCGTGATATTGGTCTGGGCTATCTGCGCCTGGGGCAACCAGCCACGGAGCTTTCCGGCGGTGAAGCACAGCGCATCAAGCTGGCAACCGAGCTGCAACGTACCCAGCGCGGCGCTACGCTCTATGTACTTGATGAGCCTACAACGGGTCTACACCCTACTGATACGGACCGCCTGGTGCGCCAGCTCAACGGTCTGGTAGAGGCTGGCAATACAGTCGTTGTGGTTGAACATGACATGCGCGTCGTGGCGCAAAGCGATTGGGTCATCGATATCGGCCCAGGGGCTGGTGATAGAGGCGGACACATTGTCGCGAGCGGTACACCCGAGAGCGTTGCAAAAGAGACCAGCAGTAAGACCGCGCCTTACCTGCGGGCGGTACTGGAGAGCTGATCGGGTTCACATACCAAGCGGTGCTTGGGAACCGCAAGCCCGCTTGGCTGACAAACAGGAGCCGCTTTTTTGAAGGAATCAAAATGCCTCACGCCATCAATAAAGACACTCAAGTTTGCATGTCCCTGGCGGGACGCCCTGGCAACACCGGTACACGGTTTCACAATCATCTGTACGAAGCCCTGAACCTGAATTATCTCTACAAGGCGTTCACAACCACCGACCTGCCTGCTGCCATTGGCGGCATTCGAGCGCTTGGCATACGCGGATGCGCTATTTCCATGCCGTTCAAGGAAGCCTGCATTCCTCTTCTGGATGGCCTCGACCCTTCTGCCGCCGTGATCGATTCGGTCAATACTATTGTGAACGATGACGGTAAGCTGACAGGCTATAACACGGACTTTCTGGCTGTCGCCTCACTGCTTGATAGCCATCAGGTATCTCGTGATTTGACGCTTGCGCTGCGGGGTAGCGGCGGTATGGCCAAAGCCGTGGCGTTTGCCTTGCGGGAGGCCGGCTTCAAAAAGGGACACATCGTGGCTCGCAATCCCACTACCGGCCGAGCCCTGGCTGAATCCTGCGGGTATGAGTGGACCGAATCCCTGGGCGACTTGCGCCCTGAACTCATCATCAATGTGACGCCCGTAGGCATGACCGGCGGACCGGAAGCGGACGATCTGTCTTTTGATGACGAAGTGATTCAAAAGGCCAAAGTGGTATTTGATGTCGTGGCAATGCCATCCGAAACCCCACTCATCAAACGCGCCCGCGAACTGGACAAGCCTGTCATTACCGGCGCAGAGGTTGTTGCCCTCCAGGCACTGGAGCAGTTTGTCCTGTACACCGGCATCCGCCCAAGTCCTGAGCAGGTTGAAGCCGCCGCGGCATACTCGCGCAATCAATAAAGGTAAATAGGGGCAACCGCACATGACGATTGCCCCGCTCTTGACCGTCAACGTTCGAAGGCACAGTGCTGTCTAACAGATTGTGCCTGAATATCACGCCTCGAACCGGCTTACCTCAAGTCCTGTTCCTACCGGCAGCAATACACTGGTAATGCCCGCCTTGGCTCGAATAGCGCGCCCATAGCGCTTCACATCGTCATTGCCGGGCCGGATCATATTATCCGCAACAATGATCGCACCCGGGTTGAGCTTGGGATAAAACGCCTCAAGACACGGTACATAGAGGTCTTTCCACAGATCAAGCAGGACAAAGTCCACTCTACCGGGTAGCGCCTCGATCAGCTGTACGGCATCACCGACCTGAAAGTCGATGTAGTCTGCAAGCCCTGCTTTTTCGGCCATCTCTCGTGCATAGAGTGACTTGTACTCATGCAGCTCCAGAGTAATCAGCCGTCCACCCGTTGCGCGTGCAGCCTCGCCAAGCCAGATTCCGGAATAGCCAAAAGAGGTACCAATTTCCAGAATCGTAGGGGTCTCCAGGCTTTTCGCCAAGATATTGATCAGCTGTCCGGTTTGCGGTCCGACAGCGCGCATGCGTTGATCCTGCCCGCCGTCACGTCCGCCAGGAGGAAGCTCGCGGGGCGCGCTTTGCTCTTTGTGTATCCGCGCGTGATAAGTCTCAAGCACCGTATTGATTTTCTCGTCCATATCCTTTCCTTGCCTGTTCGTTCGATAGCCACACAGGTGCCGCCTTCTCGCGCCACCTTAATGGTTATTGCATGCGGAACGTGTAGGGGCTATAGAAATCCGAGCCGGCCCACGGACGAGTCTCCTCGTTGAAAAGAGGCTTACCCTGCTTATAGCTTTCAGCGTTGGCTGGGTCGCCCTTGCCGTCGTAAGCTGCCACATACGGATAGGGATAGACCGGCCGCGAACGGATCACCTTTTCATCTTTTACTACCGGCTTTTTCATGAGGTTTGGAGCATCCTTCATCTTCTTGAAGCCAGGAGCGCCCTTCATGGGTCTATCCGTCGGTGCGCCAAAGTGGCCCATGACGTTTTGCCCATCGGTCTGGTTTGTAAGGATGGCTTCAGGTGCTTGTCCGCCCTCAACCCAGGAGAGCATGGGTGTCAACAGGTCAAGCTTCGCCGGGCCTTCACCTCGACCACAATGGTAGACGCCTGGCAACAGGTAAAGCCGTTCGAAGGTTGAAGCCTGCTCCTTGCCCATGACGCGCTGAACAGCCTCGTGATACGCAATGGAGTTGATGGGCGAGATATGCGGATCAGCCCAGCCATGCCAGATGATGAGCTTGCCGCCAGCCTTGGCAAAGGCTGATAGGTCCGGGTTGGTTGCATCATAAAACGCATGCAGCGGCCTTAGGCGGTCAAAGGTCTTCAAGTCGAATTGCATATCCGAGAGTTTGAAGTCCTTGCCCGGACTCTGCTCAAATGACAGCCATTGCAGTGCGCCCATGGCAATCATTTTGCTGAAGATAGGATCGTCATGGCTTTGCGGAACAAAGACATTCGCCCACGCCAATTCAGATCCCGGCTGCGGTCCACCAGCAATCAGCCGCTGGCCAGTCGCAGGATCTTTGGGGCCTTCGTACAAGCGACGCACCACGTCAACCTCAGCAGGAGACAAGCAGTTGGGATTATCAGCTTTCTGCTCGCTCTTGCATTGCAACGTGCCCGGATCAAAATAGCAGGCACGCGGGTCGGAAATCAGACCATCGACCTGCCCATCCAACGCGTCACACTGATTGAGTACAGCCCTGTGAATCAACGGAAGGCGAGAGGCTATTAGAACAGCCTTACCGTCTGGGCCGGTGTTCGTACGTGCCTGCCAGGCGTGATACATCGCATTCTGGGTCTGGAAGTTCATCGCCGCGGCACCGGCAATGATGCCATTGAAATCGTTCGGATAGCGCTGCGCCTCCATCAACGCTTCGCGTCCGCCATCAGAGCAACCGTTAAAGTAGGAGTAGGCCTCACTACGACCATAAAAGGCATGGATCAGCTTTTTGGCGGCCAGGGCCGTAAGATGCACACCGCGAAAGGCAAAGTCTTGACGCTTTTGCGGATCTTCTCCGAACGACTCCTCGCCCTGGTGTCCCATGTCCGTGCTTGCCGTGACAAAGCCGCCTGTATCGAGCGGTGTACACCCTTCGGCCGCACCGACCTCAAGCGAGATACGGCCACATAATCCACCGCATCCCACCTGCAGATAGCGCTGAGTCCAGCTGTGCAAGGGAAGAACTACCTTGAAGCCAATCGAGGGGGCCAGCGTCCCCTCAACCGCACACACTGCTACGCCATTATCAGAGGTTTCAGTGGCTGAAGTGATCGAACTACCCTTACCGCCAATGTCGCTCATGTCGAGACTTTTAAGCGACGAACAAGCCTGAACAGGTTGGACGATAGGCAGTGATTGAGACAACGCCAGCGAAGCAGCTGAATTATTTTCCTGGGTAGCAGCGCCCGCCACACTGGCAGCTGATGAACACACCCATAACGTAACGGCCATACAGGCGCGTCTGAAACGTTCGTTGTACATGGGACGATCTCTATGAATACTTAAAAACAGGCTAGCCTCCAGGCATACCGCTTGTGCAGTGACTACTGCTGCTGCAATCGACTGCCAGTGCCGGTAGTACAGGGCTATCCTGGGTTATCCCATCAGGTATTTGCCGCATGGCTGAATCAGTCAGGCTGTCGCTCATGCTTTTTTCAGCCTCAAGTGTGAGTAACAACTGTGCAGGCAATGTGAGGATTGGGTTATGTCCTTGAAAACGTCAGACACACCCGCCTAAATATAACTAGCAGTACCCTTCAGGCCCGCTCTTTATGAAGCTCAGCATTTCCACAAAAGCCTTTATTGCCATACAAACCCTGTCGGTCCTGGCAGTGCTCAGCATGGGGTTTGCCGCCTACTGGAGCTTTACCCGCAGCTTTGTAGGCTTTCTGAACGAGCAGGCTATTATTCGTATGACCAATGCTATTCCAACATTGGAAGACGCCTATGGAAGGTCTGAAAAAGACTTC
>NZ_DEYV01000020.1:0-96219 GCF_002364655.1 Pseudomonas sp. UBA3149
CACAGGTCAAGCTTTATTTTGGCCGGACTGAAAAATCTTCTTTTGTCTTAGCTGAGCGGCGATGAATGGTAAGCGAAGCACAAGCAGCAGGCCTCCTATCGAGGCGTATATCAGCCACTCGCGGATATCCGAGCGAGTTATCCAGAACATGTGCAGCAAGGCCATAACCAATGCTATATAAATGAGGCGATGCAGCCGCTTCCACTGCTTGCCTAATTTACGCATGCTGTAACGGTTCGAGGTCAGAGCTAGAGGAAGCAGCCCCAGCACGGCAATGAACCCTACAATCACATAGGGACGCTTCTGCAATTCAATACCCAAGCGGGAAAAATCCCAGCCTAATACAAAGACCAGGTAAGAGCAGAAATGAAGCGCTGCATAGGTGAATGTCCACAAGCCTAACTGGCGGCGAACCAATGCCCATCCTTTCCAGCTCGTCATTTTCTGCAAGGGCGTCAAGCTGAGCGTTATCAGTAAGAGTACTAGCGCCCCCAGGCCAAGCCTATCAATGATTACTTTACCAGGGTCAGGACCCAAGGCAGAACTCCATGCCTCGTACAGCCAAACACCAAGCACCGAAAACGCACTGATAAAAACGACCAATCGCCATACTTGCAACATCATTAATACTGCGTCCTTAGGTCCATTCCGGCGTATAGGCCAGCAACCTCCTCTGCATAACCGTTAAACATCTGTGTTTCTTTAATATTAGGACTAAATAGACCGCTAGGAAGCCGTCGCTCTTTAGCCTGACTCCAACGGGGATGATCGACCTGCGGATTGACGTTGGCATAAAAGCCATACTCATTTGGCGCCATGCTTTGCCAGGTTGTCTGCGGTTGATCACTCACCAAGCTGATGCGAACAATCGACTTGATACTTTTGAATCCATACTTCCACGGCACAACTAATCTAATGGGTGCGCCGTTCTGATTAGGCAGTACTCGCCCATACATGCCTACCGCCAATATAGCCAATGGATGCATGGCTTCATCCATACGCAGACCTTCTCGATAAGGCCAATCCAGTAGAGAGAAACTGGAACGCTGCCCTGGCATATGCTGGGGATCATTCAATGTTTCAAAACGGACGTACTTGGCATTAGCTGTTGGCTGGAACTGTTTAATGACATCTGCCAGTGGAATACCCAGCCACGGGATAACCATGGACCAGGCTTCGACACAACGCAGGCGGTATATCCTTTCTTCCAACTGCTGAGGCCGGATAATGTCCTCCAGCGAGTAGGTACCTGGCTTACCAACCTCTCCGTCTACCTTAACTGTCCAAGGCTCGATCACCATCTGCCCTGCATTGGCATAGGGATCCCCTTTATCAGGGCCGAACTCATAAAAGTTATTGTATTGCGTGGCGTCTTTGAAAGGCGTTATAGACTCACCTTTTACATCTACCGCTTTCCAATGAATAGCAGACTGTTTCTCGGCAAACCAATCAGGCGCTTTGCCTGGTTCCACATCTGAATAAACAGATCCGTCAGCAAGCGCCCAGCCGGGCAGCATCGTAGCAGTGACAGCAGCACTGGCTGCACCCATGAATTGACGGCGAGACAAATAGATATTTTCTGGAGTGATTTCAGATGGCTTGCAGGCAGAACGCGGAGGGACGTTGATCAGCATGGCAATCTCCACAGCGACTACTGTCGATACGTAGTCTCACTGTGGAGATAATCAGGGAATTAATCAATGCATGCGGTCGCGATGATGGCGGAAGCGCATTAATGCCTTGACGGGACCTGACACAGCATAAGCAAGGAAACCCAGCAGCAGGACACGTGGCGGATCAGTAAAGATAATGGCGAATATCAAGACAGCGATGAGGATGCCCACGAACGGAACACGCCCTTTCATATCCAGGGTCTTGAAGCTCCAGTACTTGAAATTACTAACCATGAGCATTCCTGCAGCAGCAACCATGAACGCAACCAGGAATGAGAGTTTAGAGCCCTGAATACCAAAGTCGCTAAAGCACCATACTGTTCCAGCAACTAGCGCAGCGGCGGACGGACTGGCCAATCCAATGAAATAACGCTTATCGACGGAGCCGATCTGAGTGTTGAAACGCGCCAGTCGAAGTGCTGCACCTGCCACATAGATAAAGGCCACAGCCCAACCTACATTGCCTAGACTGATCAGAGCCCATTCAAATGCAAGAATGGCCGGCGCCACACCAAAGGCCACCATGTCGGACAGCGAATCGTACTGTTCCCCAAAAGCACTCTGGGTATTGGTCAAGCGTGCAACACGACCATCCAATCCATCAAGGATCATGGCGATAAAAATGGCTGCCGCTGCTGCTGCAAACCCTACAGCAGCCTCTTCCGACTGCCCTTGGATAAACGCAGTCTGTGCCGCAATGGACTTGATGATTGAATAAAGTCCCGCAAAAAGCGCGGCTGTCGTGAAGAGGTTAGGAAGTAAATAGACGCCTCGACGGCGAATCTTTCGTCCCTGGGCATCGTGTGTTTCTTCGAAATGCTCATCGACGGGAATAATGCTTTCAGTGCTTGAGGAAGCTGTTTCGTTAGCTTCGTCGGGACGCTCGCTCATGAAAATTCCTTGCATAGGACTTAAAGTCTTGGATGATCCCCTCCTCTCAGGGTTCATCCTTAACACGTTACAGCTTTTATATCAGAAGACGAGCTGAAACGAAAAAACGCGGCCGTAGCCGCGTTTTTCCGAAACTGAGATCAACAGGACTTTTAATGGCCCTAATGATTAGTTTTTGCTCTTGTCGACGATCTTGTTAGCAGCAATCCAAGGCATCATGGCGCGCAGTTTTTCACCGATCTGCTCGATACCGTGCGCCGCATTATTGCGACGATATGCCGTCATGGATGGGTAGTTGCTTGCGCCTTCGCTGATAAACATCTTGGCATATTCGCCATCCTGAATACGCTTGAGCGCATTGCGCATAGCTTGGCGAGATTCGGCATTGATAATTTCAGGACCTGTCACGTACTCGCCATACTCCGCATTGTTGGAGATGGAGTAGTTCATGTTGGCGATACCGCCTTCATACATGAGGTCCACGATCAGCTTCAGCTCGTGCAGGCACTCGAAGTAGGCCATCTCAGGAGCGTAGCCCGCTTCAACCAGTGTTTCGAAACCTGCTTTAACCAATTCAACGGTACCACCGCACAGGACAGCCTGCTCACCGAACAGGTCGGTCTCGGTCTCGTCCTTGAATGTGGTTTCGATGATACCGGTACGCCCACCACCCACGCCGCAAGCGTAGGACAGCGCTACGTTCTTGGCATTGCCGGAGGCATCCTGGTAAACGGCGATCAGGTCAGGAATACCGCCGCCCTTGACGAACTCGGAGCGAACAGTATGACCCGGGGCCTTGGGTGCAATCATAATGACGTCCAGATCCGCACGCGGCACAACCTGGTTGTAATGGATTGCAAAGCCGTGAGCGAAGGCCAGGGTAGCGCCCTGCTTCAGGTTAGGTTCGATTTCATTCTTGTATAGCTGAGCCTGAAATTCGTCAGGCGTCAGAATCATGATGACATCGGAAGAGCTAACGGCTTCTGGAACGCTTTTAACAGCCAGTCCAGCCGCTTCGGCCTTCTTGGCAGAGGCAGAGCCCGGGCGCAGCGCGACGACAACGTCTACACCTGAGTCTTTCAGGTTGTTTGCATGAGCGTGGCCCTGAGAGCCATAGCCGATAATGGCGACTTTCTTGCCCTGAATGATGGAAAGATCACAATCTTTATCGTAATAAACGCGCATGAAATTCTCCTTAGAATTAGCCGCGTGGCTTTATCAAATTTAAATGCTCAGAGCCTTGTCGCCACGGGAAATCCCTGTGACACCACTGCGTACGACTTCCAGAATAGACGTCGTACCGATCGCCTGGATAAAGCTGTCGAGTTTTTCACTCGTACCAGCCAGCTGAATCGTATAGACGCTACTCGTTACATCCACTATCTGTCCACGGAAGATATCCGTGGTGCGTTTGACTTCATCGCGTTGAGCTCCGGTCGCCTTGACCTTGATCAGCAGAAGCTCACGCTCAATGTGGGAGCCCTCGGACAGATTCACCAGCTTTACAACCTCGATCAGCTTATTGAGGTTCTTGGTAATCTGCTCGATGGTTTCATCGTGCCCCACGGTTGTCAGCGTCAGACGCGAGAGCGTTGGGTCTTCTGTCGGAGCAACGGTCAGGCTTTCGATGTTGTAGTTGCGCTGCGAGAACAGGCCGACCACACGGGACAATGCGCCTGGCTCGTTTTCTAGCAGAAGGGAAATGATGTGCCGCATGATTAAGTCCGCTCCGTCTTGCTCAGCCACATTTCGCGCATCGACCCATCTTTAATCTGCATCGGATAGACGTGCTCGCTGGTATCGACCTGAATATCCAGGAAGACCAGACGGTCCTTCATGGCAAAGGCCTCTTCCATCATGGGCTTGAGATCAGCCAGACGCGTGATGCGCATACCGGCATGCCCGTATGCCTCAGCCACCTTGACGAAGTCAGGGAGCGATTCCATATAGGAATGCGAGTAACGGCTGTTGTACTGCATGTCTTGCCACTGGCGAACCATGCCCAGGGCCTGGTTGTTCAGCGTAATGATCTTGACGGGAAGGTCATACTGCAAACAGGTGGACAGCTCCTGAATATTCATCTGGATACTGCCCTCGCCTGTTACACAAGCGACGTCGACGTCGGGGAAGTTCAGCTTGACGCCCATCGCCGCTGGCAGGCCGAACCCCATGGTGCCCAGGCCACCGGAGTTGATCCAGCGGTTTGGCTTGTCATACAGATAGTACTGTGCAGCGAACATCTGATGCTGACCTACGTCAGAAGTGATGAACGCATCTCCATGGGTTACTTCGTAAAGCGTCTCGATCACCGTCTGCGGCTTGATGATGCTTCCATCCCCCTTGTCATAGGGGAACAGGCCGCCCTGCGAGCTGCGCCATTCCTCAATCTGCTTCCACCAATTGGCCTGAGCTTCTGCCGCGGGTTTCTCGCCAATTTCCTTAAGGATGGCAACCATTTCCGTCAGAACGCTATCGACAGGCCCAACAATCGGAACATCCGCCTTGATCATTTTAGAGATGGAGGCAGGATCGATATCGACGTGAATGATCTTGGCATTGGGGCAGAAACGTTTGGCGCCATTGATGACGCGATCATCAAAGCGGGCACCTACTGCCAGGATGACATCGCTATGGTGCATTGCCAGGTTGGCTGTGTAACTGCCGTGCATACCTAGCATACCCAGGAACTGACGATCACTGCCTGGAAAACCGCCCAGCCCCATCAACGTGTTGGTAACTGGCAGGTTGAGCATCTTGGCAAGCTCGGTCAGCTGGGCTGCACCGTTCCCCATGATGACGCCGCCGCCCGAATACAGGATAGGCCGCTTGGCCGCCAACAGCATTTCAGCGGCTTTGCGAATCTGTCCTGAATGGCCACGAACAGCCGGATTATAGGAACGCAGCTTGACCTTTTTGGGGTATACGTATTCGAACTTCTCCGTGGGGCTGGTCATATCCTTCGGGATATCAACCACAACCGGCCCGGGACGACCCGACTCCGCCAGATAGAAGGCCTTTTTCATGACCTCTGGAATTTCGGAGGGGTGCTTGATCATGAAGCTGTGTTTAACGATAGGCCGGGAAATCCCCACCATGTCGACTTCCTGGAACGCATCGGAGCCGATCATGTTGCTGCCAACCTGCCCAGACAGGATTACCATCGGAATGGAATCCATATACGCCGTAGCGATACCTGTAATGGCGTTGGTGGCACCGGGGCCTGACGTTACCAGAACGACGCCTGCCTTTCCGGTCGCACGCGCATAGCCGTCTGCCATATGCGTGGCTGACTGCTCATGGCGAACAAGAATATGGGTTACTTCTTTTTCTTTAAAGAGGGCATCGTAGATGTGCAGCAGGGCACCACCAGGATACCCATAAATGTATTTAACGCCTTCGTCACGCAAAAAACGGACGACCATTTCAGCGCCGGATAAGAGCTCCACGTTTCACCTCTCAACGCAATACGAGCGCCCACGAGTGGGCTTTCGGGGTTCGATCGACTGCAAGGCAGAGCATGGGCGACGGTGATCGCCGACGGGACAGCTGCCAAGAAAGCCGTGTTGGAAGAGCTCTAGAGTTACCGAGTTCCTCCACCCAGCGCGAGGTAACGCGTTACGGGTATGACTGCGGCGGCGCGGGTAGGCACCTCATGGTCTGCCGAGAAGCTAGCTTTGGGCCGGCTTTCTACAGCGAACTTTGGATTCTTCGCATTCAGCCGGTGCAAGTCAAGCCGTCTATGCACTTAATTTATGCACAGATCGAAGTCTCATTTTTTAAAGGCAAGTTTCGCTATAGTAGAGCGCTCTAACCCTTACGCTAAAGGATTCAACATGTGGCGTACGTTTTTAGCCATTAGCAGTGCCTTTGTCTTGATGGGCTCCGTTCACGCCGCTCAGGTCTACAAGTGGGTCGATGCCCAAGGCGTCACCCACTTCAGCGCGCAACCGCCTGCTGACCGCAGTGCAGATGAAATGAAGGTAAAACCGGCACCCAGTCTTTCAGGCCAGGCCAACACACCGGGAGCCGGGAATGGTACGGGCGACGCCGTGAACAATGCAGAACAGCGCTCTATCGAGCAGAAGGTTCAGCAAGACGTCAGAGAACAAGAAAAGAAGCGTGAGGAGTACTGCAAGGCTGCGCGAACCAACCTGGCACAGCTGCGCAGTAATCCTCGGGTCATGGTCGAAGAAGGTCGGGGTCAAATGAGACGGCTCACCGAGGAAGAACGCCAGCAGCGTATCAGCGAAGCCGAATTCTCGATCAATCAGAACTGCAATTAAGCCTTAGCGATGTTCGATCAGACGATCGAACTCGCCCAGCGCCTCCAAAAGCGTTGCCACGTTGCGCATGTCGTTTTGATAGACTACTTCCGCCATAGGGCGGATGCCTGAGCGTCCAGGCAACCCGCTGTCCGACTCAATGATGACCTTCATCCGTGGTAGAAAAATCCACTGAAGCCATTGCGCAAAGCTCAACGTGTCTACACAGAACGGCTCTTGGCTGGCCAGGTCCTGATCGCTGGGCGGCACGCTTTCCCACCACCCCAGCACACGCAACTCTCGCTCGATCAGAAGCAATTGCTCCGCCAGATCAGACAGGCGAGCATCCATCAGGCACCCACCTTGGCACGCTGACGTGCTGTAGCCGCACCCGCGGCATCGCCTTGGCGTTCGCGCGATTGAGCGATTAATTCCCACAGACTGGCTTGCAGGGCAGGACGGCCATTGGCATACGTCAGTCCACGTCGAGCCAGCTGCTCAGCCTGCGCGGCATCGCCTTGGGCCAGGCGGACTTCGGCCAGCCGATATAGCACTTGCGGCTCGCGAGGCGCGATGCGCATGGCACGCTCCAGGCTTGAGGACGCTCCGTTAAGGTCGCCGCCGCCCTGCTGTTGCTGAGCCGTTGTCAGCAAGGCCAATACGGGACCATCGAGCTGCTCATCGGCCGACAGCGCACTGCTACGGCCGGAAGGAATTCCCGTAGGCGCGCTGGGTGCCGGCTGGGGCGCTGAGTAGCTGTCATACCCCTGAGCAGCTGGCGCACCGGTAGAGGGTCCCACCGTTATAGGCCCCGTCGAAATAGGCGCTGTAGCCGGAGCTGCCGCAAAGGTCTGGATGGGCGCCGGGTTATCACCGGGCACCATCACCGTTACACCGCCATCCTGCTGTGGCGCCTGGGCAGCCATAGGCGGCGGTGAATTAGTCGGCATGCGACCGCCACTACGCGCCAGCTCCTGATTGGAAACAGGCGTGCTTGAATCCACAACCGGAATAGCACCTTGCTGTGGCGTGGCACAACCAGCCAGAACTACCGTAGCGGCCAGTGCCGCCCATACCGCTTTAGTCACGTTCTACCCTCTTAATTCAACCAACCGCGGACCCAGTCCATGACAGAGTCGGAAGGGTTCTGTCCACCACATGCCGGCCCAGGGGGCGGCTCACTTCCCTGAATATAGGGCATTTGGACCGCGCCGGGGCAATTTGGATCGGTCCCCTGCCCTGTGGCCGGATTAACCCATGCCTGAACAACATTATCGGGCAGCGGAAGGTCCAGCGAGGTTGGCTTGGCACGCTTCATGAACCCGGTCCATACCTGCAGGGCTCCTGTCGCGCCGGTCAACGGCGTCTTGCCATTGTCATCACGACCCAGCCAGACCACGGCAAGCAAGTCCTGACTGAAGCCCGAGAACCAACTGTCTCGTGAATCGTTGGTCGTACCGGTCTTGCCCGCCAGATTCAAGGATGAAGGCAGCTGGTTATAGACCGAGCGAGCAGTACCCTCGCGCACGACACGCTGCATCGCGTATTGGGTCAGGTAAATAGCCCCCGGATCGAAACGTTGCTGAATCTGGAACGGATAACGCTTGAGCGGCTCACCGTCAGATGCCAGAACGCTACGAATGCTACGCAGCGGTGTATTGAACCCACCATTGGCCAGCGTCTGATACATGGTGGCGACTTCCATGGGAGTTAACGCACCAGCACCCAGAAGCGTTGAAGGATAAGGCGGCAACGAGCGACTCACTCCCAGACGCTCGATGGTCTTGAGCACCTCAGGCACGCCCAGATCCAGGCCCAGTCGGGCAGTAGACAGGTTGTAGGAATGAGCCAGTCCCTGATATAGGAAAATCGTCCCGTGGGAATCACGTTCGTAATTCTGCGGACGCCAAACCTGACCATCACCTGTCTTAACGGAGAACGGCTCGTCCTTGATGAACGTGGTCAGGGTGTACTGACTCGGCCTTTCCAGTGCTGTCAGGTATACCGCAGGCTTGATGATGGAGCCGACCTGCCGAACTGCATCCAGTGCCCGGTTATAGCCGGCAAAGCGAGGATCACGCCCGCCCAGCAATGCCTGAACTTCACCGGTTTCAGGGTTGGTGACCACCATGGCCGCCTCAATGCCTTCCACACCCTTGCGGCCGTCGAGGCGCTTCAAGGCCTCGGTCATGGAGGTTTCGGCCTTGAGCTGAAGAATTGGATCGAAGCTGGTGAAAATACGCAGCCCTTCACCAGTCAAATCTTCTTCCCGGTAGTCTTGTTGGAGCTGACGCTTAACCAGATCGATGAAGGCGGGATAGGAGCTGTTTGTCAGCGAGCCTGCTTTGCTGATCCCCAAGGGCCGCTGCTTGGCCGCTTCCGCATCTTCCTTTGTGACTGCACCCTGTTCGGCCATCAGGTCGATGACCAGGTTACGACGAGCCAGGGCACGCTCCGGATAACGCCGCGGATTGTAGTAGGAAGGTCCTTTTACCATTCCTACCAGCAGAGCGACCTGGTGCAGTTTGAGTTCGGACAACGGTTGGCTAAAGAAATACTGACTGGCCAAACCGAAACCATGAATGGCGCGGGTGCCATCCTGCCCCAGGAAAACCTCATTGAGGTAGGCCTGAAGGATTTCGTTCTTGTCGTAATGCAGCTCCAGCAATACCGCCATCAGGGCTTCGGTAAGCTTACGCGTCAGACTGCGCTCACTGGTGAGGTAGAAGTTCTTGACCAACTGCTGAGTCAGCGTACTGCCGCCCTGACGCAACTGCCCTGTGGTGACGTTGATCCAGGCGGCTCGCCCAATCGACTTTAGCGAAACACCATGGTGATCCCAGAACTCGCGGTCTTCGACCGAGACCAGTCCATTGATAAGTGCAGGCGGAACCTGATCCAGCTTAACGAGGATACGGTCTTCGTTGTGGGCGGGGTATATTCCGCCGATCAGCAGAGGCTCAAGACGCGCCACAGCCAGATCTGAGCCGTCCTTGCTACTTAGCCCCGAGACAAAATCGCCAGAGAAGTTCACCTTGATCGAGCGAGGAGGCTCCTCACCCTCGTAAAACTGAAAGCCTCGGGTATCCAGCTCAACGCTGGAGCCTGCTACCGAGACGTCACCCGGCCCCTGAATGGCTTTTTCACGGCGATAGCCTAGTGCATCAAGCTCGGTCAGGAAGTCATCCTTGCTTAGCTTAAGCCCTGTAAACAGCTCAAGCGGCCGTGCATATACCTTGGCAGGAACCATCCAGCGCTTGCCGGAAAATTTCTCCTGCACGATAGCGTCGAGATAAATGGAAAATCCCGCAAGGACGACCAAGCCCACCAGGCCTAATTTAAGAGCCCAGCCGGACAGGGAGCGCCAGTTGAAGAATTGGCGGGACGGTTTTTTTGAGCGAGAGGATCGGGTGCGTTTCATGGCGGCGCATTATACGCACTTTGCTTCTAGCGGGCAGACGCCAGCCAGCGGTTTGCAGGGTCACTCACAGCAGCCATAATGGCGATCACTTTTTCATGGCTACGCTAAGGACCGCTTGTGAGTCAGACCCTGATCGCTGCGCTGCAGAACCCGGCCCTCTATCCGCACCCGGTTACCGCGTTCAATGTTATCGAGACGCATATTTCCTGGGTTGTTCTGACAGGGGAGTATGCCTACAAGATCAAGAAGCCGGTGAACTTCGGTTTTCTTGACTTTACTGACCTGAAAGCCAGAGAGCATTTCTGTAGCGAGGAACTACGCCTCAACCAACGCCTGACTAAAGGACTGTATCTGGATGTCGTTCCCATTACAGGCCGTCCGGAGGCACCCCAGATAAGTGGCGAAGGTCCGGTTATTGAATATGCCATCAAGATGCGCGAGTTTCCTCAGAGTCAGCTATTAAGCGAGATTGAAAAGCGCGGCGAACTCACCGAGCAGCATATTGATGCACTGGCCGAGCAGATTGCGCGCTTCCATTTGAGCGCACCGGTTGTCGATGCTTCAAACGAACTGGGGTCGCCCGATGCGGTGATGGCACCTGTGCGTCAGAACTTCGAGCAGATCCGCCCGATGCTTGAGCATGCACAAGACCTTGCCCAACTGGATCACCTGGAGGCCTGGGCAGAGGAACATTTTGCCCGGCTGCATCCCCTGTTCGAGCGGCGCAAGGCGGAGGGTTTCATTCGTGAATGCCATGGCGACATCTACCTTGCCAATGTGACCCAACTGGACGGACAGGTCGTACTCTTTGACTGCATCGAGTTCAACGAGCCTTTCCGTATGACGGATGTGATTGCCGATACCGCCTTCCTGGCGATGGACCTGGAAGACCGCAAGCACAAGACGCTAGCCCGCCGCTTCATCAATGCCTATTTCGAGATGACCGGCGATTATGACGGGCTGCATGTTCTGCCGTTCTATAAGGCTTACCGGGCCATGGTTCGGGCCAAGGTCAACCTCTTCCAGTACGGACAGACCTCCGATCCGGCTCAAAAGGCTGAAATCCTGGCACGCTACCGCAATTATGCGTCTCTGGCAGAAAGTTACTGCGCCATTCCGTACTGCCTGCTGGCCATTACCCATGGCGTATCCGCTGTAGGCAAAAGCAGCGCAGCGCTCAAACTGGTGGAGGCACTGGGCGCGATTCGTATTCGCTCGGATGTCGAGCGCAAGCGGTTGATTCAAGACGCTACGCCTGACGTGCTGTATAGCGCTGAGTCCGGGAAGGCAACCTATGATCGCCTGCATCACCTAGCGGCAGATATCCTTCAGGCCGGCTATCCGGTAGTACTGGATGCAACCTATCTGAAACAGGCCCAGCGCGAAGCAGCTGCTCAGGTGGCAGAAACGGCAGCCGTCCCCTTCCTGATTATCGACTGCCACGCCCCGGATACCGTGATTGCCCAGTGGCTTGCCGAGCGCCAGGCTGAAGGCCGTGATCCGTCTGATGCAACCCTGGCGGTCGTCCAGGCTCAGCAGCAAGGCCGTGAAGCACTGACAGAGCAGGAATTGATCCGAACACGGCATGTTGACATGACCGATCCGACCAACCTGGATGCGCTCGTCAAGGCCATGCAAGACAAGCTACCGGTCAACTGACTGCAGGCTCCACACATCGTTTCCTCCTCCAGCGCCCGGAGAGACCGCTACACTGAAGAGGTACTCAGGCGAGTGCATTCAGTGAGCACTAGGCAAAACGGGCCTGGAGGGCACGATGAGTAATGACTTACTGTTGTTGAAGAATCTCGGCAAGACGTCAGTACTTTGGTTACATGCGGTAGGTATCCGTACGGTAGACGAGTTGCGCAATCGGGGCTCGGCGGGAGCTTACATGGCGGTATGTGCACGCGGTTTTCGTACATCGAAAGTTCTGCTTTATGCCCTGGAGGGCGCTCTGCTCAACATTCACTGGAATGAACTGACACCTCAACACAAGCAGGCCCTACTCGCTCAGGCCAGAGCCTTGGCTCAGGAACACGAGATAGCTCACAAGCTCCGCTGATGAGGATTTACGCCGTCCACCGGCTTGCTTATTGTGCGAGCTATTTCACACCTCTGATATAAAGGATTCAGGGCCATGTATCTCCTTGGCGAGCAGCCTACCTATGCCGACCAGCTGATCAGCCGTCTACAGGGTATTCCGGCGCAGTTGCTCGAAGGACTTTCCCCTTCAGGCGAGCCTATTTCCGTTTACTGCCTGTATGGCTTGAGCGAGCTTGAGCCAGCCAACCATCTTTTTTTGATACAGAAAGGCATGGTGCATGCCTTAGTGGAGGGGCGTCCCCTGTTTTATTTGCAGGAAGGCGACCTGGTTGGCATGAGACAAGGGCTGGACCTTCCCGAGTGCACCTATAAAAGCGATGAGCCCGTCACGCTCATTCCCTATCGGCGCTCGGATGTGTTTCGCCATATCCACAGCAGCGAACAGCGCCAGGAGCTGCTGCTTCAATACCTTATTGGTCAAAACGCGCTGCTTTCCGATGCACTGGTGCGACTCAAGCCCCAGGAAGTACGCCCCAGCACAGGCTTCAAGCAATTTGCCATAGGCGAAGAGTTGATCCGTCAGGGGGATGAGGCTGACCACGTCTTCATTATTATCGAAGGCCACGCCGAGGCGCGGGTCAATGATCAGAAGGTAGGCGATGTGTGCAAAGACGAAATCTTTGGCGCCATGGCGGTTTTCACCCAGGAGAAACGCAGCGCGACTGTAATAGCGACAGAGCCCTGCACAGTGATGATCATTCCCAAGGATCAGTTCTTAAGCCTGATGTACAGCACGCCCCGTATCGCTCACAACCTTATTGAGAATATGGCTCGCCGCATCGATCTGCTCAATAAGGAAGTCACGCAGTTGCGCCAGCAGCTCAAATCATAAGCCCGCTTCCTATTTGAGAATAAGAAATATTCTCGAATAGCTTGACACAGAAATGAGAATAGCTATTATTTGAATCAGCTGGTCGCGAGACTGGCTCTGATAACTGAGAGACTAGCAGGTCGGCCTTTCAGGTTATCTCCTCATCAGGCTAATCACGGTTTCGACCCGGCTCTGCCGGGTCTTTTTTTGCCTGGAGAAAAGCGACTGCTCTAAGTGCGTAACTGGTTATCCAGCCTTCAGATGTACTCGTGAATCAGTCTGCCGGGCACAGGGCTCTCCATTCCCAAGCGGTAGGCACGCTTGATCGAGACAGCTGCTTCTTGGGCTTTGTCCTCATTGGCAGCATGAACCCAGCAGAGAGGTTTCTGCTCGTCTACGGCCTCGCCTACAAAAGCCAGCTCACTTAAACCGACCGACAGATCGATCTGATCGGCTGGGTGCTGGCGACCGCCACCCAGGACCACAACAGCCAGGCCTACCGAACGTGTATCGATGGACACCACACGTCCCGGTCGTTCGCTGAAAACAGGCATGACGACAGGCGCTTGCTGTAGATACCGCTCCGGTGCTTTGGTCAGGTTAACCGGGCCGCCCAGCGCGGCCACCATACGAGCGAAACACTCTAGGGCGGAACCGTCTCTCCAGACCCCGAGCAATTGTTCATGGGCCTGGACTGTTGTATTGGCCTGCCCTGCTAAAACCAGGGCCTGTGCAGCCAAGGCCATTGTTACCTCCCAAAGTCGCTGACTACGGATCTCGCCTTTGAGAAGCGCGATAGCCTCAGCCACTTCCAGCGAGTTTCCCGCACTGCGTGCCAGCGGCTGGTTCATATCGGTAACCAATGCCCGCGTTTTGACACCTGCCCCGTTGGCTACCGCGACAATGCTCTGCGCCAGCGCTTGCGCCTGGCTAGTCTCTGCCATGAAGGCACCGTTACCCATCTTGACGTCCATGACCAGAACATCCAGTCCTGCCGCCAGCTTCTTGGCCAGGATCGACCCGGTAATAAGATCAATGGACTCAACCGTACCGGTCACATCGCGAATGGCATAAAGCCGTTTATCCGCCGGTGCCAAGTCAGCGGTCTGCCCAATGATGGCGCAGCCCACTTCAGCTACGACTCGCCTCAACTGTTCAGGCGATGGCTGGCAGTTATAACCGGGAATACTGTCCAGCTTGTCCAGCGTACCGCCGGTATGGCCCAAGCCGCGACCTGAGATCATCGGCACGTAACAGCCACAAGCTGCCAGCAATGGCGCAAGAACGAGGCTTACCACATCACCCACACCGCCGGTGGAGTGCTTGTCGACTACAGGACCGGGCAGGCTCCAGGAGAGCGTTTGTCCCGAATCGCGCATGGCAGTCGTAAGGGAAATGCGCTCGTCGACCGTCATGCCCTTGAGAAAAACAGCCATGGCGAACGCCGCGATCTGGCCTTCGCTGAGGGTTCCGTCCGTTATTCCTGCAACGAAACGCTTGATATCCGAGCGCTCCAGTACCAAGCCGTCACGCTTGCGACGAATCACTTCCTGAGCCAACCACATCCTGGCAGTCCTCCGGGCTAATCCACCATCACGAGGTAGGCGCAGCATATAACTACCGCGCCGCCTGGTTCATATCGAGATGAAAAATCCCACAATCGCTGCGCTCATGAAGTTGGAAAGCGTCCCGCCAATCATGGCGCGCAGTCCAAGCCGTGCCAGTTCAGAGCGGCGTTGCGGAGCAATGGAACTCAAGCCACCCAATTGAATGGCAATGGATGCCAAATTGGCGAAGCCGCACAAAGCAAAAGTCACAATGATTTGTGTATGGGTAGACAAGACCTGCACGCCTGCAGCAGCCGCCTTGGCAGGATCCATATAGTTGGCAAGATCCACATAGGCCACGAACTCATTCAGAACGATTTTCTGGCCGATGAAACCGCCTGCCTGAACCGCTTCATTCCACGGCACGCCGAGGAGAAATGCGACAGGCGCCAGCAGATAACCCAAAATCAGCTGCATCGTGATCTGCGGATAACCCAGCCAACTGCCAGCCCAGCCGAGCAATCCGTTAAGCATGGCAATGAGCGCAATGAACGACAGCAACATTGCGCCTACGGCCACGGCAAGCTTCAAACCCGCCTGAGCGCCTTCTGCGGCAGCATCAATAACGTTGGCTGGCCGATTCTCGCCCTGTCCCAGATTACCCACGATGGTTTCGTCCCGGGTCGCCTCGGTTTCAGGCTCCATCAGCTTGGCCATAAGCAAGCCTCCCGGTGCGGCCATGAAGCTGGCAGCGATCAGATATTTGAGATCAACACCCAGCCCGGCATAGCCCAGCAATACCGACCCGGCAACGGCTGCAAACCCGCCAACCATCACTGCAAATAACTCTGACCGGGTCATATCGGCGATAAATGGCCGAACGACAAGCGGTACCTCAGACTGACCAATAAAGATGGCCGACGTTACTGCCATCGACTCAATCCGGCTGGTCCCCAGCATCAGCCTCAAGCCCCCTCCGATCAGCCGAATGATCCAGCCCATGATGCCTAGGTAGTAGAGTACGGAAATAAAGCTTCCAAAGAAGACAATGACCGGCAGTACTTTGATGGCAAATACAAAGCCGCCATTGCCGAACACCTCGAACATGCGTGCACTGCTCAAACCGCCAAAGAGAAACTCGATGCCCTTGTCCGCATAGAGCTGTAGCGACGAGACGCCACTGGAGATCGATGCCAATACGGTCTGGCCCCAGGGGATGTAGAGTGCAAAGGCCCCCAGCGCGACCTGAATGCCAAAGGCACAGAGAACCGTACGCGGCCGGATAGCGCGGCGATGGCTGGATAGCACGACGGCAATAGCGACGAGCACAGCCATCCCGACAAGACTGATCATAGTGTTGTCTCCGAACACAATAGGACCTCAAGCGCCGACTCGAACGCCGGCAAGCCTTCGGTGACGTTAGAAAGAATCAAAGGCGCCCGGAAGCAATTCCTTGAGTGTCCAGACCTTGGTGGCCGACGCGTCGCTACCCTGGCAGATGATCACTGCATCAGGCGCCATAAGTTCGAGCAGGACCTGACGACAGGCACCGCACGGGCTGATCAGAGGAACCTTGGGAGCATAAACGGCAATTGCCTTGAAGCTGCGTGGAGCAAATCCCTGACTGATGGCCGAAAACAATGCGCTACGCTCGGCACAGTTGGTGAGGCCGTAGGAAATATTTTCGACGTTTACGCCATGAATTACGCGCCCGTCCTCGGTCAACAGTGCAGCGCCCACTGGAAACTGAGAATACGGTGAGTAAGTTTGGTCAGCAGCCAGCTTGGCTTCTTCCAACAATTGTTCATGCTCAGTGGCGGCATGCTCGCTCATAAAGGGTCCTCGCAGATAAAAGGCCGGCACTTTAAACGTTCCAGCCTCGTTTTATGAATCAGAATTGATAACCTACGCCGAAGTAATAGCCCCAACCGTTCGAGCGAGCCCTGAAGGGGCCATCACCAAAATTCAGTTCGGTGCCATCCTTCCATTGTCCGCCATTATGGAAATAGCGCCCTACTGCCATCAGGCGCAGGTGCGTAAAGGAATACATAAGGACGTTAGTAGCGACGGTCGCGTTGGCGGTACGAGCAGGGCCTGCCTTGTCGTGCAGATCTGAGCCGAAGTCAACGTTGGTAAAGCCGACATATGTTAGGGACGCTCCGTTGTCGAACGTCCCCAAGGGTAGAATGTACTTTAGCTGCGCCCGGTAGCCATCCCAGGAGTTTTCATTGGCAGCGCCATAATTTTCCCACTGACGACGCACATACAGGTTAGCGGAGAGGTTGAGACGCGTCCCCGTCTCGATATCCGTTCCCAGGCCGCTATAAAGCGTGTTGCCCCGGTTCTCGCGGTTATGACCGTGATCATAAATCCAGTCAAACGCAACATAGAACTCCTTGAAAGGGCCGAACCCCAACTTGCGACCCAGCAGTTCATCGATGGATACCCGCGGCTCATGCTCCATGAACACGGGAGAGCCTTTATCCCATACACCGCTGTCGTGACTGTTACCAATCCCTAATACCTTGGGAATATCGACATAGCCATAGAGCTCGAAAGGCCCTTTACGCCCGAAATATTCATATTCGAGATAGATATCATCGACGGGCCGTGGACCGAAGCTGATGTCCTTGCTACCGATCAGTGTCACGTTCTGGTTATACCAGGAGGACAGATAGGTTCCTTTCTCCGGCGGAGCGACTTCGTAGCTGAGGTCCTCGCCCTGGGCACTCTCCTCTCCTTGCGCAGGTGGCGTCGCTCCAAACACGGGCATGCCAATGCCTGCAGTCAGCGAGACACCTAACAAGACCTTTTGAGTCCGCTTGGTCATAGGTAAACAGGTGAAGAAACGAGAAATAACCGCGTACTCCAATGTTTCACTCCTTCAAAGGGTTACATCACCCGCCAGATTAGGCACAGCAGAAGGCCATAGGCTTTACCCTGTACGGAGTAACCGCATTACAAAAAGGTTACGTATTGATACGTTTGTAAAGTGGGAGGGAGCGTAAGCACGGGATGTGCCAAACCTGACTCGCTGAGCAGGATTCAGGCAAGAGCCGCTGCCGGCCCGCATTTTCCCATGCACACCGGAATCAGTCGGCCTCACATTACTGAATCCATTGGTCGCTGCACCGTCATGACTCATTCGTGCCCTGTGAAGGGCACAGCGGCGTGGTCGTGCTCATCTCACCGAGAGTTACATCACGACCTTAAGCCGACGAGTCACCTGTATGGCTTGTGGCGTAACATCAGCGCCGTAAGCCAGAATCTCGACTCCGGCCTCCAGCGCCTCGCGCAATGCACGTCCGTAGGCAGGATCGATATCATCGGCAGGACGAACCGCCTCGATACCTGTGAGATTGACGCAATACAACAGCACAGCACGCGCGCCCTCACGCGCCAGCGCCGACAATTCACGTAGATGCTTGGCTCCCCGAACCGTAACGGCGTCCGGGAAAGCTGCCACACAGTCCATGTTGTAGCCGAGCGTTACGCTCTTCACCTCGACAAAAACCTCTCCTGAGGGATACGTCAAACGAAAATCCGCCCGGCTATTTTCAGCGCCATAAGCCACCTCACGACGCAACGCGCTAAAGCCGGCAAGTTCTGGAATTGCCCCAGCCAATAGCGCTTCCTCCACCAACCGGTTCGCTCTGCTGGTATTGATGCAGGCGAGCCGCCCGTGAGGCGTCTCTACAAGCTCCCATGTCCCAGGAAGCTTGCGCTTGGGATCATTGGAACGGCTGAACCAGACACGAGCACCCTCTGCCTGACAATTGAGCATTGATCCCGTATTCGGGCAATGAATCGTCAGAGTCTCGCCCGTCACCGTCTCGATATCAGCCAAAAAACGTTTATAACGCCGGATCAAAAGCCCCTCTTCCAGAGGTGGATCAAACTGCATGGACTACTTCCGCTTCGATGATCAGGGACGCCAGGTTTTGAGGCCGCGAGCAATGCGTGTGACGGCCTCCTCCAACCGCGGCAGGCTTTGGGTATAGGCAAAGCGGACATGCTGACCGGCACGGTAGCGTCCGAAGTCGAGCCCCGGAGTAAAGGCTACATGCTCGGTCTCGATGAAGTGCTGGCAAAAAGCATACGCATCACCGCCAAAGGCAGACATATCGGCGTAGAGGTAAAACGCGCCTTCCGGCTCGACCTCAACTTTAAAGCCCAGCGCCCGCAAGGCTGGCAGCAGGAAGTCGCGACGCTGCTGAAACGCTGTACGCCGGGCCTCGAAAATTTCGATCGCGTCTGGCTTGAAACAGGCCAAGGCCGCATGCTGAGCAATCGTGGGTGCGCTGATATAAAGATTTTGTGCCAGCTTCTCGAGCTCTGGAATAGCCTCCGACGGTGCGACAAGCCAGCCCAGGCGCCAGCCGGTCATTCCAAAGTATTTGGAAAAACTGTTCAGAACGAAGGCCTCGTCATCGACTTCCAACACGCTTGCCGCGTCCGACCCATAGGTCAGACCATGGTAGATCTCATCCACCACCAGATGACCGCCTCGCGTGGATAGATTCCTGGAGAGCGCCTCCAACTCATCCCTGTGCAGGACTGTTCCCGTGGGATTGGCAGGCGATGCCACCAGAGCACCTACGCTGTCCTGCGTCCAATGGGCGTCGACAAGCTCAGGCGTCAATTGGTAGCGCGTCTGCGGACCGGCCGGGACCAACTGGGCCGCCCCTTCGATCAGGCGCAGGAAATGGCGATTACAGGGATAACCGGGATCAGCCATCAGCCAGTGCTTGCCCGGGTCGACCAGAAGCGCACTGGTTAGCAGAAGTGCGCCTGAGCCTCCGGGCGTAATCATAATGCGTTCGGGATCAATATTGACGGCATAGCGCTTGGCATAGAATTCGGCAATGGCTTCGCGCAGCTCAGGCAGACCTCGCGCAGCGGTGTAACGGGTATTACCATTCGCCAGCGCCGCCTGCCCAGCCTGGACGATAGGTTCTGCTGTCGTGAAATCCGGCTCGCCGATCTCCAGATGAATGACATCATGCCCAGCGGCCTGTAACTGATTGGCACGAGCCAGCAGGGCCATGACATGGAAGGGCTCAATGGCACGGCTACGCGCACTAAATGATTTGGTCATGGTCTATCCGAACTTGTTAGAGAGAGGGGATTCTAACCAAGGCTATAAAGACGGCACCAATACATATAATTCGAGCAAGACCCACAAGATATGCCTTGGGGCTTGATAACAAGGACTTCAGGTAGTAGCGCCGCACCAAGGCTTCTGGTAAGTTCGCCCGCTTGCATCCGCGGGGGCCTCTTGCCCAGTAGACGTATCCAGCCTGCGGACAGGATTAGCGAAAGTGAGAGGGTCATCCATGGCGACCGACGAAAAACAGCAAAACACCCCTTTGACCCGTGGCTTCGAACCTTATCAGGAGGAGTCTGGCGAGGAGTACATGAGTGAGCGCATGCGCGCCCATTTCACTAACATCCTGAATAAATGGAAGCAGGAACTGCGGGAAGAAGTAGACCGCACTGTAAGTCACATGAAGGAAGATGCCGGCAGCCATGCCGACCCGGCCGACCGTGCGACCCAGGAAGAAGAGTTCAGCTTCGAGCTACGTACCCGTGATCGTGAGCGCAAGCTGATCAAGAAGATCGACGAGACGCTTCAGCTGATCGAAGACAACGAATACGGCTGGTGCGACTCTTGCGGTATCGAAATCGGTATCCGCCGCCTTGAAGCCCGTCCGACAGCCAGTCTGTGCATCGACTGCAAGACACTGGCGGAAATCAAGGAAAAGCAGATCGGTTCCTGACCGATCAAGGGGCGCTCAGGCGCCCCGCTTGCTTTTTAACGATTGTCATTCCCCACCATGACGACCTCATCCTATATAGGCCGGTTTGCCCCGACACCTAGCGGTTACCTGCATTTCGGGTCACTGGTTGCAGCCGTTGCGTCTTATCTGGACGCCCGTGCCGCAGGAGGACGCTGGCTTGTACGCATGGAGGATCTCGATCCGCCTCGTGAGGTTCCAGGTGCCCAAACAGCCATTCTCGACACGCTGGAACGCTATGGCTTCGAATGGGATGGCGCTGTAGAGCGGCAAAGTGATCGTCATGATGCCTATGAGGCTACCGTAGCGCGCCTGCTGCATAGCGGCCTGGCCTATGCCTGTACCTGCTCGCGCAAACAGCTGGAAGGCTATGGGGGACTGTATCCAGGCCACTGCCGTAACGCCCAGCATGCCCATGACATGGCCGCGATACGCATCCGGGTTCCTGAGCTCGAATATGCCTTTACCGACAGGGTACAAGGCGAATTCCGCCAGCATCTAGGACGGGACGTAGGCGACTTTATTATCCGTCGGCGTGATGGCTTGTTTGCGTATCAGCTCGCCGTGGTACTGGACGATGCCTGGCAGGGCATTACCGATATCGTCCGAGGTGCAGACCTTCTCGACTCCACGCCGCGTCAGCTCTATCTGCAGGAACTGCTGGGCTTTCCCCAGCCTCGCTACCTGCACGTCCCGCTGATCATTCAGCCTGACGGACACAAGCTGGGCAAATCGTACCGCTCCCCGCCTCTTCCGCACGATCAAGCCGGACCGCTACTGCTCAGAGCCCTGCGTGCGCTAGGCCAGCAGCCATCCTCCGAGCTCCATGGCGCCAGTGCCCGAGAGATTCTGACCTGGGGTATACAATCCTGGCAGCCTGCCCGGATACCACGTACCCATACGCTTGCCGAAGCTGAACTCCGGTAACAACGCAGATCGTCTCAAAACGGATAAGGCAGACCTGCGTTAACGGATGCAGGCCCCCCGTCCATCGGCTACCATCCAGCCAAGGCCTATTTGAGAATGCAGTATGTATATCTATCGGTTGGTCCTGCTCCTGGTTGTGGGCATCTACCTGTTTTCCCCTGCCATCATGGATTGGTGGATCGACCCGACTGGTGCCTGGTATCGCCCTTACCTACTCTGGCTGATTCTGATCGTGGTTACTTTTATTCTTCAGAGCCAACGCGATGCCGATGAGCTTTAGTATTTCCCAACTGCTTGCCATTAGCGCAGGTTATCTGCTGATTTTCTTTGGCGTAGCCTGGATGACCGAGCGAGGCTGGGTCCCCCGCCGCCTGGTCAGACATCCGATCATCTATACCCTGTCCTTGGGCGTCTACACCAGCGCCTGGGCCTTTTACGGAACGGTTGGCCTGGCTTATGACTATGGGTACGGCTTTCTTTCCTATTATCTGGGTCTATGTGGCGCATTTCTGCTGGCGCCTGTGCTGCTCTACCCCATTCTGCGGCTGACCCGTGTCTATCAGCTGTCTTCACTGGCAGACCTTTTCGCCTTTCGCTTTCGAAGTACCTGGGCAGGCGCACTCACGGCCCTGCTGATGGTGGTTGCCGTTCTGCCACTATTGGCCCTTCAGATCCAGGCGGTCGCTACCAGTACGGGCATTCTGATCAGCGCACCGGCACAGGACGGCCCGGCACTGGCCTTCTGCTTTCTGATTACGCTGTTCGCCATGCTGTTTGGCGCGCGACAGATTACCGCTCGCGAACGCCATGAAGGACTCGTGGTAGCGATTGCTTTCGAATCGCTGGTCAAGCTCATCGCGCTAGGTGCTGTTGGCCTGGTAACGCTCTATACCGTGTTCGACGGTCCCTCTGGGCTTGAAACCTGGCTGACCCAGAATCAGACAGCACTTTCCACACTGCATACACCCTTGCAGGAAGGCCCCTGGCGGATCCTGCTCCTTGTCTTTTTTGCGGCGGCCATCGTGATGCCACACATGTATCACATGGCGTTCACGGAAAACCTGAGCCCCCGTGCCCTTGTCAGCGCCAGCTGGGGCCTTCCGTTGTTCCTGTTATTGATGAGCCTGGCTATTCCACCGATTCTCTGGGGCGGTCTTGCTCTTGGTGCTCCCACGAGCCCGGAATATTTCACATTGGGCGTGGGCATGGCGCTGGATAAACCGCTGCTGGCGCTGGTAGCGTTTGTAGGAGGCCTGTCCGCCGCCAGCGGCGTGATCATCGTGATGACCATGGCCTTGTCTGGCATGGTGCTCAACCACCTGGTGCTGCCCCTGTATCAGCCACCTACCGACGGCAATATCTATCGCTGGTTACGCTGGACGCGCCGCGGATTGATTGCAGCCATCATCATGGCCGCCTATGGGTTTTACCGTCTGATCGGTAATCATAGCGACCTGTCGAGCCTTGGCATTGTTGCCTTTGTGGCCACGGTGCAGTTTCTACCAGGCGCATTATCTGTTCTCTACTGGCAGACCGCCAATCACCGCGGCTTCATCGCAGGCCTTCTGACCGGCATGGGCCTATGGACGCTGAACATGCTGCTGCCGGCGCTTGGCTTCATGAAAGGCTTCGAAGTCGGTCCTTTCTCCTACTACATCGATGCCACCAACTGGCACTTGGCAGCCCTGGCGTCACTGGCCGCTAACGTTCTGGTGTTTGCACTGGTCTCTCTGTTCACCGAAGCCAGCGATGAGGAAAAAAGCGCGGCGGAAGCCTGTGCGGTAGACAATGTCAGACGGCCCCAGCGACGGGAGCTGATTGCCGCCTCGCCCCAGGAGTTCGCTACTCAGCTGGCCAAGCCCCTGGGTGCCAAGACCGCCCAGAAGGAAGTAGAGCGCGCCCTCAGCGATCTGCTGCTTCCCTTCGACGAGCGCCGCCCGTACGCGCTACGTCGGCTCAGAGACCGTATCGAGGCCAACCTGTCAGGCCTGATGGGGCCACGGGTCGCCCAGGATATCGTCGAAACGTTCCTGCCTTACAAGGAAGGCAGCGAGGCCTATGTCACCGAAGACATCCATTTTATTGAAAGCCGTCTGGAAGATTATCAGTCCCGTCTTACAGGTCTTGCAGCCGAACTGGACGCATTGCGTCGTTACCACCGGCAAACCCTGCAGGAACTGCCCATGGGTGTTTGCGCGCTAGCCCAGGACTGCGAGATCCTGATGTGGAACCGGGCCATGGAGCGGCTGACAAACATCGACTCAGTGCAAGTTGTAGGCTCGCGCCTTTCGGCACTACCTGAGCCCTGGAAAGCCCTGTTCGAACGCTTTCTCCGCTCTCCCGACCAGCATCTATACAAACAGCGCCTGGCACTCGACAGCAACCAGCGCTGGCTCAATTTGCACAAGGCGGCCATCGACGAGCCTCTTGCCCCCGGTAACAGCGGCAACGTTCTGGTCGTGGAAGACATCAGTGAGACCCAACTGCTTGAGGATCGACTGATTCACTCCGAGCGCCTCGCCTCTATTGGCCGCCTCGCAGCAGGAGTCGCCCACGAGATTGGTAATCCGGTTACCGGTATTGCCTGCCTGGCACAGATCCTTCAGGAAGAACGCGAAGCGGATGCAGAAATTCAGGAGATTAGCGGACAGATCGTCGAGCAGACACGCCGCATCACCCGCATCGTTCAATCACTGATGAGCTTTGCCCATGCCGGTGGTCGGCAACATGACCCAGAGCCGGTCAGACTGTTAGATACTGCACAAGAAGCCATCTCGCTGTTGTCGCTTAACCGCCGCAGCGTCGATGTCGAGTTCCAGAACCTGTGCGATCCGGAGCACTGGGTCAAAGGCGACCCACAACGGCTTGCTCAGGTATTGATCAATCTATTGTCCAATGCTCGCGATGCCTCGCCACCCACCGGCACGATCAAGGTGCGTAGCGAAGCCCGTGGGCAGACGGTAACGCTTATCGTCGAGGACGAAGGCTCCGGCATCCCAAAAGCCATAATCAGCCGTCTTTTCGAGCCCTTCTTTACAACCAAAGACCCTGGTAAAGGGACGGGACTTGGCCTTGCTCTGGTCTATTCCATCGTGGAAGAGCATTATGGAGACATAATGATCGACAGCCCGATCGACCTTGTGCAAGGCCGCGGTACGCGTATACGTGTGAATTTGCCGCGTCATTTTGAACAACCTGATCGAGCCGTAACCGGAACGTAGAGCGGAAACGAGATGCGCCACTGCCTGGCGCCTCCGCTCTGCCACCGTCGAGAGAGCCCAATATGGCACATATTTTGATCGTCGAAGACGAAACCATCATTCGCTCGGCCCTGCGTCGATTGCTCGAGCGCAATCAGTTTCAGGTCAGCGAGGCTGGCTCTGTGCAGGAAGCGCAGGATCGTTACGACATTCCATCGTTCGACCTGATTATCAGTGACCTGCGCCTGCCCGGTGCCCCTGGGACTGAGCTGATCGACCTGGCTGTAGGCAAGCCGGTGCTGATCATGACCAGCTATGCCAGCCTGCGCTCTGCCGTAGACTCCATGAAGCAAGGCGCTGTCGACTACATCGCCAAGCCATTCGACCATGACGAAATGCTGCAGGCGGTTGCGCGCATTCTCATCGAGCGCGAACAGGCCCCGCAGCAGACACCGCCGGAGCGTCCAGCCACTCGCGCCGAAGCGCTGCCAGTCCACGACAGCGACATTGGTATCATCGGCAGTTGTGCTCCCATGCAGGATCTGTATGGGAAGATTCGCAAGGTTGCCCCTACTGATTCCACCGTGCTCATTCAGGGGGAGTCCGGTACGGGCAAGGAGCTGGTGGCTCGTGCACTTCATAACCTGTCACGCCGGGTAAAAGCGCCTCTGATTTCTGTGAACTGCGCTGCCATTCCCGAAACGTTGATCGAGTCCGAACTGTTCGGCCATGAGAAAGGTGCCTTTACAGGTGCTAGCGCAAGCCGCACTGGCCTGGTCGAGGCAGCTGATGGCGGTACGCTCTTTTTGGACGAAATCGGCGAGCTGCCGCTGGAAGCTCAGGCACGCCTGCTGCGTGTCTTGCAGGAAGGCGAGATTCGCCGCGTCGGCTCGGTGCAGTCGCAAAAGGTCAATGTCCGCCTGATTGCAGCCACTCACCGTGATTTGAAGACGTTGGCCAAGACCGGGCCATTCCGGGAAGACCTCTATTATCGTCTGAATGTTATTTCCCTGCGCCTTCCGCCGTTGCGTGAGCGAAGCAATGACGTGCTGGAAATCGCCCGCGTATTTCTGGCCCGCCAATCCAACCGCATGGGTCGCGAGGCCATGCATTTCAGCCAGGAAGCTGAACTCGCCATTCGCCATTACAGCTGGCCGGGTAACGTTCGGGAGCTGGAGAATGCAATCGAACGAGCCGTCATTCTCAGCGAGAAGAACGAAATCGAACCGGACCTGCTCGGCATCGATATTGAACTGGAAGATTTGGACCTTTCCGAACACTTCCTTGATCCACTCGAGACGCCTCTGGGCTCCTCCAATGTCAGCCATGAGCCTACGGAAGACCTCTCCCTGGAGGACTATTTCCAGCACTTTGTGCTTGAACACCAGGACCACATGACCGAGACCGAATTAGCCCGCAAGCTTGGCATAAGTCGCAAGTGCTTGTGGGAGCGACGTCAACGGCTTGGTATTCCGCGCCGAAAAACGGGCGCTACCAGCACCGACCTGTCCTGATAGACAGAAAACGCATCGTTACCGATGCGTTTTTTTTGCGGGTAACACAGGGCCATCATTTCAGAATGTGTTACCGCCGTAACATCAGGCGAGGTTAACGGTAACGAATTTCTCATGTTGCCCGTCTAAAAAAACACTACATATTTTCATAAGCCATTGTTTTAAAACGATTTTTAAAAGTTGGCACAGCATCTGCTTTATATCTGGCACAACAAAAATAAAAAATCAGTAAAACCCCTAATAAAAATAAGACGTAACGACTCCAGCACAATAAGAACAAGCAGGCGGAGGCGTAGCTAACTGATCATTTTGGAGAAGAGTCGATTGCGGAGCATTTGCCCCGTACCAGGCCGAGAACAATAAAACTGCCCTGAGGCAGCACCTGCACTGGATAGATCAATTGTGATCATGACGGCATCAGCGTCCAAAGTAATCCGTTTGCTCTTGGCCCCGAATTTGGGAGCCCTCCTGGCGGCAGGTATCCGACCAGGACGGACCAGACAAGAAAAACAACAGGTTCGATATAACAATAAAAACAAAGCACGTACCAATTTGGGGGGGAGCTTCGGCTCCCCCAGTGCCTTAAGCTTCACGCCAGCCATCATTCAAGATCCCCTCCTATAATGCTAGAATCCGCCATAACCGCGGGTTTCCGCTCGCTCCGCCGACCTCAAGAACAGTGCTATCAATGCTGAAAAAGCTGATCCAGTCCCTGCGTTCGCCATTACGTCGCGCACCCAGTAAGCCTGAACTACCTATCGTGATTCCTCGTAGCCAGCACGCGCTGGAGCGTGAACAGATTAGTCGCCATGCCCTGAGCGTTGTGGATCGGCTGGAGAAGGCTGGCTACCAGGCCTATCTGGTCGGTGGTTGCGTAAGAGATCTGATGCTGGGCGTTGAGCCGAAGGATTTCGACGTCGCGACCAACGCAACGCCTGAGCAGGTACGCGCTGAATTTCGCAATGCACGCGTCATTGGACGTCGCTTCAAGCTGGTCCACGTGCATTTTGGCCGAGAGATCATTGAAGTGGCGACCTTCCGTGCCAATCACCCCGAAGAAGAAGAGGATGAAGACTCCGTTCACTCCGCCCGCCACGAAAGTGGGCGCATCCTTCGTGACAACATCTATGGCAATCAGGAGCAGGATGCACAGCGGCGTGACTTCACGATCAATGCCCTGTACTACGAAGCTACCCAGGAACGTATCTTCGACTATGCCAATGGCGCCTCGGATATTCGTAATCGCCTGATTCGCCTGATTGGAGATCCCGAGCAGCGCTACCAGGAAGATCCAGTACGCATGCTGCGAGCCGTACGCTTCGCGGCTAAGCTGGGCTTCGAGATCGAAGAGCAGACAGCGGCACCTATTCGCCGCCTGGCACACCTGTTAAGGGATATCCCAGCCTCCCGTCTGTTCGATGAAGTGCTCAAGTTGTTCCTGAGCGGTAACGCAGAGCGCACCTATGAGCTGCTGGTCACCTATGATCTCTTTGCCCCTCTGTTCCCGGCAACAGCTGAAGCGCTCGAAAAGAACTCTGAATACACAGGCCGTCTCATCAAGCAGGCGTTGGCCAATACGGACGCACGTATTCGTGAAGGCAAGCCGGTAACACCCGCCTTCCTATTTGCAGCGCTGCTCTGGCCTGCCCTTCCCGCCCGCGTGGATTACCATCAGGAAAAGGGGCTGCCGCCGATTCCAGCCATGCAGGAAGCGGCTCACGACATTACGCTCGAACAGTGTCGCCGGATCGCCATTCCCAAGCGCTTTACCATTCCCATGCGCGAGATCTGGGACATGCAGGAACGCTTGCCTCGCCGTCAAGGCAAACGCGCCGATATGCTCTTGGAAAACCCCCGCTTCCGGGCAGGCTATGACTTCCTCCTGTTGCGTGAGAGCGCCGGCGAGCGTACCGGTAACCTGGGTCAATGGTGGACGCGTTATCAGGAAGTCAGCGACAGTCAACGTCGAGAGATGATTCGTGAACTGAGTCAGGAGGACGGCAAGGGCGCGGTCCGCAAGCGTCGCCGTGGCGGTGGGTCACGCAAGCGTCGCACACCTGGCACCGACAAACCTACCCCGCCAGCGGAGTAATCGATGGAGCGTGTTTACATCGGGCTCGGCAGTAATCTGGCGGAGCCCCGCACCCAGCTTGAATCAGCGCTGGCGGCGTTGAATACACTTCCGCAAAGCCGACTTGTCTCCCGATCCTCCTTTTATGGAAGCGACCCATTGGGCCCGGCTGATCAGCCCCGCTATGTAAATGCTGTCGCGGCGCTTGATACCGCTCTGGAACCACTTGCGCTGCTGGATGAGCTGCAAGCCATCGAGCAACAGCAGGGTCGAGTCCGCAAGGATGAGCGCTGGGGCCCCAGAACACTAGACCTTGATATCCTGCTATTCGGCAGCCACACGATCAATGAGCCCCGCCTGACCGTACCGCACTATCACATGCATGCCCGGGCGTTCGTTCTCTACCCTCTGGCCGAAATTGCCTCGGGTGAGTTGCGCCTGCCCGATGGCAGCCTGTTGCAGGCTCTGCTGGACCAGTGCCCGTTCGTGGGCCTGGAGCGACTGGAATAAGGGACTTGCAAGTCATAGTGTTACCGTAACGTTCCGGTAACACATCGTGATTGACTTCCCCTGAACTCGCCGAGACTATAGGCACCCACTTGCCTGGCCATCCCTTTGTTACCGCCTACAGACAGGCTGTGTCCTCTGCAGAATTGGCAGGCAAGCGATGAGATCTGTAGTTCGCTACAGCCATCAACCAGAACAAAAAGATACGACTGTTATGTCCCCAGCCATTCAGGACACAGCCTGAAGAGGAAGTTTGATATGCCTGAGGTTACCCTCACCACTTTGCAGGCGCTGAAACAGCGCGGTGAAAAAATCACCATGCTGACCTGCTATGACGCGACCTTTGCCCATACGGCTAGCCAGGCGGGCGTCGAAATACTGCTGGTAGGCGACTCCCTGGGCATGGTCCTTCAGGGCCACGACAGTACACTGCCTGTTACCACAGCCGATATGGCCTATCACACGGCCTGCGTAAAACGCGGCAATCGTGGCGCACTTATCGTGGCCGATATGTCCTTTATGGCTTACTCGACACTGGAGCAGACCTTCCAGAATGCTGGCACACTGATGCAGGCCGGCGCGCACATGATCAAGCTAGAAGGCGCTGCCTGGCTGGCAGAACCCATTCGCCAGCTGGCTGAACGGGGCGTTCCGGTCTGCGCGCACCTGGGCCTTACGCCTCAGTCAGTAAATGTGTTTGGTGGCTTCAAGGTACAAGGGCGTGATGAGGCTCGCGCCCAGCAGCTGCGTGAAGATGCCAAGGCGCTTGAGGCAGCCGGAGCTGCCATGATTGTGCTTGAGTGTGTCCCCAGCCCGCTGGCGGCCGACATCACACGCGCTGCCAACATACCGGTCATCGGTATCGGTGCCGGCGCGGACACGGATGGGCAGGTACTGGTCATGCACGACATGCTAGGCCTTGCTCTGACAGGCCGCTCACCCAAGTTCGTGAAGAATTTCATGGCCGGCCAGAGCAGTATCCAAGAAGCCTTCACAGCCTATGTCCAGGCTGTCAAGAGCGGCACCTTTCCCGCACCAGAACACGGATTTTCGGCATGATTACCGTACACACTATCAGCGAGCTGCGAAACGCAGTCGCCGAGGCCCGCCGCTCAGACAAGCGCATCGGCTTTGTTCCCACCATGGGCAATCTGCATGCAGGCCATGTCGCCCTGGTTGATACAGCGCGGGCCCATAGCGATTTTGTGGTTGCCAGTATTTTTGTCAATCCACTGCAGTTCGGTCCCACCGAAGACCTGGACAAATACCCGAGAACGCTTGCCGCTGACCAGGAGAAACTGGCAGCGGCCGGCTGCGCAGTTCTGTTTGCACCTGCCGTATCGGAGATGTATCCCGAAGGGATGGACCACCAGACACGGGTCAGCGTCCCGGTCGTTTCGGAAGGCCTGTGTGGCGCCAGCCGCCCCGGTCATTTCGAAGGCGTCGCCACGGTTGTCAGCAAGCTGTTCAACATGGTCCAGCCTGATGTCGCTGTGTTTGGTGAAAAGGACTACCAGCAGCTCGCTGTTATCCGCAAAATGGTCAATGACCTGAACATGCCTATCGAGATCATAGGTCAGCCTACCGTTCGAGACACCGATGGGCTGGCACTATCATCACGTAACGGCTACCTCAATGGCGAACAGCGCGCCACGGCCCCTTGCCTGTATAGCTTGCTGAAACAAGTGGCCGAGCATATCCAGGCAGGTCGCCGCGATTACCCTGCCCTGCTCGACGAAGCCAGACAGCAGCTTGAAGCGGATGGCCTGCGAGTGGATTATCTGGAGCTTCGCCAGCAAGGCACATTGCGCCCGGCGGCAGAAGCCGATCGGCAACTGGTAATACTATTGGCCGTCTATGTTGGAAACACGCGGTTGATTGATAATTTGTCATTCGAGCTTGATATCTAATCAGCAGGATGAGCACCGCTTCGCTAAAGCCCGGAACACCCCGGGCTTTTTCGTGTCTGACGGCCATCATTAGCTTGACTGACGCGCTCTATCTGGCGTGCTATAGCTGGGCGTGCCACAAGCTTTATCCCAAGATGTAGTGCACAACGTACGACAATACCTACAGAAGGAAGCGAATCCCAATGGAGTATTACAAACAGCCTATCAACGTTACCGAGTTGAAGTCCTGGCAGGCACTGACAGAACATCGTCAGGAGATGCAGTCCTTCACTATGCGTAATGCGTTCGCGGCGGACCCAGGACGCTTCAAGCAATTTTCATTGAGCGCCTGCGGGCTGTTTCTGGACTACTCCAAGAATCTGCTAACTCAGCAGACTCGCGACCTGCTGATCAACCTGGCACGTGAAGCAAACCTTGAAGGCGCGATCAAGGCGTTATTGTCAGGCGAGCCCGTCAATTCCTCGGAAAATCGTCCTGCACTCCATACAGCCCTGCGCCGCCCGCTAGGCAACAAGGTGATGGTGAACGGGCAAGATGTCATGCCGGAGGTACATCGGGTACTGGGCCGCATGACCGACCTGGTCAACCGTATCCATAACCGCCTCTGGCGAGGACACACAGGCAAGCCGATCACAGATGTCGTCAATATCGGAATCGGCGGCTCCTTCCTCGGGCCCCAGCAGGTTGCCGAGGCACTCACGCCTTACGCACAGTCGCAGGTCCGCTGCCATTACCTCGCAAACATCGATGGCAGCGAATTCCATGAACTGGTGACCGGCTTGGAAGCCGAAACGACCTTATTCATCGTTTCCTCCAAATCCTTCGGTACCCTGGAAACCCTGAAAAACGCCCAGGCTGCACGTGCGTGGTGCCTTGGCCAGGGCTGCGCCGAGCAGGATCTGCATAAGCATTTCATTGCGGTCTCCAGTAACGTGAAGACAGCCGTTGAGTTCGGGATCAGCGAAGAAAACATTTTCCCGATGTGGGATTGGGTCGGCGGCCGTTACTCGCTGTGGTCGGCAATCGGCCTGCCTGTTGCCATTGCCATCGGTGTATCCAATTTCAAGGAATTGCTGGCTGGCGCCTATGCTATGGACCAGCACTTCCTGAACACGCCCTTCGAAAGCAACCTGCCCGTGCTGCTGGGCCTGCTGGGTGTGTGGTATGGCAACTTCTGGGATGCTCAGAGCCACGCTGTACTGACCTACGATTACTATCTGCGCGACTTCACTAAGCATTTGCAGCAGCTGGATATGGAGTCCAATGGCAAGCGTGTTCGCCAGGACGGTACTCCCGTCGCCACGGCAACCGGCCCGGTCATCTGGGGTGGCGTAGGCACCAATGGGCAACACGCGTATCACCAGCTGATGCACCAGGGCACCCCGATGATTCCATGCGATTTCATCGTGCCGGCCTCCAGCCATCATCCCATTGCTGATCATCACCCCTGGTTGTATGCCAATTGCCTCTCCCAGAGCCAGGCCCTCATGCGCGGCAAGACGCTTGAAGAAGCGGAAGCCGAACTGCGCGCTAAGGGCCTGCCTGATGAGCAAGTAGCATTCCTGGCTCCGCACAAGGTCATCCCGGGCAACCGCCCCAGCAATACGCTGGTATTCGAGCGCGTAACCCCGAGCAGCCTAGGCGCCCTGGTGGCGCTCTATGAGCACAAGGTATTCGTACAAAGCGTGATCTGGGGTATCAATGCCTTTGACCAGTGGGGCGTAGAGCTGGGTAAAGAGCTGGGTAACAGCGTCTATCAGCATTTGGTTGGCAATGGAGAAGAGGCTGCGGAAGATGCCTCGACTCAAGGTCTGATCGAGTACTTCCGCCAGCACCATCGCGGCTGACCAATCCGCTCCGCTCAAAACGCCGCTCTTGCGGCGTTTTTTTATTTTCACCTACGACTTTCGGCCAGAAATACACACACTCTATCGCCTGGCTGAACCCCATCGCCCAAATAGCGCCTAATGTGGATGGAAGCGGAGAACAACCACAACAGGAGCCCGCCATGTCGGAACACCATCGCTACCCCGTGCCCGAAGCAGTGCAAAAGCAAGCCCTTCTGGATAAAGAAGGCTATGAGCGTCTCTATCGCCAGTCCATTGAAGACCCTGAGCGCTTTTGGGGTGAGCAGGCCAAAGCCATGCTTGACTGGTTCAAACCGTGGGATGAAGTTCACCATAGCGATCTGGCCAAGGGTGAAGCCTCATGGTTCAAGGGTGGTCAACTGAATGTGTCCTACAACTGTGTCGACCGCCATCTGGACAAGCGTGCGGACCAGGTCGCCATTATCTGGGAAGGCGACAATCCCTCCGACTCCCAGAAAATCACCTACCGTGAGTTGCACCAGAATGTTTGCAGGCTGGCTAACGTTCTGAAGGCGCATGGCGTCAAGAAAGGTGAGCGTGTGTGCCTGTATCTCCCCATGATTCCCGAAGCGGCCTATGCCATGCTGGCCTGCTCCCGGCTGGGTGCGGTCCACTCTGTGGTGTTTGGCGGTTTTTCTCCCGACGCCCTGCGCGACCGTATCCTGGATGCCGATTGCCGTACCGTCATTACCGCCGATGAAGGGACCCGCGGCGGCAAATGTGTCCCGCTCAAAAACAATGTGGATAAGGCCTTAGCCTCATGCCCGAATGTTTCCAATGTGATCGTAGTACAGCGCACCAAGGGCAATATTGCATGGACCGAAGGTCGGGACGTTTGGTACCACGACGCCGTGCAAAACGTCAGTGATGAATGTCCAGCCGAACCGGTGGATGCGGAAGATCCGCTCTTCATCCTCTACACCTCGGGCTCGACCGGTAAACCCAAAGGGGTATTACATACCACCGGGGGTTACCTGCTGGGCTCTGCAATGACCTTCAAGTATGTATTTGATTATCACGAAGGTGAGATCTTCTGGTGCACCGCGGACGTCGGCTGGGTAACCGGCCACAGTTACATCGTCTATGGTCCCTTGACCAATGGGGCAACAACGCTGATGTACGAAGGCATGCCCAGTTATCCGGATGCCTCACGCTTCTGGCAGGTCGTGGATAAGCATCAGGTTAACATCTTCTATACAGCCCCCACCGCCATTCGGGCACTAATGCGTGAGGGAGACGCCCATGTGCACAAAAGCTCCCGCGCCAGCCTCCGCTTGCTGGGTAGTGTAGGCGAGCCCATTAACCCTGAAGCGTGGGAATGGTACTACCGCGTCGTAGGTGAGAAGCGCTGCCCTATTGTCGACACATGGTGGCAGACCGAAACAGGCAGCATCCTGATCGCACCGCTCCCTGGCGCAACGGACCTCAAGCCCGGCTCGGCTACACGCCCCTTCTTTGGCGTTCAGCCTGTTCTTCTGGACGACAAAGGCAAGGAGATCGAAGGCCCTGCCGCAGGTGTTCTGGCTATCAAGGCCAGCTGGCCCAGCCAGATCCGAAGCATCTATGGCGATCATCAACGTATGATCGATACCTACTTCAAGGCTTACCCCGGCTACTATTTCACCGGTGACGGTGCCCGCCGTGATGAAGATGGGTATTACTGGATTACCGGCCGCGTGGATGACGTAATCAACGTATCCGGCCACCGAATCGGCACGGCAGAAGTGGAAAGCGTGCTGGCTTTGCATGACGAAGTGGCCGAGGCCGCTGTAGTAGGCTGCCCCCATGATGTGAAAGGCCAGTGCGTCTATGCATTTGTCACCCCAATGGGCGGTGTGCAACCCACGGATGAGCTGAAAAAGCGCCTGCTGGCTCAGGTCAGTTCCGAGATTGGCAGCTTTGCAAAACCGGACTTCCTCCAGTGGGCGCCGCGGCTACCCAAGACACGCTCTGGCAAGATCATGCGACGTATCCTGCGCAAGATTGCCTGTGATGAGCTGGACACTCTGGGCGATACCTCCACCCTGGCTGATCCTTCCGTCGTGCAGGAGCTGATTGAGCATCGGCAGAATCTTGCAGCCAAAAAGTGAGTAAAACCGCCGCCGGGCATAGCGTTGGATGTCTGGCGGCTCGTTATCCATTAAGCTTTACGTGATGAAGCATCATTTGGGGCTGTAATGGAAATCCTGCGACGCCGTATTGAAAGTCAGGTCATGAGCCTTACCGGGCTAAGCCTGGGCGGAGTCGATTACGAAAACCCACCTGGGGATCCTGGCCTGTTCGGACCTGATTCCGCCTGCTGGAAGGTACACAGTGACTTTACCTGCATGATGATCGGCGGGGTCGCCGCCCTGCTTCTGCAAATGCTGCATCCCTTGGCACTGGCAGGTGTCTGGGATCACTCCCGCTTTCGAGAAGATATGCTGGGCCGATTACGGCGTACCGGCCAATTCATTGCCGCCACTACCTTTGGCAACCAGGCCGATGCACAACGGTTGATCGAAAAAGTCCGGACGATTCATGGTCATATCAAAGGAGTTGCCCTGGATGGACGCCCTTACGCAGCCGATGACCCTGATCTTTTGACGTGGGTACACGTCGCAGAGGTAAGCAGCTTCCTGAAAGCCTACCTTCGCTATTTCAATCCCCACTTTTCCCTCGCAGAGCAGGACCGTTATTACCGCGAAGTCTCTCTGATTGCCAAGCAACTGGGGGCTCAGCAGGTCCCGGCATCCCGGATAGAAATCGAACACTACCTCAATATGATGCGCCCAGAGCTGGTCTGTGACGAACGTACGCGTGAGATTACGCAGATCCTGCTTTCAGCGCCGGCACCCAGTGCGCTGGCCAAGCCGTTCGGTTCACTGATCATGAGAGCAGGGATTGATCTGCTACCTGAATGGGCCGCCCAGCAATTGGATATCCTGCCCGGCCATGCGGAGCGGCATTTGGTAAGGGCTGGAGTCAACCGTACAGCTCCCCTGCTACGCTGGGCGGTTCGCAACGGTTCCTCACATCGGGCACGACGCCGCATGGGTCAGCCCACCAAGTCCTGATCGGTCGTACGGCAGGACGCAATAATCTGTATTCTGTACGCCTTCATTGCTCTTCGCTTCAAGGCCTGCCCATGCAAACCCTTTTCTCCGCCCTGGACACAGCATTGTCCCGCCGTGAGTCGCTCCTTGCACGACTTCATACCCAGGGTACGGATTGCTATCGACTGTTTCATGGATCACAGGAGGGAGCAGCAGGACTTACACTCGACCGGTACGGCCCGCAGTTACTGATTCAGAGCTTTCATGCCCCTGTTGAAAATGAGGTAATCCTTGCACTGCATCAGCAGGTTCAGCGTTTTTTGGGCCAGGAATTATTTCTTGTCTATAACGACCGGTCGCAAGGCAATTCCCGGATTGATCGCAGCAGCACCGCCCATACAACCGAACCAGATGCACTGGAGGCCACCGCCGCTCGCGAATGGGGCTTGACCTATCGTGTGCGGGGCCGCCATGCCGGCCAAGACCCGTTACTCTTTCTTGACCTGCGTAACGCGCGAGGCTGGGTCAAGCAGAACAGCCAGGACAAGTCAGTCCTGAATCTCTTTGCCTATACTTGCGGTGTAGGACTCTGCGCGGCGGCTGGTGGAGCGCAGGAGGTCTGGAATCTGGACTTCGCTACGCGCAATCTGGCTGTAGGTCAGGAAAACGGTACTCTCAATCCTTCATTGCCGCCCATGCAGTTCGTTCAGTCGGACTATTTCCCCGCTATTCGCCAGCTAGCCGGCTTACCTATCACTCATCGTCGAGGCCAGCGCTTGCCCAGTTATCCTCGCCTGGACCCAAAGCAATTCGACCTTGTATTTCTTGATCCACCGGCTTGGGCCAAAAGTGCCTTTGGAACGGTAGACCTTCAGCGTGACTATCAAAGCCTGCTCAAACCAGCGCTTCTGGCTACTGCCGAAAACGGCACCCTGGTGTGCTGTAACAACCTGGCCAAAGTCTCCATGGCAGAATGGCGCGAGTCTGTCCTGCGCTGCGCCAGCAAACAAGGAAGACCGGTACGTGACTGTCAGGTTATCGCGCCAGACGAGGACTTCCCGTCCTTTGACGGCCAGCCGCCCCTTAAAACCTTGATTTTACAGTTGTAACGATCACGCTTTGCGCATGCTGCCGTTGGCACCACAGCGGCACGTGCGATACTGGAGAGCACTCTTGATGGATAGACGCCATGCCCAAAGCATTGAAACGCGCCGCCATTGTGTTGTCGCTCCTCCTGCTGTATTGCCTGCTTGGTTTTCTGATTCTCCCGCGCGTTGCGTTGCACGTTGCAAACCAACAGTTGACGCGTTACACCACGCAGCCTGCTCAGATCGATAAGATCAGCCTTAATCCCTTCACATTTGAAGTAGAACTGAAAGGGTTTCGCATTGGCTCTCCCGAACACCCCGTCTTGGCAGCCAAGCGCCTCTATGCTGACCTTGAGCTGAACAGCTTATGGCGAAGGGAAGCACATCTGGCGCGTCTGGAGCTGGAAGAGCCCCTTGTCGACGTTACGCTCGAGAAAGACGGTACGCTAAATCTTACCGAGCTGTTTAAAACGCCTGAGAGTTCTGACCCTCAAGACAAGCCTACGGCAAATGCAACCGAGCCACCCTTTCCCTTGACCATCGATGCTCTTGTCCTTCAGAGGGCCCAAGTGCATTACCGAGATCAACAGCTCAAACAGCCCGTCGAAGTCAGTTTCAACCCCATTGATCTGACCCTGGAAAACATCGGCACCCGCACAGAAAATCCAGGCCGCTACAGCCTGAATGCCCAAGCAGGCCAGGATGGGGCACTCACAAGCGAAGGAACGCTCCACTTGGTCCCCTTCACCCTTAATGGCTCCCTGGAGCTCAAGGAGGCTGCGCTGGCCCCCTGGTGGGCCTACGTCAGCGAAGCGCTACCGCTTTCACTCGATAAGGGTCGGTTGAATGGGCATGCTCAGTACCACCTCGAAACAGGAAAAACCTTTCAACTACAACTGTCCAAGACCAGCCTGAGCCTTGATGAGTTTTCCAGCAAAGCAGTCAATGCCACGCCACAGATACATCTAAACCACCTCGCTATTGCCGATGCCACACTGGACCTGACCAAACGCCAGATCCATCTGGGAAAGCTCGAGACCCGAAACTTGGAGGCCTGGGTATCTCGGGATCGGGACGGTCAGCTGGATTGGGCCAAGTTGTTTACCTTCCCGGAGCAACCCGAGGCGTTACCCGACACACCGAATTGGCAGATCAGCATTGGCAAGACTGACCTACAAGGCGGCCGTCTTCATCTAAAAGACCTGGCCGCTTCAGCACCTGTAGATCTGGACATAAAGGACATCAACCTGGCGTTATCCAGCCTTGATCTGGCAGGCCAAATGCCGACCACGGTCAACCTCAACGCTCAAGTTGGTCTACATGGGCAGCTTGAGGTTAGCGGTGAGCTGACACTGAGTCCTGTGACCGCTCGCCTGCATATCGTGAATAATGATATCGACCTGCGTCTGGCCCAAGCCTATATTGCCCCCTATATCCGCCTTGAAGTGCGGAGCGGCATGCTGGCAAGCGACATCAACCTCTCTCTCCATGATACAGCGCCTCTTGCCTTGTCCGTGACCGGGCAGGCCCAGCTCACCCAGCTACATACTCTAGATACCCAGCGCCAGCGTGACTTCCTGCGCTGGCAAACGCTTACGCTCAAAGGTATCAGCTACGAGCATGGCCAGCGTCTCGCCATTGATGACATTACCCTGCTGCGCCCCTATGCCCGTCTTATTATCAACGAAGACCTGACCACCAACTTTCGTCAGCTGCTGATTCCTCAACCCAAAGACGAAGCACCTGACAACACCACTCCGCTAACCCTGCACATCGGCGGTATTCATGTCGTTAACGGCTCGGCCAATTTTGCAGACTATAGCCTTACGCCCAGCTTCATAACGGCTATTCAGGAGCTGAACGGTCAGGTCGGCACGCTGGATACAAAGGCCTCCGATCCGGCGGAAATAAGCCTGACCGGCAAGGTGGATCGCTTTGCACCCGTCAATATCAAAGGTCGTCTGAACCCACTGGATCCGTTCAACAAACTCAACGTAACAGCAGCATTCCGTCATGTTGAACTTACAACCCTCACGCCCTATTCCGGAAAATTCGCCGGCTATGCCATCCGCAAAGGGCGCCTGGACCTGGATCTCAACTACCGGATCGACAACAGCAAGCTGGATGCTCAAAACCATCTGGTATTGGATCAGCTTGAGCTAGGTGAACGGATTGACAGCCCTGATGCCGTCGACCTGCCTGTCAGGCTTGCGGTTGCGCTACTCAAGGACTCCCACGGCAGAATTGACCTGACTCTCCCTGTCGCGGGTAACCTCAACGACCCTAACTTCAGCGTGGCGCCCATCATCTGGCAAACGATGCGCAACGTTATTGCAAGGGCCGTCCAATCGCCCTTCAAGATGCTGGCAGGCTTGGCAGGTCGAGCAGAAACGGATCTCAACGAGATACCCTTTGAAGCGGCCTCGGTCAACTTGACGGGTGAGGCGCGTCAGTCGCTCGATACGCTGGCCCAGGCGCTAAAAAGGCGTCCGCAGCTGCAACTGGATGTAGAAGGCCGTAGCGCGGTTGAGATCGACGGCCCTTCACTTTCTGCGCAGCGCTTGGAGCGCGAATTCCAGACACAGTACTACAATTTGCTGCAGCGGCGAGGCGACAAGGTTCCCGCAGATGCCACCCAGCTTGCCGTACCGGAAGATATGCGACCTGCCTTGCTAGAAGGGATTTACCGTACCCGCCTTAAACAACAGCCGCCTGCCGAGTGGACACACCTGAGCGATACCGAGCGGCAGCAGCGTCTGAGTGCTGCCATTCTTGATTCATGGAAAACGAGTGATCTGCTTCTGCGACGACTGGCACAGGCGCGTGCTCAAAACATCAAGCAATACCTCGTAGAAAAGACCGGGCTTGAGGAAGGCCGTATTTATTTAATTGATGTCAATACAAGCCAGCAAGGCAATAATGGGCGTATCGCGGCACAACTTCATCTTGGCAGTAGCTAGGACAGCAGATGAGATACACCACAACCGCCATAGCCCTATTACTAGCGCTCTCCGCCTCGGTGGCGCTAGGTGACACGCTCCGCTGCGGCAGTAACTTGGTTAACCGGGGCGACCGTACGTTTGAGGTACAACAGAAATGCGGCGAACCTGCGCATCGAGATTTTATAGGCTACACGCAGGGTGACTATGGTCGTAGGGAATCGACACGGGAAGAATGGGTTTACGGTCCCTGGAATGGTGGAACCTACATTTTGACATTTGAAGCCAACCGGCTTGTCAGCATCGAATTCACACGTGATTAGAGCCTGTTCATGCCCTTTAATGCTCTTCGAGTCTCTGTACTGCTCATCCTCTCTACCATAGTGTGGCCTGCTCATGCCGAGTCCTTACGATGCGGTAGTCAGCTGGTCAATACAGATGACCATATCAGCGAAATTTACCGTAAATGTGGAAGGCCCGGCAGCCGTGCTAACCTGGGTTACATTGAGGTTGTAGACAGTTACAGAAGACGCAGCGACGTTAAAGTCGAAGAATGGGTGTATGGCCCATGGAACGGCATGTATCACTATTTGACGTTTCGCGGCGACCGGCTGTTCAAGATTGAAAGCAAGCGCGGCCAGTAATTAGGCCACGTTAAGGCGAAGCTTGAGCTCTAAAAGGTGATCATGGCACAGCTTGGCTTTTTGTAGCTGCTCCTGAACCAGCGGCTTGGCTTCCAGTTCCGGCATATCGTGTATGGCCTGTTCCAACAGGTGGAGAAGCTGGTCCTCAGACTCCTCTAACACTTGAATATAGGTGGTATCCCCCGCTTCTGCCAGAGCAGCTCTGGTCTGTTCATAAAGCACTTTGAAAGAGCTTACAAAAAGACTGTCATTAGCAGGCTGCCTGCCATGCAAGGATGTCTGGCTACTTAACAGGATAACCAGACCCGCTTTCATCTGAGCCATCTCAGAGAACAACGCTTTGAGCTGGGGACTGCTCACTGCATTGATCGCTGACTCGTAGAATGTTCTGCCATTACGAGAAACTTCAATCAGATCCACAAAGGCATCTGCTTTTCCAGACATGGCACTTACCTCACAGATACTAAAAGTGGCGGGCTTCAAGCCCGCCACTTTAGATTACTCGGCCGATTTCAAGCCATCAGCCGATACGGCTTTAACGCCTTTGATATTTTTTGCTTTCTCAACAGCCAGCTCACGCTGAGCGTCTGTCGCAACGGTACCTGAAAGGGAGACTACACCTTTGTTGGTCTCGACCTTGATATCGGTCCCTTTGATATGATCATCAGCAAGGAAAGAAGATTTCACCTTTCCAGTGATCCATGTGTCGGAAACTGTTTCCTCTGCCTTCTCCACGTTGTCATTAGCGGCCAACGTCATCGTTTGATGGTTTGTGGCAGCAAACGCACCTCCGGCAAGCGGCATGCTTAGAGCGGTAACAGCGGCGGCGGCAAGAGCGAAATGGCTGAAAGTCTTCTTCATGGTGTGACTCCTGTTTTGAGTGTACGCCGTATCCTGGCGCTAGCACTAATCATGATCGCAATCAGCATGCCAACTCGGCTTCACAAAAAAATCATTAAATATCAATAAGTTAATAATTTGGCTTTTTAATAAACCGTTGCACATTGCAATAAATCGTTCATGCAATACATGCAAGTTGCATGAACAACGGACATAAAAAAGCCCAGCCAAGGCTGGGCTTTCAACTTACTAACTATCAGGCGCCAGAAGCTTCAGCTGCTGCGACATCCTTGATAGAGAGCTTGATACGGCCGCGGTTATCCACGTCCAATACCAATACCTTCACTTCCTGTCCTTCTTTCAGTACATCGGAAACCTTCTCGATGCGCTGATCGCTGATCTGGGAAATGTGTACCAGACCATCTTTGCCAGGCAGGATATTTACGAACGCACCGAAATCGACAATGCGCTCGACCTTACCAACGTAAATCTTGCCGATTTCAGCTTCTGCAGTAATACCCAGAACGCGCTGTTTGGCGGCCTCGGCAGCTTCACGGGTTTCGCCGTAAATCTTGACGCTGCCATCATCTTCGATGTCGATCGACGCCTTGGTTTCTTCACAGATTCCACGAATAACAGCGCCGCCTTTACCGATGACGTCGCGGATCTTGTCCGGCTCGATCTTCATGGCAATCATGGTCGGTGCATTGGCAGACAGCTCTGCACGCGGCTTGGCGATTACCTGATTCATCTGGGACAGGATGTTGAGGCGAGCCTCCAGAGCCTGAGCCAGAGCGACTTCCATGATCTCTTCGGTAATACCGTTGATCTTGATGTCCATCTGCAGAGCGGTAACGCCCTTGTCAGTACCGGCTACCTTGAAGTCCATATCGCCGAGGTGATCTTCATCACCTAGAATATCGGTCAGAACAGCAAATCTGTCGCCTTCCTTTACCAGGCCCATCGCAACGCCAGCAACCGGAGCGCGAACTGGAACACCAGCATCCATCAATGCTAAAGAGGCACCACAGACAGAAGCCATGGAGCTTGAGCCGTTTGACTCAGTGATCTCTGAAACAACACGAATGCTGTAGGGGAACTCTTCCTGAGAAGGCAGCATAGCCTGCACACCACGGCGTGCCAGACGGCCATGACCGATTTCACGGCGGCCTGGGCTACCCATACGTCCGCATTCACCGACCGAGAAAGGCGGAAAGTTGTAGTGCAGCATAAAGGTGTCACGGCGCTCGCCTTCCAGCATGTCGAGGATCTGAGCGTCACGCGCAGTACCCAGGGTAGTCGCTACCAGTGCCTGAGTTTCACCACGGGTAAACAGTGCGGAACCGTGAGTCTTGGGCAGAACACCCACCTCAATATTCAGCGGACGAACAGTACGGGTATCACGACCATCGATACGCGGCTTACCGCTTACGATGTTCTCGCGTACAGTGCGATATTCCAACAGGCCAAAAATTTCCTTGACTTCGGCAGCACTGTACTGACCTTCTTCCTCACCCGCAAACTTGGCCACAGCCTGATCGCGCAGCTCACCCAGAGCCGCATAACGGTCCTGCTTGATGGTAATGGTATAAGCCTGAGAGATTGCCTCACCAAATTCGGCACGCAGCTGGTTAACCAAAGCTGTGTTCTCGACCGGCGCTTGCCAGTCCCACGTAGGCTTGCCTGCTTCAGCAGCAAATGCCTTGATTGCCTCGATGACAACCTGGAACTCTTCATGGGCAAACAGTACAGCGCCCAGCATCTGGTCTTCAGTCAGCTCGTCCGCTTCGGACTCAACCATTAGAACCGCGTCAGAGGTACCTGCAACAACCATGTCCAGGCTGGAACTCTGAAGCTGCTCATAGCTTGGGTTGATGATATAGCCCAGCTCTGGGTGGAACCCTACGCGTGCAGCACCAATCGGGCCTGCGAACGGAATGCCGGAAATAGCCAGAGCGGCAGACGTACCGATCATGGCAGCAATATCCGGATCAGACTTCTTGTTGGTAGAAACTACAGTACAGACAACCTGTACTTCGTTCATGAAGCCTTCGGGGAATAGAGGACGAATCGGGCGATCGATCAGGCGGGAGGTCAATGTTTCCTTTTCGCTTGGACGACCTTCACGCTTGAAATAGCCACCGGGGATACGACCTGCCGCATACGTCTTTTCCTGATAGTGGACAGACAGCGGGAAGAAGTCACGGCCTTCTGCTGGAGACTTGGCGCCCACAACAGTGACCAGGACGCTAACGTCTTCAGTACTGACAAGTACTGCACCACTGGCCTGACGCGCAATACGGCCCGTCTCCAGGGTTACGGTCTGCTGACCGAATTTGAATGTCTTGATTACTGGATTCACAGTATTTCCTTCTTGTATTGCCCTTGGGGAAATCTTGAGAGCGGCAGGGTATCGGACCCGGCGCGATCTCAGGGGACGCATGAAGCAAAAAAGCTGGAAACCGGCATAGCCGACCCCCAGCTTTTAAGCGACTAGCGTCCAGCTTGCATCGTGATCAACGACGCAGGCCCAGACGGCTGATCAGGTCACTGTAACGAGTAGTGTCCTTGGCCTTCAGGTAGTCCAGCAGCTTACGACGCTGGTTAACCATACGGATCAGACCACGACGGCTGTGGTGGTCCTTGCTGTTGGCCTTGAAGTGACCCTGCAGCTTGTCGATATTGGCAGACAGCAGAGCAACCTGCACTTCCGGAGAACCGGTATCGCCTTCGCCGCGCTTGTAGTCGCTAACGATCTGGGCTTTTTCTTCAACGCTAAGTGCCATGATAGGGCTCCTAGATATAACAGGCCGAGGGAACTACCCCCGTGTTCAGAGAAGAGGAATGACCATGCCTGTTAACAGCCACCCTCATATCAGTCTTACGACCGAACCAAACGACGCGGCGCAATACGCCCGTCGTCAGTCACCTCACCGATACCGATGAAGCGACCTTCATTATCCTGTACTCGCATCCAGCCAAATTTGGGCGCGTTCGCCGCTCGCACTGGCTGACCATGCAACCAATAGTAGGCTGTGTGCTCGGTCAGTTGTAGCAGCGGCCAGTGCTCCAGACCACTATCAACCGGGAGCAGGAAGGCATCCAACGCTTCTGCACCACCTTCTTCGTGCGCTTTTTCAAGCATCTCAAGGCTTACAGACTGAGCCAGAGCGAAGGGGCCTGCCTGGGTTCTGCGTAGTTCCGCTACATGAGCTCCGCAACCAAGCGTCTGGCCTAAGTCTTCGACCAGGGACCGAATGTAGGTGCCCTTGCTACAGTGCACATCGAGTGTAGCGCGATCCGTTGTCAGCGCCAGCAGCTCGAGACGGCTAATAGTAACAGAACGCGGTTCACGCTCCACCACCTCGCCTGCACGAGCCAGCTTATAGAGCGGCTGACCGTCTCGCTTCAGCGCCGAATACATAGGCGGGACCTGTAGGATATCACCTCGAAACACTGGCAGGGCTGCTTCTACAGCCGAGGCGTCAAGGTTCACCTCTCGACGGTCAACGATTTCACCCTCGGCATCACCTGTCGTTGTAGTGACACCTAGCTGCATGACCGTTTCATACCCTTTATCCGCATCAAGCAGATACTGGGAGAACTTTGTTGCCTCACCAAAGCACAACGGCAAAACACCTGTTGCCAATGGATCAAGGCTACCGGTATGCCCCGCTTTTTCAGCATTAAGCAACCAGCGTACCTTCTGCAGGGCCGCATTAGAGGTCAGGCCTCGCGGCTTGTCGAGTACCAGAATACCGTTAACCGATCGACGGATTCGTTTCACTTGCGCCACGCTTACTCTCCATCCTCGTGACGACGATCTTCAGATACTGCACGCTCGATCAACGCAGACAGTTCCGCTCCGCGACGGATGCTCTCATCATAATGAAAGCGCAATTGCGGGATCGTCCTAAGCTTCATTGCGCGTCCTAACTGCTGACGCAAAAAGCCAGAGGCTTCATTCAGAATCCCTAAATTCTGGGCAATATCCTCAGACGAATCTTTACCCAAAACAGTAATAAATACTTTGGCGTGGGAAAGATCACGCGCCACATTGACGTCAGTAATCGTTACCAGGCCCAGACGAGGATCTTTAATTTCCCGCTGAATCAAAAGCGCTAACTCACGCTGCATCTGATCACCGATGCGCTGAGTACGAGTGTATTCTTTAGCCATCTTCGCTCTCTCTTAAAGCCAGGTGCTGTTAAAAAGACGAAGCTGGAAGCTGCCTTGCGGCAACTTCCAGCTCCTGGCTTTTCGCTTGCGTGAATTACAGCGAGCGTGCTACTTCGACCTTCTCGAAAACTTCGATCTTATCGCCGACCTTAACGTCGTTATAGCTCTTCACACCGATACCGCATTCCATGCCGGCACGAACTTCAGCCACGTCATCTTTGAAGCGACGCAGAGATTCAAGTTCACCTTCAAAGATCACAATATCTTCACGTAGAACACGAATCGGACGATTGCGATGGACCATGCCTTCAACAACCATACAGCCTGCAACAGCGCCAAACTTCGGCGAGCGGAAGACGTCACGAACTTCTGCAATGCCCAGAATGTTCTCGCGAACATCGCTGCCCAGCATACCCGTTAGCGCTTTCTTAACATCTTCGATAATGTCGTAGATCACGTTGTAATAACGTAGATCCAAACCTTCCTGCTCAATGATCTTACGAGCACCAGCATCGGCACGAACGTTAAAGCCGAAGAGAACCGCATTAGAAGCCAGCGCTAGGTTCGCATCACTTTCAGTGATACCCCCTACACCACCAGCAACAACACGCACCTGAACTTCATCGTTACCCAGACCACTTAGCGAGCTTTGCAGAGCCTCTAGAGAGCCGCGCACATCGGACTTGAGAACGATGTTAAGCGTCTTTTTCTCGTCCTGGCCCATGTTTTCGAAAATATTTTCGAGCTTGCCTGCCTGAGCACGTGCCAGCTTGACCTCACGGAACTTACCCTGACGGAACAAGGCAACTTCACGCGCTTTTTTCTCATCGGTCAGAACAGTCAGCTCATCACCGGCATCCGGCGTGCCATCCAAACCAAGAATTTCGACGGGGATGGATGGGCCTGCCTCTTTGATCGGCTTGCCGTTCTCATCGAGCATGGCACGGATACGACCGAAGTTAACACCGACCAGGGCCATATCACCCTGACGCAGAGTACCGTTTTGCACCAGAACAGTAGCAACCGGTCCGCGACCCTTATCAAGGCGCGACTCAATTACTACACCACGACCTGGAGCCGAAGGTGTTGCAGTCAATTCAAGAACTTCAGCCTGCAGAAGAATGGCTTCTAACAGCTCATCAACGCCAGTACCTGCTTTGGCAGATACATGAACAAACTGAGTATCACCGCCCCACTCTTCTGGGATGACATCACGCCCAGCCAGATCATGTTTAACACGGTCCGGATCTGCATCAGGCTTGTCGATCTTGTTTACGGCAACAACGATCGGCACACCAGCAGCCTTAGCGTGCTGGATAGCTTCTTCTGTCTGTGGCATGACACCGTCATCGGCAGCGACAACCAGAATAACGATGTCGGTTGCCTGAGCACCACGAGCACGCATGGCGGTAAATGCTGCGTGACCAGGGGTATCCAGGAACGTCACCATGCCACGATCAGTGTTTACATGGTAGGCGCCGATATGCTGGGTAATGCCACCCGCTTCGCCTGCTGCAACCTTGGCGCGACGGATGTAGTCCAGCAAGGAAGTCTTGCCATGGTCAACGTGACCCATGACCGTAACCACCGGCGCACGGTGAACCTGCTCGCCCTCGAACTTGAGGGACTCAGCCAGCTGCTCTTCCAACGCATTTTCGCTAACCAGCTTAACCTTGTGACCAAGCTCCTCAGCAACCAGCTGAGCGGTTTCACGATCCAGCACCTGGTTGATCGTAGCAGGCGAGCCCATCTTAAACATGAACTTGATGACTTCAGCTGCCTTGACAGACATCTGCTGGGCCAGCTCGGCAACAGTAATTGTTTCGCCTAAAGCGACTTCACGAACAACCGGCCCTGTAGGGTTCTGGAAGCCATGCTGGTTACGCTTTTTGAGCTTGGACTTGTTTCGGCCGCCACGGCGACCGCCAAAACCATCATCTTCATCATCGCCGGCGCTACGAACAACGCGCGGACTACTAACCTTATCCTTCTCCTTCAAGGAAGGACGGTGCTGTGCATGCTTGCGATCGCGACGCTCATCCTCATCCCGCTTGCCTGCTACAGGCGGCGCTACGGGACGACGCGGTTCTTCGCGCTTACGCTCATCAGATGCAACCGCCGGCGCTGCCGGTGCTGCTTTATTTGCAACCACTTCTTCCACTACTTCCTCGGGCTTGGTTTCTGTAGCGGCTTTCGCAGCCGCTTCTGCCACTTCTTGAGCGGCCTTGGCAGCAGCCTGCTGGCGAGCTTCTTCTTCAGCTTTAAGGCGAGCTTCCTCTTCGGCCTTCAAGCGAATCTCTTCTTCTGCTCGCTGGTGAGCTTCTTCTTCGGCCTTCAAGCGAGCAGCCTCTTCGGCCTCGCGCTGCGCCTCAAGCTCACGCTGCTGTTCGGTCGCCAACTCATCGGGACTTTGCTTGACGTAGGTCTTCTTTTTACGGACTTCGACATTAACCGTCTTGCTTCCAGACACCTTCAATGTCGTTTGAGTCTTGCGCTGGAGCGTTATTTTACGCGGTTCGTCCAGCTTGGTGTTTCCTTTCAGATGAGACAGCAGTTTTTGCTTTTCAGTGTCGGTCACAACCTGGTCTGCACTGCTATGGGACAGACCCGCTTCCCGCATTTGCTGCAGCAGGCGTTCAACCGGTGTATTGACCGTTTGGGCCAGTTCTTTCACCGTGACTTGCGTCATGCACTCTTCTCCTCAGGCAGCACCGCTCACTCAAACCAATGGGCACGGGCAGCCATGATCAACTTGCCGGCACGCTCTTCATTCATGCCGTTAATATCGAGCAGGTCATCAATGGACTGCTCGGCAAGATCTTCGCGATTGGCAACGCCTCGCTGCGCCAGCTCAAGCGCGAGTTCCTCAGTCATGCCTTCGAGACTAAGCAAATCTTCTTCCGGCTTCTTGTCAGCCAGTTGTTCTTCCGTCGCGATGGCACGGGTTAACAGGCGGTCCTTAGCCCTATTACGAAGCTCATTGACGATGTCTTCATCGAAACCATCAATATTGAGCATTTCCTCCATGGGAACGTAGGCGATTTCTTCGAGCGTGGTGAAACCTTCTTCAACCAACACCTGAGCCAACTCTTCATCTACGTCCAGTTCGTCTACAAACTGCTGAAGAATATCGCCCGTCTCTGCCTGCTGCTTGGCCATGATGTCCTCTTCGGTCATCACGTTCAGCGTCCAGCCTGTCAATTGACTTGCAAGGCGAACGTTTTGGCCACTACGACCAATAGCCTGAGCCAAATTATCAGCGGCAACTGCGATATCCATGGTGTGGGTATCTTCATCAACAATGATTGACGCAACCTCAGCAGGCGCCATGGCATTGATAACGAACTGAGCAGGGTTGTCATCCCACAAAACGATGTCTACTCGCTCACCGCCCAATTCGCCAGACACGGCCTGGACACGCGATCCCCGCATGCCGATACAAGCACCCTGCGGATCGATACGCTTGTCTTTCGAGCGCACAGCAATTTTGGCACGCGAGCCTGGATCCCGAGCAGCGGCCATAACATCAATCAGCTGCTCAGATATTTCCGGTACTTCAATCCGGAACAGCTCAATCAACATTTCAGGCGCTGTGCGCGACAGGATTAGCTGAGGGCCACGATTTTCCGTACGGATTTCCTTGAGCAGTGCACGAACCCGAACGCCAACACGGAAGTTTTCCCGTGGGATGATCTGATCACGAGCCAGTAAGGCTTCTGCATTGTTGCCCAAGTCGACGATTACATTGTCTCGCGTAACTTTTTTGACTGTACCAGAAATGATCTCACCCACTTTTTCGCGGTAAGCATCAACAATCTGAGCACGCTCAGCTTCACGCACTTTCTGGACAATAACTTGCTTGGCTGTTTGAGCCGCAATGCGGCCGAACTCTATGGATTCGATCTTTTCTTCAATCAGATCGCCAATTTTGGCATCTGGATTGATTTCCTGAGCCTCATCGAGCGTCAGGTTTGCTGCTGGATTATCAAAGTCTTCATCTTTGACAACTGTCCAGCAGCGAAACGTTTCATAACTACCGTTGTGGCGATTAATAGCCACACGCAGCTCTACATCTTCTTCGTAGCGTTTCTTTGTGGCAGTGGCCAGGGCTAGCTCCAATGCCTCGAAAATGACACCGGGCGGAACACCTTTTTCATTGGAAACCGATTCCACTACCAGTAGAACTTCTTTACTCATCGTACGCCTCGCCTGTCGCAATCCTTTGGGATCCGCGGATTTGCGCCTTATTCAAATCGGGGAATGACATTAGCCTTATCGATCATCTCGACGGGAAGCAGATATTCATGGTCATCAACCTGAACCACGACATCCTGTTCTTCCACACCGCGCAAAAGGCCTTGAAAATTGCGGCGGCCTTCATAAGGCGAACGAAGCCTTATTTTTACTTGCTCACCGACAAAAGCGTTGAATTGCTCAAGAGTGAATAAAGGTCTATCCATACCTGGAGATGAAACCTCCAAGGTGTATTCGCCCGGAATAGGATCTTCTACGTCTAAAATCCCGCTAACTTGACGACTGACTTTTTCACAGTCCTCAACCAGAATTCCGTTTGAATGATCGATATAGACCCTTAGCAGAGAATGCCGGCCCTGGGAAATGTACTCGATGCCCCAGCATTCATAGCCAAGCGCTTCGATGACGGGGGCCAGCATGGCTTGCAACTGTTCTAGCTTGCTCGACACCTGGTTGCCTCACGCATGCTGTGCAAATAAAAAATGGGCGATAACGCCCATCCCTTGTGGTCGCTGCAAGAACGCACGACCTGATTGTTCAGCTAACAAAAAGCCCCTATAAAGGGGCCTTTGTTGACTGGTTGCGGGGGCAGGATTTGAACCTACGACCTTCGGGTTATGAGCCCGACGAGCTACCAGACTGCTCCACCCCGCGTCAAAGCTGGAGCGAAAGTATAAGAAAGAGTCTCTTTCAGGTCAATCTACTTACGCTCACGACACTATTTTCAGCGTCTAAATATGGTGCCGAAGATGGGACTCGAACCCATACAGCCGTTGGCCACTACCCCCTCAAGATAGCGTGTCTACCAATTCCACCACTTCGGCAAAAACTTCTTACTATTTCTGATTTCCCGGAACATCACCTTCTGAGGATGTCGAAGGTTTCTGCTGTGACATAGGAACATCATCATTTGCCGCAGGCTTCTGAACTTCAGGCGCCTGCTGCATGGCTGCAGGCTTAGGAAGTCCCACTTCCTGCAACGCGTTGGCTTTTTCCTTAGCGAAATAAGCCAAACCTAAACTAGTAGCAAAAAAAACCGCCGCCAGTATAGCAGTAAAACGACTCAAAAAGGTAGCAGAACCTTGGCTTCCAAAAACAGTACCCGAAGCACCTGCACCAAAAGAAGCACCAGCGTCCGCACCTTTACCCTGCTGAAGAAGAACTAGGATAACCAGTCCCAGCGCCATTAGCAGATGCACGACAACAACTAGAGTTTCTAACATCATTTACTTCCAGCAGCGTGATAAATCACGCCAAATTCATTCGCATTTAGGGAGGCTCCACCTACAAGCCCACCATCGATATCAGGCATACCGAACAATTCGGCAGCATTACCGCCCTTTACACTTCCACCGTATAGCAGCCGAACTTTATCAGCCACAACACTGCTATAAGAGCGGATAAACTGTCGCAATTCCTGATGCACCGCCTGAGCCTCATCAGGAGTTGCTGTCAATCCTGTACCTATCGCCCATACAGGCTCATAGGCTACAACCGCAGACTCAAAAGCCTCGACACCCAGCACATCTATTACAGACTTGAGCTGCCCTTTAACAACGTCAAAGGTCTTACCAGCTTCTCGCTGCTCTCGAGTCTCACCAACACAAAGGACCGGCACTATACCCATCTTTTGGGCTGAAGCAAACTTTTTTGCAACCGTATCGTCATCTTCTAGCAAGATCAAACGACGCTCGGAATGCCCTACAAGGACATATTCACAGCCCACATCGCGTAACTGAGAAGCTGATATCTCACCAGTGAGCGCACCTTGCTCAGGCTGCACGGCACAATCTTGCGCGCCGAGGCCTATACTACTATCCGCAAGGCCTACCTCTACCTGATCAATAAACAGAAATGGCGGAAACACTACCATCTCAACTTCATCAGACAAGGCGAGCTTACTCAACCCTTCTATCAGCTCGGCTACATCTGCACGTGTTCCGTGCATTTTCCAGTTACCAGCGACCAAAGGCTTGCGCATGCTAATGCCTCAGTGAGCGAAGTGGGCGCAGATATTATCTAAGTTTTTTTGCTTTGACAAGCCAAATCAAGCACATACCTCACTTACCAGCTTAGCCAAGGCTTCTGCATGCTTGTGAACCTGGCGTTCGTCGCTGCCTTCAACCATTACTCGAACAAGCGGTTCTGTTCCCGACTTACGCAGTAAAACACGCCCTTTACCCGCCATTTGCTCGGTCACCTCTGTACATGCTTTTTGTACGTCAGGATGGGCTAAGGGATCTACATCTCCGGAGTAGCGCACATTGATAAGCACTTGAGGATACTTTTTGAGGCCCTTACGCGCCTCTGCCAATGTTTGCCCAGCGCGCCTCAATGCCATCAAAACCTGCAAAGCGGAAATAATGGCATCGCCCGTTGTGGTGTACTGGCAACATACAATGTGACCAGAACTCTCGCCACCTAGCGTCCATTTCTTGGACAAGAGCTCAGCCATGACATAGCGGTCGCCGACCTTGGCCCTGGCAAATGGAATTCCCAACTCAGCCAGACCAAGCTCCAACCCCAGATTGCTCATCTGAGTACCCACGACCCCACCATCAAGGCGATTGCGGCCCTTGAGATCCTTCGCAATCAGGAACAAGAGCTCGTCCCCATCAACGATTGCGCCTGTATGATCAACCATCAACACACGATCACCATCGCCATCAAAGGCAATACCAAGGTCAGCATGCTGATCCCGCACAGCCTTCTGCAGCTCGCCTAAATGAGTAGAGCCGCAATTTTTGTTGATATTGAGACCATCTGGCTGAGCACCGATAACACTAACCTGAGCACCCAGCTCACGGAAGACACTTGGGGCAATCTTGTAAGTCGCACCGTGAGCACAGTCGACTACGATCCGCATACCAGCAAAACTGGTACCCGCTGGCACACTACTTTTGCAGAACTCTATATAGCGCCCTGCGGCATCATTGATACGAGACACTTTACCGATGCGAGCAGACTCCACAACAGTCATCGGCTGATCCAGTAACTCCTCAATCATCAGCTCTACCTCATCAGGCAACTTAGTGCCCAACCCGGAAAAGAACTTGATCCCGTTATCGTAGAACGGGTTATGGGAGGCACTGATAACAATGCCGGCATTAGCCTGGAATGTACGCGTAAGATAAGCGATACCTGGCGTTGGCATCGGCCCTAAAAGCATGACATCTGCGCCAGCGGCTGAAAGGCCGGCCTCAAGTGCAGATTCGAACATATAACCAGAGTTACGCGTATCCTTACCCACTAAGACACGACAGATACCCTGACTACGAAACGCAATGCCCGCAGCCCATCCCAACTTCAACATAAAGTCAGGCGTAATGGGATACTCACCTACGCGACCACGAATTCCATCTGTTCCAAAATACTTTCTAGCCATTGCTATCGCCTTGCCTTAAGCCTGCTCTACCGCAGCAATCATTTTTATAACATCAACCGTCTGCTCTACATCATGCACCCGGATAATACTGGCTCCCTTGGCAACCGCGAGTGCAGCTAAAGCGAGACTGCCATATAAACGCTCTTCGACAGGCCTGGTCAGGACCGCCCCGATCATGCTCTTACGTGAAACGCCTACTAACAGCGGCAACGCCAGCTCAAACAACTCTGGCATACGCTTGAACAGAACAAGGTTATGCTCAAGCGTTTTGGCAAACCCGAAGCCAGGATCAAGAATAAGTTGGTCGCGACGAATCCCTTCCTTTTCACAAGCAGCAACCCGCTCACTCAGGAAGGCAATCACATCGGTAACCACATCCTCATAATGAGGGTTTTGCTGCATTGTCCCAGGCTCACCCTGCATATGCATCAGACAGACAGGTAAGCCTGTTGCGGCGGCAGCCTCAAGCGCACCGGGACGCTTCAAGGCACGCACGTCATTAATCAGTCCCGCCCCCACCTTTGCACTCTCAAGCATCACCTGAGGTGAAGAGGTATCAACCGAAATGATAACGTCCAATTCTTTGGATATAGCTTCAACTACAGGCACTACCCGACTGAGCTCTTCGTCCTCTGAAACAGCAGGAGCTCCAGGCCTTGTTGACTCGCCGCCAATATCAACAAGGGTGGCACCTGCCGATACCAAAGCACGTGCATGAAACAGCGCGCTATCCAAGGTATTGAACCGGCCGCCATCAGAAAAGGAATCAGGGGTGACATTGAGGATCCCCATGACATGGGGATGTGATAAATCAAGAACCCGACTGCCGCAAAGCAGTCGGGTTTGGATTGAAACAGGAATCATGGAGAAATTAGTGCTCGCCTGCCGGTCCACCTATTGGTGTTTCGGGACGACTATCTCCTTGAGTAGCATTGGTGCCGGTAGGACCTGAACCGTCCTGCCAATCACGCGGCTCCCTCGGCACACGACCTGCCATGATGTCGTCGATCTGATCAGCATCAATCGTCTCGTACTTCATCAGAGCGTCAGACATCATTTCCAGCTTGTCTCGATTCTCATCCAACAGACGCTTGGCTGTGTTGTAACAGTCATTGATGATTCGCCGGATTTCAGAGTCGATCTCTTTGGCTGTCTCACCTGACATGCTGCCGCTACCACCACCCGAACCACGACCCAGGAAGCTTTCACTTTCTTCCTCACCGTAGAGTAGCGGGCCGAGCTTTTCAGACAAGCCCCACTTGGTGACCATATTGCGAGCCAACTGAGTAGCGCGCATGATGTCATTCGAAGCGCCAGTAGTGACACCTTCGAAGCCAAGCGTCATCTCCTCAGCGATTCGTCCTCCAAACAGCGAGCAGATCTGACTCTCCAGTGCCCGCTTGGACAGACTGTAACGATCCTCCTCAGGCAGGAACATGGTTACACCTAAAGCGCGTCCACGAGGAATAATCGAGACCTTGTAGACAGGGTCATGCTCAGGCACCAGGCGACCTACGATAGCGTGCCCCGCCTCGTGATAAGCAGTGTTGCGCTTCTCCTTCTCGGACATGACCATTGTCTTGCGCTCTGCGCCCATCATGATCTTGTCTTTGGCCAACTCGAATTCACGCATATCTACGGTGCGCTTATTGGAACGCGCTGCAAATAGAGAGGCTTCGTTTACCAGATTGGCAAGGTCAGCGCCCGAAAACCCCGGGGTGCCACGCGCAATAACAGCGGCATCCACACGATCTCCCATTGGAACTTTCCGCATGTGAACCTTAAGGATTTGCTCACGACCACGAATATCTGGAAGACCTACTACGACCTGACGATCGAAGCGACCCGGGCGTAGTAAAGCAGGGTCAAGTACATCAGGACGGTTGGTAGCAGCTATGACGATGATACCGTCATTCATTTCGAAGCCGTCCATCTCAACCAGCAATTGGTTCAGGGTCTGCTCACGCTCATCATGACCACCGCCCATACCCGCTCCACGGTGGCGGCCAACCGCATCGATCTCGTCGATAAAAATAATGCAGGGCGCATGTTTTTTCGCCTGATCAAACATGTCACGAACGCGGCTAGCACCAACGCCCACGAACATTTCAACGAAGTCGGAACCTGAGATAGTGAAAAAAGGTACCTTGGCCTCACCGGCAACAGCCTTTGCCAACAGGGTCTTGCCTGTACCGGGCGGACCTACCATCAGCACACCACGAGGAATACGTCCGCCCAGGCGCTGGAACTTACCGGGGTCACGTAGAAACTCTACCAGCTCAGTAACTTCTTCTTTTGCCTCGTCACAGCCAGCAACATCTGCGAACGTTGTTCGCACCTGATCTTCAGATAGTAGTCGTGCCTTGCTCTTTCCGAAGCTCATGGGGCCGCCGCGTCCACCTGCGCCGCCTTGCATCTGCCTCATGAAGAACATAAATACGGCAATGATCACCAGAATCGGGAAGCTCGCTACAAGTAGCTGCGTCCAGATGCTCTGCTGTTCAGGCATTTTGCCTTCAATGACCACATTATTGTTGACCAGATCACCAATCAGACCGTTGTCCTGAATAGCAGGCCGAACCGTCTTGAACGTATCGCCGCCACGATGTTTTCCCGTGATGACGTAACCGTCGACAGTCACACGCTCAACCTGACCGTCCTTCACTTGTTGAATGAAGTCAGAATAATTGAGCGTTTGCGGCTCATTGGGACTGGAGAAATTGTTCATCACCGTGACCAGTACGGCCGCGATGATGAGCCACAGAATCAGATTCTTTGCCATATCGTTCAATTGACTACCCTCTGAGCCGGCTTCGCTTGGAACCGTTCGTATCGAAACCGGCTATTGGCCGGTAAGTTACTACACAACGCTGACGCTGAGCAGCGGCCGTCTGTAACCCTTTATGAGATCCGTCGCTCTTCTCACTTTAGCTGAGACTTTCAGAAGAGTCTGCCGTTGCATCTGACTGCGCGTTACCTTTAGGCCTCGCACCAGCAAATACTGCTCATGCAGACGATCTTGTGACGCAGAAGACGTGCGCATAACAACCTTGTCGAAGTTCTCCCGCTCCAGCTTTAGGTAACTGCCAAACCCCTCGTCTTGAAATATTTTGATTAAGAATTCACCAGCCGGACGCAGTAGACACTGCGCAGGATCAGGCGTCAGCTTACAAAATACTTAGCTTGCAGCTGACTTACTGTACTCAAACCCCACATATTGGGGCCCTATCAGAAATAACAAGGTCTTCGGAAGCTCCACTAGTCGCCTCGCCAATTCGTTCAAAACTTTATGTTGCGCGAAAACACTCTGAACAATGTTACCTGAGCAAAAACACGCTGCTTTTCTGATCGAGCCACGCGTACTTTATCCTGTCCTTCTGGGCTATACCTAGCCGCTAGGGTACAATAGATACCTTTTCTCTGGGGTTTAATTATGGCTCTCAATCAAGAGCAGAAAAAGCAATTCAAATCTATCGGACACCATTTAAAGCCTGTATTGATAGTAGGTGAAAATGGTCTTACTGAAGGTGTACTGGCTGAGCTTGAGCGGGCACTCAACGATCATGAACTCATCAAGGTCAAGTTCAATTTAAGTGAGCGCGAAGATCGGCGAACCCTAATGGAAGAACTTTGCCAGTCCGCCAAATGCGACCTGATTCAGACCATTGGCAAAATGGCACTTATCTATCGCAAGGCTCAGCCGCAGAACCGTTCGCTTTCAAACGTAGTCCGCCACAGCCTGTAATGCCCGGGACGAATCAGGCATACAGATAACTGCATTCTGTCTGATGGGAAGAGAAAGCAGGCCCACCTTGGGCAGACCTCTCACCTTAATGCTTGTTCGACAAGTCATCTTTTGACAACCTGCCTACCCGCCTCCAATCGCTACCTCAAGGGAAGCGATTGGACAGCTGGCTACCTACATCAGATATGACGCACTTCGACGATTTCGTATTCAACATCGCCACCCGGGGTCTTGACGATCACCGCGTCGCCCTCTTGCTTGCCGATTAATGCGCGAGCAATTGGAGAACTAACCGAGATCTTGCCAGACTTTATATCTGCCTCGTCGTCACCAACGATCTGATACGTCACCGACTCGTCCGTATCAACGTTTATGATCTCAACGGTTGTACCAAAAATCACCTTGCCCGAGCGCGGAATCGTTGTGATATCGATTACCTGGGCATTGGATAAACGCCCTTCGATATCACGAATACGCGCCTCGACCATACCCTGCTGCTCGCGAGCCGCATGATATTCCGCATTTTCTTTCAAATCACCCAGCTCGCGCGCCTCGGCAATCGCCTGTGTAATTTGGGGACGAAGCTCCGCCTTGAGATGCTTGAGCTCTTCCTCCAGGGCGCGAGCGCCCTGGATTGTCATAGGATATTTGTTCATGCCTTGATTCCTGCATGTAAATCTTGAAGCCGGCGCACAGACTTTTCTGCACCAAACTTCAAAGTTTCACAAATCGCTTGGCCGCCTGCAAGCGTTGTCGTGCAGCAGATCTTGTGTTGAAGCGCATTCCGGCGAATTGAGTAGGAGTCAGCAATAGACTGACGACCTTCGGTTGTATTGATCACCAATGTAATTTCATCATTTTTGATCATGTCGACAACGTGTGGGCGACCTTCAGTAACCTTGTTAACACGGCGAACCGGCAGGCCAGCATCCTCAATGACACGGGCCGTACCAGCCGTAGCAACAACCTCAAAGCCCAGCTCAACCAGCTCTTTAGCGACTTCAGCGACAAAAGGCTTATCGTCATCCCGAACACTGATAAAGGCACAACCACTATTAGGAAGAATCTCACTCGCACCCAACTGGGCTTTCGAGAATGCCTCGGCGAAGCTGTCGCCTACGCCCATGACCTCTCCGGTAGATTTCATTTCTGGGCCGAGAAGCGGATCGACGCCAGGGAATTTGGCGAAGGGGAACACTGCCTCCTTAACACTGTAATAAGGCGGAATGATCTCCTTGGTAAACCCGATCTCTTCCAGGGTTTTACCCGCCATTACACGTGCCGCCACCTTGGCCAGTGACTCGCCAATGCACTTGGAAACGAATGGAACTGTACGGGAGGCACGCGGGTTTACTTCCAGCACATAAACATCGTTCCCCTGAAGGGCCAACTGCACGTTCATCAGTCCGACCACGCCAAGCTCCAGCGCCATTTTCCGGATCTGCTCACGCATTTCATCCTGTATGTGTGCCGGCAGGGAGTACGGAGGCAATGAGCACGCCGAATCACCCGAGTGGATACCCGCCTGCTCGATGTGCTGCATGATAGCGCCAATGACTACGTCCTTGCCGTCACATACTGCATCCACGTCTACTTCTATCGCACAGTTCAGAAAGTGATCCAGCAACACAGGGCTATCATTGGACACCTGCACCGCTTCACGCATGTAGCGCTTGAGTTCTTCTTCTTCGTAAACGATTTCCATGGCACGGCCACCCAACACATATGAAGGGCGAACCACCAACGGATAACCGATACGCTTGGCACCAGCAATCGCTTCTTCTTCGCTGCGAGCAGTAGCATTCGGCGGCTGGCGCAGATTCAAACGCTCGATCATCTGCTGGAAGCGCTCACGATCCTCAGCACGATCGATTGCATCGGGACTGGTACCGATAATCGGAACCCCGGCCTCCTCCAGCGCGCGAGCCAGCTTCAACGGTGTCTGGCCACCGAACTGAACGATTACACCCTTAGGCTGCTCGACACGCACGATTTCCAACACGTCCTCAAGCGTAACCGGCTCAAAATACAGGCGGTCAGACGTGTCGTAATCCGTCGACACGGTTTCGGGGTTGCAGTTGATCATGATGGTTTCATAACCATCTTCACGCATAGCCAGAGCCGCATGAACACAGCAGTAGTCGAACTCGATACCTTGTCCGATACGGTTGGGACCACCTCCAATCACCATGATCTTGTCACGGCTGGATGGGTTGGCCTCACACTCCTCCTCATACGTGGAGTACATGTACGCAGTGTCGGTCGCGAACTCTGCGGCGCAGGTATCGACACGCTTGTAGACTGGGAGCACTTCCAGCTTGTAGCGATGGCGACGCAGGCTTTTTTCCGTCACACCGAGCAGCTTGGCCAGACGTGCATCTGAGAAGCCCTTGCGCTTGAGCTTCCACATGAGATTACGATCGATATCCGCCAACCCCAGGGTTTTGACCTTTTCTTCATCCTTGATCAGGTCTTCGATCTGTACCAGGAACCACGGATCGATCTTGGTCAGCTCAAACACACGCTCAACGCTCAAACCACGACGGAACGCATCTCCGACGTACCAGATACGCTCTGCGCCAGGCACTGTAAGTTCGCGCCTGAGAATGCTATCGGCTTCAGGATCTTCTGGATTGAGCTTGGGATCAAATCCGTTTACGCCAACCTCCAGGCCACGCAATGCTTTTTGGACCGATTCCTGGAAGGTACGACCGATCGCCATTACCTCACCCACCGATTTCATCTGGGTAGTCAGGCGGGCATCAGCCTTAGGGAATTTCTCAAAGGCAAAGCGCGGTATCTTGGTTACGACATAGTCGATAGCCGGCTCGAACGATGCTGGGGTGCGCCCACCGGTAATGTCGTTCTGCAGCTCGTCCAGCGTGTAGCCAACTGCGAGTTTGGCTGCAATTTTGGCAATCGGGAAACCTGTGGCCTTGGATGCCAGCGCTGAAGAGCGGCTGACACGTGGGTTCATCTCGATGACAACCATGCGACCTGTATCAGGGCAGATACCGAACTGCACGTTGGAGCCACCGGTTTCTACACCAATTTCACGCAGCACCGCCAGGGAGGCGTTACGCATGATCTGGTATTCCTTATCGGTTAGCGTCTGCGCAGGCGCAACGGTGATGGAGTCGCCCGTATGCACCCCCATAGGATCGAAGTTTTCGATGGAGCAGACGATGATGCAGTTGTCCTTTTTGTCGCGGACAACTTCCATTTCGTATTCCTTCCAACCGATCAGAGACTCATCGATCAAAAGCTCGTTGGTTGGTGAAAGGTCCAGACCGCGAGAGCAAATCTCTTCGAATTCTTCACGGTTATAGGCAATACCGCCACCACTGCCACCCATAGTGAAGGATGGGCGGATGATGCAAGGGAAACCAACCTGCTCCAGCACGCCGTACGCCTCTTCCATGCTGTGGGCAATACCCGAGCGCGGACAGGCCAGGCCGATGGCACGCATGGCCTTGTCGAAACGGGAGCGGTCCTCTGCCTTATCAATCGTATCAGCATTGGCACCGATCATTTCGACGCCAAACTTTTCCAGGACGCCATGACGTTCAAGGTCCAGCGCACAGTTCAACGCTGTCTGGCCACCCATGGTAGGCAGCAGCGCGTCAGGGCGCTCTTTCTCAATGATTTTAGCTACCGTCGCCCACTTGATAGGCTCGATGTAGGTCGCATCAGCCATGGATGGGTCAGTCATAATGGTGGCCGGATTGGAGTTCACCAGAATGACGCGGAAACCTTCTTCTTTCAGGGCCTTACAGGCCTGTGCACCGGAGTAATCGAATTCGCAGGCCTGGCCGATAACGATAGGGCCGGCACCGAGGATCAGGATGCTCTTTATGTCTGTACGCTTGGGCATGGGATTCTCGTTGCAGTAATCAAGTCAGAGTTGCGGTCGCCAGCTTCACACCAAAGCCAACGAATAATGCGCCTACACCAGTATTGGCACTGGCGGCGAGCCGCTGCCGCTGGCGGAACCAGGCCGCCAAACGCACACCGGTAAAAATCAGAAAACTGAGGTATATCGCGCTAATCACTTCAAGGATCAGCCCGAGCACCCCGAATGCCAACCCTGGATGAGCGTACCCGGGATCGACAAACTGTATGAAGAAAGACACAAAGAACAAAATGGCCTTTGGATTCGACAAACTCAATAGAAGTGCCTTTCTAAAAGGCTTGTCGATGCCCTCTTCTTGAGTCTGCTGCTCAATGGGCGACAGGGGATAACGCCACTGACGCCAAGCGCCACGTAATATTCCTACACCTAGATACAGTAGATAAGCTGCGCCCAGGTACTTGAGTCCCATGAAAAACAGGGGCTCGGCTTTCAGGAGTGAGGCTACTCCCAACGCGGATAGCGTCATAAGCAACGCATCCCCAAAGAAGACGCCAAAGGCAGCACGATAACCGGCTGCAACGCCTCTTCTTGCAGAGGACGCCAGCACAAAGAGGGAGTTGGGACCGGGCAGCAATACGACGAAAATCACACCCGCTATATATGTCCAAAGGTCAGTGATACCCAACTCCGACCAGGCCATTTATTAACGCCGCCCCGCCATGGCATTGATGAAGCGATCAAACAGTGGCGCCACATCATGCGGCCCCGGACTTGCTTCCGGATGACCCTGGAAGCTGAACGCGACCTTATCAGTACGCTCGATGCCCTGGAGGGTACCGTCGAACAGCGACTTGTGAGTTGCACGAACGTTGCCCGGCAATGTCGCTTCATCTACAGCAAAACCGTGGTTTTGACTGGTGATCATCACAACACCCGTATCGAGGTCCTGCACCGGGTGGTTTGCACCATGGTGCCCGTTAGGCATTTTCACTGTACGCGCACCAGAGGCCAACGCTAAAAGCTGATGCCCCAAACAGATACCAAAAACGGGAATGTCTGTTTCGAGCACTTCCTGAATAGCCTGGATTGCATAATCACAGGGCTCAGGATCTCCCGGACCATTGGCTAGGAATATACCATCAGGATTTAACGCCAAGGCTTCGCTAGCTGGGGTTTGCGCGGGCAGAACAGTAATTCGGCAGCCGCGAGCAACCAGCATCCTGAGGATGTTGTATTTGACACCGTAGTCAAACGCAACCACATGGTAAGGCAACTGGTCAGCCGGAATCTCTGGAGCACTATCTGTCTCCAGACCCCAAACAGAGCGGCGCCATTCGTAGGACTGCTTGACGCTCACCTCTTTGGCAAGATCCATTCCCTTGAGGCCTGGGAACGCACGGGCTGCTTCAAGCGCCTGCGCCTCAGTGATGTCATCACCTGCAAGAATGCAACCGTTTTGAGCGCCCTTTTCACGCAGAATACGGGTCAGCTTGCGGGTATCGATTCCAGCAATGGCTACAGTCTGATTGGCACGAAGATAGTCAGGAAGTGACTGCTTGTTACGCCAGTTGCTGGCTACCAGGGGGAGATCACGAATAATCAGGCCGGAGGCCCATACCTGATTGGCCTCACCGTCTTCAGGTGTCGTACCGGTGTTGCCAATATGAGGATAAGTGAGGGTTACGAGTTGCTTGGCATAGGAAGGATCGGTGAGGATTTCCTGATAGCCGGTCATAGCGGTATTAAACACCACCTCACCGACTGTAAGACCGTCGGCACCGATGGATTCTCCGTGGAAAATCGTGCCATCGGCAAGTGCGAGAATGGCTGGCTTAGTCAAGAGACCTCCCAAAATCTAGTCTGAAGAGGCAAACGCAGGCTGTAAAAAAGCGGGATGTGGTATGAACCGCATCCCGCTTTTTTATTAGATCATGCTGCGCTGGCTTTAGTGGACACACTAAAGCTGCATTATACGGAAATTATTTGAGCAAATCCACACTTATTGATGCAGCTCATCGCCTTAGATGCCAAAACGAAACTAGATAATCTAAAGCACCTCTAAGCGCATCCCATAAGCGCCTAGCGAAAAGATAATTTAACGCAGCCCTAAAACATCCTGCATGTCGTAAAGGCCAGGCTCTTTCCCCTCCAGCCACAGGGCTGCGCGGACCGCACCCTTTGCAAAGGTCATGCGACTTGACGCCTTGTGGGTAATCTCGACTCGCTCGCCCTCGGCAGCAAACAATACCGTATGGTCTCCAACCACATCGCCCGCCCGGACAGTAGCAAAACCAATCGTCTTGCGGTCACGTGCTCCGGTCTGCCCCTCACGACCGTATACAGCCACCTCATTCAGATCTCGACCCAAGGCTTGCGCAACGACCTCACCCATACGTAACGCTGTACCGGAAGGAGCATCGACTTTATGCCGGTGGTGAGCCTCGATAACTTCAATGTCAACTTCATCTCCAAGAACACGAGCAGCCGTGTCAAGAAGCTTCAAACACAGGTTGACGCCTACACTGAAATTGGCTGCAAACACGATCGGAACCTGTTTACTCGCCTCCATGAGCATAAGTTTCTGCTCTGCAGTAAAGCCGGTGGTTCCAATGACCATGGCCTTGCCTGCCTGACGGCAATAAGTCAGATTCTGTAGCGTTACGGTTGGATGAGTAAAATCAATCAGCACATCGAACTCATCGGCAACCCGCGCCAGATCGCCAGATAAAGGCACACCGATACGACCAATGCCAGCCAACTCACCGGCATCTGCTCCAACCAGGGTACTGTCAGGACGATCCACCGCTGCCGTCAGTCCCGCCGCACCACTGGTTTGCTGCACGGCTTCAACCAGCGTCTTACCCATGCGCCCGGCGGCGCCCATTACTGCTATACGTCGCATTGTTATGCTCCATGCCGCTAGCAACAGGCCGACACGCCGCCAGGCCTGTGCCCGCCTAGCTTATAGATCGTCGAAAAAACGCTTCATACCATCGAACCACCCACTGGCACGCGGCGAGTGCGAGCTATTGCCTTGAAGTGTATTACGGAACTCTTCGAGCAGCTCACGCTGGCGCTTGTCCAGATTGACAGGCGTCTCGACCACCACACGGCACATCAGATCACCCGCACCACCCCCGCGCACAGGCACAACACCCTTACCGCGCAAGCGGAACATTTTGCCTGTCTGGGTGGCTTCTGGAATCTTGAGCTTCACGCGACCGTCGAGCGTTGGCACTTCCAGCTCGCCTCCTAGCGCCGCATCGGCAAAGCTGATCGGCACTTCACAGTAGAGATGCTTACCGTCACGCTGGAAGATGGCATGCTCACGAACGTTCACAACCACGTATAGATCGCCGGCCGGCCCACCCATCGTTCCCGCCTCGCCCTCGCCAGAAAGGCGGATGCGGTCACCGGTATCAACACCTGCCGGAACCTTGACCGACAGCGTCTTCTGCTCTTCGATACGCCCCTGACCATGACAGGTCTGGCATGGCTCAGGAATGATCTTGCCAGTGCCATGACACCGCGGACAGGTCTGCTGAACCGAAAAGAAGCCTTGCTGCATGCGAACCTGACCAATACCACCACAGGTAGTACAGGTAGTTGGCGACGTGCCGGGCTTTGCACCGCTGCCATCACAGGTCTTACACCCGACCAGTGTTGGGACACGGATCGTGACATTAGTGCCACGCACAGCCTCTTCAAGGTCTAGATCCAGCGTATAACGCAGGTCTGCGCCACGCTGCGGACCACCACGTCCTCCTCCACGAGCGTTACCAAAGAAGTCACTAAACACATCGCCAAATATGTCGGAGAAGCTGGCACCTGCCGCTCCGGCGCCGAAGCCACCAGCCCCCATGCTGGGATCAACCCCTGCATGCCCATATTGGTCGTATGCAGAGCGCTTACCCGCATCGGACAGCACTTCATAGGCCTCATTGGCCTCTTTGAATTTTTCCTCAGCGGCCTTATCGCCCGGATTACGGTCCGGGTGATATTTCATCGCAAGGCGCCTGTAAGCCTTTTTCAGGTCAGCATCACTAGCGCCACGCTCGACACCAAGAATCTCGTAATAATCACGCTTGGCCATAAGTTTCCTGCACCTTCATTTTTCAACCCTCCAGACACGCCAACGCGGGAGGCAGGCTCCCGCGCAGCGGATCAGGCAGGTCAAGTGACCTGCCGGGGCTCAAGCAAGCGCGAGGCTTACTTATTGTCCTTGACCTCTTCGAACTCGGCATCCACAACGTCATCGCCGGCAGGCTTGTCGCTGCTGTTGGTATCTGCCTTGGCTGCGCCTTCTGCATTTGGAGCAGGCTGCTCAGCATACATCTTCTGAGCCAACGGAGCAGAAGCCTGAGACAAAGCGTTCATCTTGGCCTCGATGGCCTCTTTGTCATCACCCTTCACCGCTGCTTCAAGCTCACCAAGAGCTTTTTCGATGGCCGCTTTTTCGTCAGCGCTCGCCTTGTCACCCGCTTCGGTAAGCATCTTGCGCGTGCCGTGCGCCAGCGCATCGCCCTGGTTACGTGCAGTTACCAGCTCTTCGAACTTACGGTCCTCATCAGCATTGGCTTCGGCATCACGAACCATCTGCTGGATCTCTTCTTCGGAAAGACCAGAAGACGCCTTGATGATAATGGACTGCTGCTTACCAGTGGCCTTGTCCTTGGCAGACACATGCAGAATACCGTTGGCATCAATATCGAATGTGACCTCGATCTGCGGTACGCCACGGGGTGCTGGCGGAATCTCAGCCAGGTCAAACTTACCCAGGGACTTGTTCTGTGCAGCCTGCTTACGCTCACCCTGCAGCACATGAATAGTCACAGCGCTCTGGTTATCATCTGCCGTCGAGAACACCTGCGACTTTTTGGTTGGAATCGTAGTGTTTTTCTCGATCAGCGGAGTCATCACGCCGCCCATGGTTTCGATGCCCAGCGTCAGCGGACTTACGTCTAGCAGCAGAACGTCTTTAACGTCACCTGCCAGTACGGCACCCTGAATCGCAGCGCCAATAGCTACCGCTTCGTCAGGATTGACATCTTTACGTGCTTCCTTGCCAAAGAACTCAGCTACGCGCTTCTGAACCAGAGGCATACGCGTCTGACCACCAACCAGGATCACCTCATCGATGCTGGACACATCGATACCGGCATCCTTTAGCGCCGTGCGGCAGGGCTCGATGGTGCGCTCGACCAAGTCCTCAACCAGCGACTCCAGCTTGGCACGAGAGATCTTCACGTTCAGGTGCTTGGGACCTGTTGCGTCTGCGGTAATGTACGGCAGGTTCACATCAGTCTGTTGAGCAGAAGAAAGCTCGATCTTGGCTTTCTCAGCAGCTTCTTTCAGACGCTGCATAGCCAGCGGATCACCCTTGAGGTTGATGCCGCTTTCTTTTTTGAATTCATCTACTAGATAGTCGATCAGACGAATATCGAAGTCTTCACCACCCAGGAAGGTATCACCATTGGTCGCCAGTACTTCGAACTGGTGTTCCCCATCCACTTCCGCGATTTCAATCACGGACACGTCGAAGGTACCGCCACCCAGATCGTACACGATAACGGTGTGGTCGCCCTTGGCCTTGTCCAGGCCATACGCCAGCGCAGCAGCCGTCGGCTCGTTGATGATTCGCTTAACATCCAACCCTGCGATACGACCGGCATCCTTGGTAGCCTGACGCTGGCTGTCATTGAAGTAGGCCGGAACGGTAATTACCGCTTCGCTTACTGTCTCGCCCAGGTAATCCTCGGCGGTTTTCTTCATCTTTTTCAGCACTTCGGCAGAAATCTGCGGAGGAGCCATCTTCTGGCCCTTCACTTCTACCCACGCATCACCATTGTCTGCCTTGACGATGCTGTAAGGCACCATCTGGATATCTTTCTGTACCACATTCTCTTCGAAGCGGCGGCCGATCAGACGCTTGACGGCGTACAGCGTGTTTTGCGGGTTAGTCACCGCCTGACGCTTAGCAGGCTGACCTACCAGTGTTTCGCCATCGTTGGTGTAGGCAATAATGGACGGCGTGGTGCGAGCGCCTTCAGCGTTCTCAAGCACCTTTACATTGCCGTTTTCGAGGATGGCCACGCAGGAGTTGGTCGTCCCCAGGTCGATACCAATGATCTTACCCATGTTCACTCTCCAGAAATCTTGATTCCATGCGATCCGTCTGCGGATCTTTTTTGCTCGGTTGTTTCACCAAATGGGGATCGAGCAGATTATTTCAAGCCTTTTCGTTAATTGTCGGCTGCTGATTCGAAGGTGCTTTGCTAACAACCACCATGGCCGGACGCAACAGGCGCCCATTGATGGAATAGCCCTTCTGGAATACTTTCAGCACGCTGCCCGGCTCGACATTGGCACTTTCTTCCATTGCCATAGCCTGGTGATGCTCTGGATTAAAGGGCGCACCATGCGGATCAATGACCTCTACCTGGTAACGCTTGAGCGTGTCCTGGAAAACCTTGAGCGTCAGCTCCATGCCTTCACGCATGGGACGCAGCGCCTCGTTGTTGGCATCCGACATCTCAAGACCACGCTCAAGGCTATCGATCACAGCCAATAGGTCGCCCGCGAACTTTTCCAAGGCAAACTTGTGCGCTTTCTCGACATCCTGCTCAGCGCGGCGACGGACGTTCTGCAACTCAGCCGCGCTACGCAGCATCTGATCTTGTGCAGCCGCTAACTGCTCTTCCAATGACGCTACGCGAGCAGCCAGGTCATCTCCCTGAGAAGCCTGGGCGTCTTGATTGGTTTCAGGCTTTTGAATATCTGGATTTTGTTCGTCAGCCATGTCGTCCTCCTGTCGAATCAGTTGGCAGGCGAGGCGCCATATAAAGCGCTGCAAAGCCTGCGGTTCTGCCCGCTATATGGGGCCGGCATTTAAAGCTTCAAGGGTTGAGCTTATTGCCAGAACGAAAAGAAAAACTGTATAAATGAACACCACTGAATAAATAACCAGATCAACAGATTTCGGAGCCCACCCACATGCTGGTGCATCTGTCCGTCCGTAATTACGCGATTGTTGAACATCTCGATCTTGAACTTGAGCGTGGCATGACAGTGATTACCGGCGAAACGGGCGCCGGCAAATCGATCATGCTCGATGCGCTCGGCCTTACCATGGGCGACAGGGCAGATAGCGGCGTAGTACGCCCTGGCGCTGACAAGGCGGACATCCTGGCCACCTTTGATCTGAAACGCATCCCCGAGGCGCAAAGCTGGCTGGCTGAGCGAGACCTTGATAATGATGGGTTGTGTATTTTGCGCCGTGTTATTACAGCCGAAGGCCGCTCACGGGCCTACATCAACGGGTCGCCCTGCCCTCAAGGGGACCTTAAGGCATTGGGCAGCCTGCTCATCGACATCCATAGCCAGCATGAACATCAGTCTCTGCTGAAAACGGATACCCATCGCCGCTTGCTGGATGAATTTGCCGAGGCAAAAGAGCTGGCACGCCAGGTACAGCTGGCTTCACAGCGGTGGCGCCAGACCAAGCAAACCCTTGAGCGACTGTCGAGTAGCAGTGAAGAACAACGAGCTCGCTATCAGTTGCTGAGTTACCAGCTTGAAGAGCTGGCAAATCTCGCTTTGAGCGAAGGAGAAATCGAAGCACTTGAACAGGAGCAGAAGACACTAGCCAGCGCAGAGCAGCTTCTTGTTGCCTGTCGTCAGGTCATCGACCTATGCAGTGAGGGTGAAGGCGGCAACGTCCTGTCGGCCCTGAACACAAGCACTCACCGCCTGGGCGGATTCAGTCATGCGCCCAAACCGCTGGAGGAAGCGACAAACCTGATTGGTTCGGCGCAGATACAGATCGAAGAAGCCGTGTCCGAACTCAACCGCTTTATCGATAACTTCGAGGCCGATCCAGAGCGCCAACAGGTAGTACAGGAGCGCCTGGATGCCATCTACACCATGGCGCGTAAACATCGCGTACAGCCCGAAGAACTTGTTCACTTGCAGACACAGCTTCAGAGTGAGCTCGAGTCGCTTAATGCTGATGATGCAGCGGTTGAGCGCCTCCAGGAAGAGCTGGCAGCGTATGCACGTCATTATCAAGAAAAGGCCAATGAACTGAGCGAACGGCGACAAACCCGTGCGCCCGAGTTGGCGGCAGCCGTAGAGACAGAGATGCAGCGCCTCGGCATGCCTGGCGGTCGTTTCTCTATTACGCTACAGCCTGAACCCTCAGACGACCTGCAACCTTACGGTCAAGAAACGGTGGAGTTTCGCGTAAGCGCAAACCCTGGTCAGCCGTTGAAAACTCTGGCTAAGGTAGCGTCAGGAGGCGAGCTGTCTCGTATCAGCTTGGCCATTCAGGTCATCACAGCCCAGACGTCACGCGTCCCTACGCTTGTATTCGACGAAGTGGATGTAGGGATCGGCGGGCCTACCGCTGAAATTGTAGGTCAATTGCTACGACGCCTCGGCGAAGATGGACAGGTTTTAACCGTTACTCACCTGCCACAAGTAGCGGCTCAGGGACATCACCACCTCTTTGTTCACAAGGAGCGTGGCGTCAGTGAAACACGGACGGCGGTTGCGATACTCGACAAACAGCGCCGCATTGAGGAAGTGGCCCGCATGCTAGGGGGCATCGACCTAACGCGCGAATCCCTTGCGCATGCCAAAAAGATGGTTACAGCGAAATAACAGCGTTAAGACGAAACAAAAACAGCGGCAAAGGCCGCTGTTTTTTATTGCGCAGCAAGGCTTATTTTCTTTTTTTGACGTACAGCACAAGATTGTGATCGACCAGCTCATAGCCGTGCTCCTCAACAATCTCACGCTGACGCTTTTCGATTGAGGCATCGGTGAACTCGATGACCTCGCCTGAGTCTACACACACCATATGATCATGATGTCCCGTATCCGCCAGCTCAAACACGGCATGACCGCCATCGAAATTGTGGCGATCCACCAGTCCAGCGGCTTCAAACTGGGTCAATACACGATAAACAGTAGCGAGTCCGACATCCTCGCCGGCCTCCATTAACGCCTTGTATACATCTTCAGCACTCATATGGCGCTGACCGGCGGAATCCAGCATTTGCAGGATCTTGACCCTTGGAAGAGTCACTTTTAGCCCGGCTTTACGGAGCTCGTTATTTTCAACCATGTTCTTTCTCGGCTTCGAACGCTTCGCAGCACTTCGGAATGCAGGTATGATCAGAGTTCATTGCCTAGCAAGATAGTGGAAGTCTTCCCCCGATGCAAAACCTCAAGCTAACGCTGACCGGGCTTACCTTTCTGAGCCTCGCCACGCTCGCCGGATGTTCTTTTCCGGGGGTCTACAAAATTGATATCCAGCAGGGCAACGTTGTCACGCAGGACATGATAGACCAGCTTCGCCCAGGAATGACCCGACGACAAGTAAGGTTTATCATGGGGAGCCCCCTGATTACCGATACTTTTCACGCTAATCGCTGGGATTACCTCTATAGCATGCAGCCGGGTGGCGGTCAGCGCCAGCAGGAGCGTGTGAGCCTGGTTTTCGATGACAGCGATCATCTTGTAGGCCTCGCCGGCGACTTCAAACCGGGTGTTACTCGGGAACAGGAAATCATGGGCACAGACGGTCAAACCGCTGCCCCAGAGACTTCCAGCCCAGCGGACCAGCCCGCTCAACAACAACCTCAGCAGCCGGTTGATCAACCGCCAGCACCTGGCTCAGTTGAAGAGCAGATCCAGCAGGAAATCGATAGAACACAGTCGACTCCAGTCCCTACGCCAGCCCCCATTGATACACAGAACGAATAGATTCCATTATCTATTTCAAATAAAAAAGCCCCGGTTGACAGGGCTTTTTTATGGGGGCGCCATGGTTAGCTGTCTGTCTTTAACAACAGGCTCAGCCCCTCACGTATAGACGTAACGTGATCAAAAGTGAAATATGCCTTGAGACGCGAGTTATCTGCTTTTGAATGACGGATATCACCTGCGCGTGTTGCTGCATGTGTGATCTTGGGAAGACCGCCTACTAAGTCGCCAACTTCCTGTAACAATTGATTCAGGCTAACGACTTGGCCGTGTCCTACGTTGACAGGCCCAACCACGGGTTCAGCGCTTTCAAGACCTTGGACAATAAGCCCTACCAGATCGCCCACATATACAAAATCGCGGGTCTGTTCGCCATCGCCGTAAACGGTTATTGGCTCTCCCTGACGTGCTCGATCTGTAAAAATACTGATGACCCCCGAGTATGGTGAAGACGGATCCTGCCGAGGGCCATATATATTGAAGAACCGGAAGACGACCGGCTCCAGAGCGTGCTCACGGCGGTAGAAATCAAAGTAATACTCGCCAGCCAGCTTATCAGCTGCATAGGGCGTAAGCGGCGCCTTGGGCGTTTCCTCGGCAATGGCCTGTCCTTCTCCGTTCGGCCCATATACCGCAGCACTTGAAGCAAAAACCACACGGCGAACATGATGCTTGCGCATGGCTTCGCAGACATTCAACGTGCCTATAAAATTGCTCTGATGCGTACTAACTGGGTTGTCTACCGACGCCTGAACAGAGGCGACAGCCGCCAAATGCACAACAGCACAGCAACCTGTCATCGCTTGGTGGACCGTATCGGTATCGGCCACGTCCCCTTGAATGATTTCCAACCAAGCATTATCTGCTGGGAGATTGTCCCGTTTACCGGTAGAGAAATCGTCCAGTACCCGGACACGTTTGCCTTTGGCTAGTAGCACATCAACCAGATGAGAACCGATGAACCCGGCTCCGCCCGTTATGAGAATTGGTTGCTCAGTCATGGCGACTTCCTGTTTGCCGATAATAACGGTCCAGCAAAGCGGACATTCCGCTACGCCAGTTACGCGGCTTGACGCCAAACGTGTTCAAAATCTTTCTGCAAGCTAACACTGCATTTTGCGGCTCTTCAGAAGCATCAAGAGTCGCGCCATGAGCTCTTGGCTCAAGGTTCGGCTCTGGCATCCCGTGCAGAGTCAGGGCCTCGGCAATAATCGCCTGTCCCAGCGTCAATTGAGTAACAGCCTCAATACCGCCGTAATGATAGGTCCCCCACAGAGGAGCACTGCAATCCAGTTGCTTGATGACGGCTAGGATAACCCGCCCGGCGTCATCGACAGGGGTTGGGCTTCCACGACGGTCATCAGCAAGCGGCATCAATTGCCCTACCTCAGCCCGCGACAGGAAACGGTCCAGTTCACCTTGCGGGCTTTCATCCAGAAGCCATCCCAATCGCAACAGAACATGCTGGGGGCACAAGGCACGTACTGTTTGCTCTATAGTCAATAGCGCCTGTCCGCGCACACCAAGAGGATTGGGCTCATCTTTCTCGCTATACGCACTCGCTCTACTCCCATCGAAAACACGGTAGCTGGAGGGCTGTATCAAGGCAATTGAGTAATGTTGGCAGAGTTCAGCCAGCCGCTCGATAGCGCTGGCCTGCCGAGAGAGCTGGTCATCATCGACGTGCTCGGCCTGAAACCAGTCGAAATAATAGGCCAGGTTGATAATTACATCGGGACGGGTGTCATCAAGCAACTGAGTCAGGTGGCTGGCGTTCCAGCCCTGCGCTGGCGGACGAGGTGCAAGAAAGTGAATATCTTCTTCAGCACCCAGACGGATCAGCGCCTGACCCAGGGCATTACCGCCGCCCAACAGCATGAGGCGCATGCGCATGGAGTTCGGGTATCTTCCAAAATCTAATCATAAATGGCGTGCCTGAAAACAGGCACGCCGACAGTGTCATCATTGTGCAGCATAGCGGAAGCTTTCGTCATCCGCGTCAGGATGGGACAGCCTCAACGGTTGTCTCATCTTCGGTATTTTCTTTTGGCGCACGTAGCACATAGGCCGCTGCGCTCTTGAGGTTGGGTAGCAGACGGCTGATCAAGGCCAATTGGGTCAGTACCAGACGATGCCCATCGTCAAGATCATCCGGAAACTGTTCCAGCTCATCAGCCAAGGCATTTTCTTCTTCTGCCGTAGGCACCAGAGAACGCCGCTCATTGAGCGCTTGGGCTATTTCAAGCAGCCCTGCGCTCAAGCGGTCCATGGCTTTTTCAATCAGGACATCTACGGGATGCTCAGCCAGCTGTATACGGTGAGCCCCTAATGCTGAGAGATAACCCAACAAGGTATTGGATAGCGCCAGAAAGCGAAACCCTGCCTCTAAATTACGGCGAAAATGCCCAGGCTCTCGCAACATGTTAGCCAGTGCTGCCGATAACGTCGCGTCTGCGTTGTGTACGTTACGCCGCGCCACCCGGTAGTTCAGATCATCCCGCTTGCCGTGGCGATACTGGTCGATAACGCTACGCAGGTAGTTATTGCTGGTCAGCAGTGTGTTGGCCATCACCTGATGCAAGCGTCTTCCCTGCCAGTCGGGCAAGATAAAGAAGACAGCCAATACTGCAATTAGGCAACCGATAAGGGTATCGATCAGACGCGGCCAGATCAGGCCGAAACCATCGCCCACCTGGTTGAAGCAGAACAGCACCATGACCGTGATAGCCGCTGTGGCGATGGTATATCGATCGGTCCGGGTCACGAAAAAGACCGTACCTGCGATAACCGCCAACGACAGCTGAGCCTCGGTACTGCCAAAAAGCTGCAGCAAGGCATTTCCCAACAATAGACCTATGACGGTACCCACTATTCGCTGAACCAGGCGCACCCGTGTAGCGCCATAATTTGGACGGCATACGAAAACAGTCGTGAGCAATATCCAATAGCCGTAGTTCGGGTGAATCAGATGCAAGATGCCATAGCCGGCAGCCAGAGCAATAGCCATTCTCAGCCCATGGCGAAACAGAAGCGATGTTGGCGTAAGTTGCAGCCGTATGCGTTGCAACATGTCCTTGAGGGAGCGCGGCGTTGGATCAAGCAGGCTGGTATCCAACTCTCCTATATTGACATCAGGCTGGCTGGCATTGGAAAGCTGGCGCTCCAGAGTCGTCAGATTGGTGGATAACGAATCCAGAGAACGTAACAGTCCACGCCAACGGGGGTTGTTCTGCTGTTTGAGGTGTTCGATCGATGCGTGCAGATCAGCCATAGCCTGATGACTCTGCTGGCCATACTCAAAGGGCTGACGCAATCGAGTAGCCTCACCTAGCAAGGCACAAGCCTTTGCCTGCAGACTCAGCAACCGCTGGCAACGAAACAGTACATCGCTATGGAAAAACGCCTCGGTCAATGCGCTATAAGGATAATGGGAAGAGCTGGCCCGCTCGTGAATATCCTGAGCCATGAAATAGAGCTTGAAATAGAACCCCGAACGTACGCCTGGTCTACCTGAGCGGCCAAAGCGAATCAGAATAGTGGCCTTGGCCTTGTTCAGTGCATCGACAACACGCCCATTCTGCTGCGCCAGTTTCAAACGGCGCTCATGGAGATCTACCTGACGCACCGGCTCAAGCAGATCAGCCTTGTAGCGTAGAAAGAGACCCAGTTCATAATACAAAGCTGCTAGGTGCTGCCGCACCGGCTGATGTGCAAACAAGGCACACCATAGCACCGATAGAAAGCCGTACCACGTTGCGCCCGCCAACAAAAGCGCGGGCTCATGCCAGATCGGCACCTCGCCTCCAAGCCGCTGATCCACGCCGATCATTCCGTAGATGGACAAGATCACTGTTGCTTGGGCTATTGAGCCATACCGCTCGCCAAGCGCGCCCAGCAACGTCAACAAGAATGTAGCCAGCGCCAGCCCGCAGACAAAGACCCAAGGATAAGGGAACAGTATCTCCACAGAAAACGCAGCGATAGTAAAGCAGACCAGCGTTACCAGCAGGGACTTCAGTCGTCCCAGCCAATTGTCATCGGTCTCGGCCAGGGCACAGGCAATAATTCCGAGAAAGACAGGAGAAATGGAGCGTAGATCCCCTAGATACCAGCATACGGCCATAGCCCCTGTCAGGGCGACAAACACACGAACACTGTAGCTGGCCTTATCATGGGCCCACAAATGACGCAGAGGTTTGCCGAATAAAGTCATAGTGAGGCTTCGTTAGCTCCGTTGTGCCTCTTCAGCGAGGCTGTTACCAATAGACGCTGGGCAAAGAGGAAAAGACATCCTACAGATGAAAGTGTTTTTATTGTTTCCAGGCCAATCCACCAATACAAGGACAAGCAGCCTCAAAGATCGGCTCGAACAGGAATAACTGAAGCACACGTCTTGAGCGGTAAAAATAAAAAAGCCCAACTCTTTCAAGTCGGGCTTTTCGTTCAGAACCAGCTCAATACCTATCAGAAGGGGATATCGTCATCAAAGCTGTCGTAGTCTGGTGCCGGCTGCTGCGGCGCAGGTGCCGGACGGTTTTCACGCTGAGGCGCCGCAGCTTGCTGGGGACGAGGTGCCCGAGGCGCCTGTTGAGTCTGATTGTATTCATCGCCACCACCAGCAGACGCGCCACCACGGCCGCCCAGGAGCTGCATGGTACCGTTGATATCTACCACGATCTCGGTGGTATAGCGGTCCTGTCCGTCCTGGCCCTGCCACTTACGGGTGCGCAAGCTACCTTCCACATAGACCTGTGAGCCTTTACGCAGGTATTCCCCGGCAATTTCAGCCAACTTACCAAAGAAAACCACGCGGTGCCACTCGGTACGCTCTTGCTGCTGGCCGGTCTGCTTGTCTTTCCAGCTATCACTGGTTGCCAGCGTGACATTGGTCACTGCATTGCCATTGGGCATATAACGAGTTTCCGGGTCGCCGCCGACGTTCCCGACCAGGATTACTTTATTAACACCACGAGCCATTTACTTCTCCTGAAATCTTATCAATCAATAAGCTGCCGGCGCGGGATTTACCAACCGCTCCAAGGCCTCACGATTGACCTGTTTGGTATCTATTTTAACGTAGACCGCAGCTTCTTCCGTTACGACTACCGCGTCGGTAACGCCGGGCAAAGCCATTAGCCTATCAGTCAATGCCGCATCCTGGGCAACGGATGGTGCCAACGGCATGCGCAGACTGGTGACATAAGGGGGTTCGCGCATCGTAACAGCTATTAGCAGCCAAACGACACAAAGCGCCGCACACCCTAGAAAAACGGTATTCAACCCCCCATGCTGGAACAGCCAGCCGCCCAGAATGCCACCGGCCGCCGAACCTAGAAACTGACTGGTGGAATAGATGCCCATTGCCGTCCCCTTTCCTCCAGCAGGGGCCACCTTGCTTACTAGCGAGGGCAGTGAAGCTTCCAACAGATTAAAGGCAGCAAAGAACACAACGATACCAATTACCAGTGCCGTCAGACTTTCATCAAAGGCAAAGAAAAACAGCTCACACAAAGCCAGTACCGCAATAGCGCCCACGAGCACCCGCTTCATCTGCCGCTTCTTTTCGCCATAGATGATAAAGGGCACCATGGCAAAGAACCCTACGACCAAGGCAGCCAGATAAACCCACCAGTGCTGCTCCTTGGGCAACCCGGCATGCTCAGCCAGCGCCAATGGCAGCGCTACAAAGCTGGACATCAGCACGGCATGCAATACGCCAATGCCAAGGTCCAGGCGCAAAAGGTCCTTGTTGCGCAACGTTTTGCCTAATGCCTGTTTGGCAACACTGGACTCGCGATGTTGCATGACGCGCGACCCCTTGGGCACGAGGAAAAGAATCAACAGGAGTCCAATCAGCGCCAGCGCAGAAGTCGCCCAGAAGAGACCTGACAAACCAAACGAGCGCGTCAGCAGAGGACCGGACACCATTGCAACCGCAAAGGACACGCCAATACTCATTCCAATGGTAGCCATGGCCTTCGTACGATGCTGTTCGCGAGTCAGATCGGACAGCAGTGCCATCACGGCGGCAGAAATAGCTCCGCCCCCTTGAATGACACGACCCAGAATAACACCCCATATGCTGTGCGCATTAGCAGCCACTGCAGCACCTGCAGCAAACACCAGCAGGCCGGCAATGATAACCGGCCGCCGACCAATACGATCAGAAAGCGTACCGAAGGGAATTTGCAGTACAGCCTGGGTCAAACCATAAGCACCGATTGCCAAACCGATGAGGGCTGGCGTCGCATCTGCCAGCTCCTGACCATAGGTGGCCAGCACCGGTAACACCATGAACATACCAAGCATGCGAAAGGCAAACACAAGGGCCAGTCCGACCGCCGCGCGGCGCTCTAAAGCGCTCATGCGGTCGCTGAGCTTATCGTGCATGAATACTCCTCTTGTCGGCACCTCAAAATTCATCGTGCCGGATAACTTTAAAAATAGCGAAAGAATGACCACATATAGGAAAGCGGGACGAAGCCCAAGCATGCCGACTTATACCCCAGACATGCTGTCCCTTGGCTGTACCGTTGCCAATTTGGCAACGCGGCAATTACTGCTGAAGAGCACTCACAATTTTACCAGTCTTGACCTGTCCGGCACAGGCGCGACGTTTCGACGCGCACCCGGCCGACGTCGTACAATTGCGGGTTCTCAGATGCCCGCCAAGCGAGGCCATAACATACGTGGATAAGATCCTTATCCGTGGGGCGCGAACCCACAATCTAAAAAATTTCGACCTTACCCTACCCCGCGATCAGCTCATCGTCATTACAGGCTTGTCCGGCTCGGGCAAATCGTCTCTGGCATTCGATACGCTTTATGCCGAAGGGCAGCGCCGCTACGTCGAATCATTATCGGCTTACGCTCGCCAATTCCTGTCAATGATGGAAAAGCCTGAGGTCGATAGCATAGAAGGTTTATCACCTGCGATTTCCATTGAGCAGAAGTCTACCTCGCACAACCCTCGCTCAACGGTAGGGACTATCACCGAGATCTACGATTACCTGCGCCTGCTTTACGCGCGTGTAGGCACGCCACGGTGTCCCGATCACGACGTGCCTCTGGAAGCACAGACCGTCAGTCAGATGGTCGATCAGGTCGTCAGCATGCCGGAAGGTCGCCGCCTTATGTTGCTGGCTCCTGTCATCCGTGAGCGCAAGGGTGAGCATCAGGCTATCTTCGAAGAGATGCGTGCGCAGGGCTTTGTTCGTGCCCGGGTAGATGGTCGCCTGTACGAATTAGACGACCTGCCCAAGCTAGACAAGCAAAAAAAGCACACCATCGAAATCGTGGTCGATCGCTTTAAAGTACGCGGCGACATCCAGCAGCGCTTGGCAGAATCGTTTGAGACAGCGCTTAAACTGGCCGATGATATTGCTGTAATCGCTCCCTTGGAGGGCGAGGACGGTGAAGAAGTGCTCTTTTCAGCTCGCTTCTCCTGCCCGATTTGCGGATTCTCCATCGGCGAGCTTGAGCCCAAGCTATTCTCGTTCAACAACCCGGCCGGTGCCTGCCCTACCTGTGACGGCCTAGGCGTTAGGCAGTTCTTCGATGCACGCCGGGTTGTAAATAGCGAGCTTTCCCTGGCAGAAGGGGCCGTACGCGGGTGGGATCGCCGCAACGTCTATTACTTCCAAATGCTGGGTTCACTCGCAGCCCATTACGGCTTCAGCCTTGAAGAACCCTTTAAGAACCTCAGCGCCAACCATCAGAAAGCGGTGCTCAACGGCTCTGGTCGTGAGGGCGTGGAGTTTCGCTATCTCAACGATCGCGGAGACATTGTCAAGCGCTCTCACCCATTCGAAGGCATTCTGCCGAATCTGGAGCGACGCTATCGTGAAACCGAATCACAAAGCGTACGGGACGAGCTGGCCAAATACCTGAGCACACAGCCGTGTTCGGAGTGTAATGGTACACGTCTGCGCCGTGAGTCACGTCACGTATGGGTCGGGGACAAAACGCTACCTGCCGTGACGCGCTTACCGGTAGGAGATGCAACCAGCTACTTTGCGGACCTGACCCTGGCCGGACATAAAGGCCAGATCGCAGACAAGATTCTCAAGGAAATCCGCGAGCGCTTGCAGTTCCTGGTCAATGTAGGACTGGACTACCTCACCCTGGACCGCAGCGCCGACACACTTTCCGGGGGCGAGGCTCAGCGTATTCGCCTCGCCAGCCAGATTGGCGCAGGCCTTGTCGGGGTCATGTACATTCTTGATGAGCCTTCTATTGGCCTGCATCAACGGGACAACGAACGCCTGTTAGGAACACTTACGCACCTGCGTAACCTGGGCAATACTGTCATCGTCGTAGAGCACGATGAGGATGCAATCCGCCTTGCCGATTATGTTGTAGATATTGGCCCAGGGGCAGGCGTACACGGCGGCCAGATCATTGCCCAAGGTACACCGGCAGAAGTCATGGCACACCCAGAGTCCGTAACGGGGATGTATCTTTCAGGACGAAAGAAAATCGTCGTGCCTGCCGAGCGCACCAAGCGTGACAAGAAGAAAGAACTGGTCATTAAAGGTGCCCGCGGCAATAACCTACAGAACGTTGAGCTGCGTATTCCAGTAGGCTTGTTCACATGCATTACAGGTGTTTCAGGCTCAGGCAAGTCAACCCTCATCAATAATACCCTGTTCCCTATTACAGCTACCGCACTCAACGGCGCCACTACGCTGGAAGTAGCACCCTATGATTCGTTCGATGGCCTGCAGCATATCGACAAAGTTGTCGATATCGACCAAAGCCCTATTGGACGCACCCCTCGATCAAACCCGGCGACTTATACGGGCATTTTCACACCCATACGTGAGCTGTTCGCGGGTGTGCCAGAGGCGCGCTCCAGAGGATACGGGCCGGGCCGCTTCTCCTTTAACGTGAAAGGTGGCCGCTGTGAGGCGTGTCAGGGTGACGGCGTTATCAAGGTAGAGATGCACTTCTTGCCCGACATTTATGTGTCATGCGATGTCTGTAAAGGCAAGCGCTATAACCGTGAAACACTTGAGGTCAAATACAAGGGTAAGACCATCACAGAGGTGTTAGACATGACCATCGAAGAAGCGCGTGAGTTCTTTGATGCAGTGCCTGCCCTGGCGCGTAAGCTTCAAACCCTGATGGATGTCGGCCTGTCCTATATCCGCCTGGGCCAAAGCGCAACCACGCTCTCTGGTGGAGAAGCCCAGCGCGTCAAACTGGCTCGAGAGCTATCCAAGCGTGATACAGGCAAGACACTCTATATCCTTGACGAGCCCACAACCGGTCTTCACTTTGCGGATATCCAGCAATTGCTTGACGTACTTCACCGCCTACGTGACCACGGCAATACCGTCGTAGTGATCGAGCATAACCTGGATGTTATCAAGACGGCAGACTGGCTGGTGGACCTAGGACCTGAAGGCGGCTCGAAGGGCGGTCAGATCATCGCGACAGGTACACCAGAAGACGTAGCCGAGAATCCAGCCTCGCATACCGGACGGTTTCTGCAACCATTGCTGGAGCGTGACCGAGCGTGATGCCCCCTACTAACCTTTATAGGTTAGTAGGCGTTGCATCTACACTTGGAGCTCTGTCGGCCTACTTTGCTGGCAGCGCTCCAACTCCTTTGCATCATGACTGCAAAAAAGCTCCACCTCACTCTTATGTGTCAACGAAAGCTCACGCAGCCGCTGCTGATTACGCAGACGTAGCTCTCGGTTAACTTCCATCATCGTTTGATAAAAACGCAAACCTGGCGTACAGGAACGCTTCGGCTGCCCGACTTCTTCACGATAAAAGTAAGCATCGCCAGCGTGAAGCAACCAACCTGTCGGTGTCTGAATGGCAATCCCCGCATGCCCCCAAGTATGGCCTGCCAATGGAATCATGAGAATTTCTGGAGGCAGACCTTTCAAATCCCGAACTGCAGAAAAGCCATACCATGCCTCGCCTTGAGGCTCATATAGTTCCCAGCGCCTTACCTGGTCCCATTGATGAAAACGGTAGCGTCGCTTGCCTATATAGCCATGAGGCAAACGGGCCATACTTATCTCACGTTCTAGCACATGAACCGTGGCGTCTGGAAAATCCTCCAGACCACCCGCATGGTCGAAGTCCAGATGGGTAAGCACAATATGGCGTACATCGCTGGCCTGGAATCCAAGCTGCCGAATTTGCTCGATAGCGGTATAACGCATCTCAAACTGTATATTGTTGAACCCAATAAAAAATCCGCTAAGACGCTTGTGCGGTGCATGAACATCACGGGCACCAAACCCTGTATCAACCAATACAAGGCCATCGTTGTCTGTCTCAATCAACAGACAATGACAAACAAGATGTCCTGTCAGGCCTTTGCTGAATCCATCAAAAAGCGCACCGCCCCACGGACACATACAACCGCAGTTAAGATGATGTATACGCATGAGATCAATCCCAGTGTGGTTCTTTTATTGCGACACACCGCGGGCGTCAGGTGTTTCCTCTATCTGTACATTTATTTGCAGACAATAAAAAAGCCCCTCGTAGGAGGGGCCTTCTGAACTGACGATACTTATTCCACTTCGCTTAAGGACACACCCAAACCACTGGCGATCCCCTCACCATAAGCGCGATCCGCCTTAAGGAAATGAGCAATCTGGCGGCATTGAACGTCACGCGTAACAGAACGCATAGCACCAGTGATGTTATCGATCAACAATGCCTTTTGCGCATCGGACATCAGGCGGAACAACGCTCCTGCTTGAGAATAATAATCCTCGTCCAGGCGATGATCATAACGATCCGCTGCACCACTCAATGTCATTGCAGGCTCACGGTACTGAGGGGCCTGCTTGGGTGCATTGCTAAAGCTGTTTGGCTCATAGTTGGGCGCTGCCCCACCATTACCATCAAAACGCATGGCACCATCACGTTGGTAGTTCTGGTAAGGCGAACGCGGAACATTTACAGGCAGCTGCTGATAGTTGGTTCCGACACGATAACGCTGAGCATCAGCATAAGCGAACACGCGCCCCTGCAACATTCGATCAGGCGACAGACCAACCCCTGGCACTACGTTACTAGGAGCAAAAGCTGCCTGTTCAACCTCTGCAAAATAATTAAGTGGATTACGGTTAAGCTCCAGGTCACCCACCTCAATCAACGGAAACTCTTTTTGCGACCATACCTTGGTGACATCGAACGGATTCTCTGTACGGCTAAACGCTTCAGCTTCGTCCATCACCTGAATGCAAACGCGCCATTTCGGAAAGTCACCCCGCTCGATTGCATCGAACAGATCACGCTGAGCATAATCTGGATCAGTACCGGCCAACCTCGTAGCTTCCGCCGGAGATAGGTTCTTGATGCCCTGCTTGCTCTTAAAATGCCACTTCACGAAGCGCCGCTCACCCGCTTCATTGATAACGCTAAACGTGTGGCTCCCAAAGCCATGCATGAAGCGATAGCCGTCAGGAATACCACGATCAGAGAACAGAATGGTTACCTGGTGCAGTGACTCCGGAGAATGCGACCAGAAGTCCCACATCATTTGCGGGCTCTTTAGGTTAGTCTGCGGGTTGCGCTTCTGGGTATGAATGAAATCGGGAAACTTCAGTGGATCACGCAGGAAGAAAACAGGCGTGTTGTTACCAACGATATCCCAGTTGCCCTCTTCTGTGTAAAACTTCAAGGCAAAACCACGAGGATCACGTTCGGTATCTGCCGAGCCACGCTCACCGCCAACAGTAGAAAAGCGCAAGAATACCGGCGTCTGCTTACCTACGCTTTCAAAAAGCCGAGCAGAGGATAGATGGGTAATATTTTGAGTAACGGTAAAAGTACCGTAAGCCCCAGAACCTTTTGCATGTACACGACGCTCAGGAATCACTTCACGGTTGAAGTGAGCCAGCTTTTCAACAAGATGAAAATCATCTAACAGCAACGGGCCACGTTCACCGGCAGAGCGAGAGTTTTGATTGTCGGCAACTGGAATGCCGCTAGCAGTAGTGAGCGTATTGTTCTGGCTCATGAAAAACTTCTCCCTTGGAATTGCGCTTCAGCGCGTCTTGCAGAGAAGTATGTTAAAAGCGGGACGGTAGATCTAATTTATTAGATCTAGCCTTGTGATAGAGAACCCAACTACTTTAAGCATAAAAAAGCCGGACACTAGGCCCGGCTTTTGATAACACTCACTGTTTATTCAGCAGAGTCAGCCTCAACTGTGCCGCCAATAGGACGGTCAACCAGCTCAACATAGGCCATAGGAGCGTTATCACCAGCACGGAAGCCGCACTTGAGAATACGCAGGTAACCACCTGGACGATTTGCATAACGCTTGCCCAGATCGTTAAACAGCTTGCCGACAGCAGCTTTCGAACGAGTACGGTCGAAAGCCAGACGACGGTTGGCAACGCTATCTTCTTTGGCCAGAGTGATCAGCGGCTCGGCAACGCGACGCAGTTCCTTGGCTTTCGGAAGAGTAGTTTTGATCAGTTCATGCTCGAACAGCGACACAGCCATGTTCTGGAACATAGCCTTGCGGTGTGCGCTCGTGCGGTTCAGGTGACGACCACTTTTACGATGACGCATGGTTAAATTCCTTACCAAACTAACGTTCGGTGACTAATAACGATCAGGCTGTAGCCTTATCGTCCTTCTTAAGACTTGCCGGGGGCCAGTTGTCCAGGCGCATGCCAAGCGACAAACCACGTGAAGCTAGGACATCCTTAATCTCGGTAAGCGACTTCTTACCTAGGTTAGGCGTCTTGAGCAGCTCTACTTCGGTACGCTGAATCAGATCACCGATATAGTAGATATTCTCAGCTTTCAAGCAGTTAGCCGAACGGACGGTCAGTTCAAGGTCATCAACCGGACGCAGCAGAATCGGATCAATTTCGTCTTCCTGCTCAACGACAACAGGCTCACTGTCACCTTTGAGATCAACGAAAGCAGCCAATTGCTGTTGCAAGATGGTTGCAGCACGACGGATAGCTTCCTCAGGATCTAGAGTACCATTGGTCTCAAGATCAAGAACCAGCTTATCCAGGTTAGTACGCTGCTCAACACGAGCGTTTTCGACCACATAGGCCACACGGCGAACCGGGCTAAAAGAGGAATCGAGCTGCAGGCGACCAATGGCACGCGTCTCGTCTTCTTCACTCTGGCGAGCATCAGCCGGCTCATAGCCACGGCCACGAGCAATCTTAAGCCGCATGTTCAGCGAACCGTTATCAGCCAGATGAGCAATGACATGATCGCCGTTGACGATTTCAACGTCATGCTCAAGCTGAATATCGGAAGCCAGAACGGGACCTTGACCTTTCTTGGAAAGGGTCAGAGTCACCTCGTCACGACCATGAAGCTTGATAGCCAGACCTTTAAGGTTAAGCAGGATTTCAATAACGTCTTCCTGCACGCCTTCGATTGCGCTGTACTCGTGTAGTACGCCATCAATTTCGGCTTCGACCACCGCGCAGCCAGGCATGGAGGACAACAAGATGCGACGAAGCGCGTTGCCCAAGGTATGACCAAAACCGCGCTCGAGAGGCTCGAGCGTGATTTTGGCGCGGGTTGGACTGACCGCCTGCACATCAATGTGCCGGGGGGTCAGGAACTCATTTACCGAACTCTGCATGGATGCACCTATTTTCTAGCCCTTACTTGGAGTAGAGCTCGACAATCAGGTTTTCGTTGATGTCGGCGGAAAGGTCGCCACGAGCCGGAACGTTCTTGAACGTACCAGACTTCTTCTCGGAGTCGACTTCTACCCACTCAACACGACCGCGCTGGGCGCAAAGCTCGAGAGCTTGGGCGATACGCAGTTGATTCTTTGCCTTCTCGCGTACTGCTACCACATCACCAGGCTTAACTTGGTAGGACGGGATGTTTACAGTCTGACCATTAACAGTAATGGACTTGTGAGAAACCAGCTGGCGAGACTCTGCACGAGTAGCGCCGAAACCCATACGGTAAACAACGTTATCCAAACGAGTTTCTAGCAGCTGCAGCAGGTTTTCGCCTGTTGCACCTTTGCGACGAGCAGCTTCTTTGTAATAACCAGCAAACTGACGCTCCAGGACGCCGTAGATACGACGAACTTTTTGCTTCTCACGTAACTGCAGACCATAGTCGGATAGACGACCACGACGCTGACCGTGAGCTCCAGGAGCAGTTTCAATATTGCACTTGGATTCAATCGCGCGCACACCGCTCTTCAGGAAGAGATCGGTGCCTTCACGGCGGGACAGTTTGCACTTGGGACCAATGTAACGAGCCATTTCTTACTGTCTCCTATTACACGCGACGCTTCTTCGGCGGACGGCATCCATTATGCGGGATGGGCGTCACGTCGGTAATGCTGGCGATCTTGTAACCACAGGCGTTCAATGCACGCACTGCAGACTCACGGCCCGGGCCTGGGCCTTTGACGTTTACGTCAAGGTTCTTGAGACCGTACTCAAGAGCTGCCTGTCCGGCACGCTCAGCTGCAACCTGGGCAGCGAACGGAGTGCTCTTACGGGAGCCACGGAAACCGGAACCACCAGAAGTAGCCCAGGACAACGCATTACCTTGACGATCAGTAATGGTTACGATGGTGTTATTGAAAGACGCATGGATGTGGGCGATGCCATCAACCACTGTCTTTTTGACTTTCTTACGAGGACGAGCAGCAGGTTTTGCCATGACTAAATTCCTGTCGATTCGCGGATGCGATTACTTGCGGATCGGCTTACGCGGGCCCTTACGGGTACGCGCGTTGGTCTTGGTACGCTGACCACGAACCGGCAGACCGCGACGATGGCGAAGGCCACGGTAGCAACCTAGGTCCATCAAGCGCTTAATGTTCATGTTGAGTTCGCGACGCAGGTCACCTTCAGTGACGAGCTTAGCGACTTCATTACGCAGCTGATCGATCTGCTCGTCGCTCAGATCCTTGATTTTGGCGGACGGGCTGATGCCTGTGGCCGCACAGATATTCTGAGCAGTAGTGCGACCAATACCATAGATATAGGTCAGCGAGATAACAGTATGCTTGTTATCCGGAATGTTAACGCCTGCAATACGGGCCATTCTAGAAAAACTCCATGTGACAGCAACCCACGCCCTGGAAGCCAAGAAAAGGGCGCGAGATATTAACGCTGTAATAAAAAATGATCAACCCGACAGCACACTAGCTGTCGGGTTATACGCGTGTATTCACACTCAGCCTTGGCGCTGCTTGTGACGCGGCTCCGCGCTGCAGATCACCCGAACGACGCCGTCGCGACGGATGATTTTGCAGTTACGGCACAGCTTCTTGACCGATGCACGAACTTTCATCACCAACTCCTTAACCTTACGGGTACTGATCAGCGGAGCATTCCGCCGCCGTAGCCCTTCAGGTTGGCTTTCTTCATCAGAGACTCATACTGGTGGGATACAAGATGCGATTGGACCTGGGACATAAAGTCCATGACCACCACAACTACGATCAGCAGCGAAGTCCCGCCGAGGTAAAACGGCACGTTGGCTGCAACCACCAGAAACTGGGGCAACAAGCAGACCGCCGTCATATACAGGGCGCCGAACATGGTCAAACGCGTCAACACACCATCTATATAGCGTGCAGACTGCTCACCAGGACGGATTCCTGGAATAAACGCACCAGACTTCTTTAGGTTCTCGGCAACGTCTTTGGGGTTAAACATCAAGGCTGTATAGAAGAAGCAGAAGAATATGATCCCTGCACTAAACAGCAAGATATTAAGCGGCTGTCCTGGAGCAATGGCCTGAGCCACATCCTGAAGCCAACCGAGCCCCTGAGACTGACCGAACCACGAGCCTAGCGAGGCCGGGAATAGCAAAATGCTACTTGCAAAGATAGCAGGTATGACACCTGCCATATTTACTTTCAGTGGCAAATGACTATTTTGCGCTGCAAACACCTTGCGGCCTTGCTGGCGCTTAGCATAATGAACAGCGATACGACGCTGGCCGCGCTCGATGAAGACCACGAACGCAATGATAGCAACAGCAACAAGGCCCACCGCTATCAGAGCGAAGATATTAATATCGCCTTGACGAGCAGACTCGAAGGATTGACCAATCGCTCGCGGTAAGCCAGCAACGATACCCGAGAAGATCAGCATGGAAATTCCATTACCAACACCTCGCTCGGTTATCTGCTCACCCAGCCACATCATAAAAAGTGCGCCTGCAACAAACGTGGTTACAGCAACAAAATAGAAGCTGAACCCTGCTGAAAAGGCTACACCTTGACTCGCCAGTCCTACAGACATACCCGTAGCCTGAACCAGCGCAAGCACGAGCGTACCGTAACGAGTGTACTGACTGATCTTGCGGCGACCAGACTCGCCTTCTTTTTTCAACTGCTCTAGCTGTGGGCTGATAGCAGTGAGAAGCTGCATGATGATCGACGCCGAGATATACGGCATGATCCCAAGTGCAAATATACTCATCCGCTCCAGCGCACCGCCAGAGAACATGTTGAACAGGCTAAGAATGGTCCCCTCGTTCTGCCGAAACAGTGCAGCCAATTGATCAGGATTTATACCTGGAACTGGAATATGCGCACCAATTCGATAAACGATGATTGCCAGAAACAGGAAGCGCAAGCGCGCCCACAGTTCCGACAAACCGCCATTGTTGAGCGCAGAGAGAGAACCTTGCTTAGCCATTTATTCCTCGATCTTACCGCCAGCTGCTTCGATAGCCGCGCGAGCGCCCTTAGTGGCAGGAATGCCCTTCAAGGTAATAGCGTGACCGATTTCGCCAGAGAGAACGACCTTAACGCGCACAACGCTACGATTGATAACATTGGCATCTTTCAGCGCTTGCAAAGTGATCACGCCGCCTTCTACCTTTGCCAGCTCTGAAGTACGAACCTCAGCGCGATCAAGGGCTTTCAGCGATACGAAACCAAACTTCGGCAGACGACGGTGAAGGGGCTGTTGACCACCCTCGAAACCAGGAGCAACCTTACCGCCGGAACGGGAAGTAGCACCCTTGTGGCCACGGCCGCCAGTCTTACCAAGACCGCTACCGATACCACGACCTGGACGCAGCTTTTCACGACGTGCACCAGGAGCGGAACGTAGATCGTTAAGTTTCATAACTTAACCCTCCACACGCAGTAAATAGTAAGCCTTATTAATCATGCCGCGGTTTTCTGGAGTATCCAGAACTTCAACGGTATGACCGATGCGACGCAGGCCGAGACCCTTGACGCAGGCTTTGTGATTAGCCAAACGGCCATTCACGCTTTTGATCAGCGTAACTTTAACAGTTGAAGTAGCCATGATCAGAGAATCTCCTCGACGCTCTTGCCACGCTTGGCCGCGACCGACTCAGGCGACTGCATGTGCTTCAAACCCTCAAACGTTGCATAGACAACGTTTACTGGATTAGTAGAGCCATAGCACTTAGCCAGAACGTTCTGAACGCCAGCCACCTCTAGAACGGCACGCATGGCACCGCCGGCAATGATACCCGTACCTTCAGAAGCAGGCTGCATGAAAACTTTGGATGCGCCATGAGCAGACTTCACTGGGTATTGAAGTGTGTTGCCGTTCAGATCAACCTGAATCATGTTACGGCGCGCAGCTTCCATAGCCTTTTGAATAGCTGCAGGAACTTCGCGCGCCTTACCACGGCCAAAACCAACACGACCCTTACCATCACCCACCACGGTTAGTGCAGTGAAGGCGAAGATACGGCCACCTTTAACGGTTTTAGCAACACGGTTAACTTGAACGAGCTTCTCGATGTAACCTTCGTCGCGCTTTTGATCGTTGTTTGCCATGACTTAGAACTCCAGCCCGCCTTCACGAGCGGCATCGGCCAGCGCCTTAACGCGACCATGATACTTGAAGCCAGAACGATCAAACGCTACTTGAGTAACGCCAGCCGCTTTGGCACGCTCTGCTACCAGCTTGCCGACCTTTTGCGCCGCTTCGATGTTGCTGGTTGCGCCTTCGCGCAGGTCTTTGTCCAGCGTAGACGCACTGGCCAGAACCTTGCTGCCGTCGGCCGCGATGACCTGGGCATAGATGTGCTGAGAGGAACGGTAGACGCACAGGCGTACAGTTTCCAGCTCGCGCATTCTCAGGCGTGCCTTGCGAGCGCGACGCAGTCGAGTTTCTTTCTTTACGCTCATTTGCTATGCCCTACTTTTTCTTGGCTTCTTTACGGCGAACGACTTCATCGGAATAACGTACACCTTTGCCCTTATAGGGCTCTGGCGGACGGAAATCACGAATCTCTGCTGCCACCTGTCCAACGAGCTGCTTATCAATACCCTTAATCAGGATATCAGTCTGGCTCGGGGTCTCAGCAGTAATGCCTTGCGGCAATTCATAGTCGACCGGATGAGAGAAACCCAGGGAAAGCGAAAGAACCTGGCCCTTGGCCTGAGCTTTATAACCAACACCAACCAGCTGAAGCTTGCGCTCAAAGCCTTGGCTCACGCCAATGACCATATTGTTGACCAGCGCACGGGTAGTACCAGCCATGGCACGAGTCTGCTGATCACCATTACGAGCGGCGAAACGAAGCTCACCGGACTCTTGAGAGACTTCAACAGAAGGATGAACCTTAAGCTCAAGAGAGCCTTTGGAACCCTTAATAGAAAGCTGTTGACCAGCCAGGTTAATTTCAACACCGGCAGGAAGCTTAACGGGGTTTTTAGCAACGCGAGACATGCTTCTTCCCCTTAGAAAACAGTGCAGAGCACTTCGCCGCCAACACCAGCAGCACGGGCTGCACGATCAGTCATCACACCCTTGTTGGTGGACACGATCGATACACCCAAACCGCCGCGCACTTTCGGCAACTGGTCAACAGATTTGTACTGGCGAAGGCCAGGACGGCTAGAACGCTTAAGCTCTTCGATTACAGGCTTACCTTCGAAGTACTTCAGCTCGATGGACAGCAGCGGCTTAACTTCCGCGCTGACCTGAAAACCCGCGATGTAACCTTCGTCCTTAAGGACTTTAGCTACCGCCACCTTCAGCTTAGAGGAAGGCATGCTTACGACGGACTTTTCAGCCATCTGGGCATTACGGATACGAGTTAGCATATCTGCTAACGGGTCCTGCATACTCATGGGCTTGTAGCTCCTAAATGCATAAATGAGCCTATAGCTCTGAAACTGCCCAGCCGAAAACATGCCGACTCGGGCGAGCCGGATATTCTAGTAGGCATACAAAAACGAATCAAGCCCCAAAAGGGGCTTGATTCGCATACTTACTGCAAATTGCTATGAAATTACCAGCTGGCTTTAACCAGACCAGGAACATCACCACGCATTGCAGCTTCGCGCAACATAATACGCGACAGACCGAACTTACGGTATACACCGTGCGGACGACCAGTCAAACGGCAGCGATTACGCAGACGACTGGCGCTAGCGTCGCGAGGCTGCTTTTGAAGTGCAACCTGTGCAGCCCAACGATCTTCCGGAGAAGTGTTGGGATTGGCAATAGCTGCCTTTAACTCAGCGCGCTTAGCTGCAAACTTAGCAACCGTTTGCTGACGCTTCAGCTCACGGTTCTTCATGCTTTGCTTAGCCATACGTAGCTCCTATCAGTTACGGAACGGGAAGTTAAATGCACGAAGCAGTGCACGACCTTCCTCATCCGTACGAGCAGTTGTAGTCAGAGTAATATCCATACCGCGGAGCGCATCGATTTTATCGTAATCGATTTCCGGGAAGATGATTTGCTCTTTAACACCCATGCTGTAGTTACCGCGACCATCAAAGGATTTGGCATTCAGACCACGGAAGTCACGAACGCGCGGCAAAGAGATAGCCAGCAGACGATCCAGGAACTCGTACATGCGATCGCTACGCAGAGTTACCTTGACGCCAATCGGCCAACCATCACGGATCTTAAAACCAGCGATCGACTTACGCGCATAAGTTACAACCGGCTTCTGACCAGCAATTTTCTCAAGGTCAGCCAGCGCATTGTCGATAATCTTCTTATCGCCTACCGCCTCACCAACACCCATATTCAGAGTGATTTTAGTGATACGCGGAACTTCCATCACGTTAGCCAGCTGAAGCTGTTCTTTCAGCTTGGGCGCGATGTCCTTCCGATAAACTTCTTTCAATCGTGCCATGGTGATCTACCTAGCAACCTTAAGCCTGAACCGCTTTCTGGTTCGACTTAAAGATACGAATTTTTTTACCGTCCTCTACCTTGAAACCTACGCGGTCAGCCTTGTTAGTTTCAGGGTTGAAGATAGCAACGTTGGAGACATGTAGAGGAGCTTCCTTCTCAACAATGCCACCTTGCGCGCCCAGCATGGGGTTAGGCTTGGTGTGACGCTTGACAAGGTTAACACCACCAACAACCAAACGGTCATCAGCCAGAACCTTGAGCACCTTACCGCGCTTGCCCTTGTCCTTGCCTGCGATGACGATTACTTCATCGTCACGACGAATCTTTTGCATGACGGCTACTCCTTACAGCACTTCGGGGGCAAGGGAGACGATCTTCATGAACTTCTCAGAGCGAAGTTCACGCGTCACCGGCCCAAAGATACGGGTACCGATAGGCTCCTGCTTGTTGTTCAACAGAACAGCCGCGTTACCGTCGAAGCGAATGATGGAGCCGTCAGTACGACGCACACCGTGCTTAGTACGTACCACAACAGCCGTCATCACCTGGCCCTTCTTCACCTTTCCACGAGGAATGGCTTCTTTTACGGTGACCTTGATGATGTCGCCAATACCTGCGTAGCGGCGATGCGAACCACCCAGCACCTTGATGCACATAACACGACGAGCGCCGCTGTTATCGGCCACATCGAGCATGGATTGAGTCTGAATCATGGCTCTTCACCCTTACACTTGTACGGCGCGCTCAACGACATCAACCAGCGTCCACGCCTTGGTCTTTGCCAGAGGGCGGGTTTCACGAATGGTGACCAGGTCACCAGCGCGGCACTGATTGTTTTCGTCGTGGGCGTGCAGCTTAGTGGAACGCTTGACGTATTTACCGTAGATCGGGTGCTTAACGCGACGCTCGATCAATACAGTGATGGTTTTGTCCATTTTATCACTGACCACTCGGCCGGTCAGTGTACGGACGGTCTTTTCAGCTTCAGCCATGATCACTTACCTGCTTGCTGGTTCAGCACAGTCTTGACACGAGCAATGTCGCGCTTCACTTGCGAGAGCATGTGAGACTGCCCCAATTGGCCAGTTGCCTTCTGCATACGCAGATTAAACTGGTCACGCAGCAGGCTGAGGAGCTGCTCGTTCAGCTCCTCGACGGATTTCTCACGTAATTCTTGCGCTTTCATTACATCACCGTCCGCTTAACAAAGGAGGTTTCAACGGGAAGCTTGGCAGCCGCGAGCGCAAAAGCTTCACGAGCCAGAACCTCAGAAACACCCTCGATCTCGTAGAGGACCTTGCCCGGCTGGATCTGGGCTACCCAGTACTCAACACTACCCTTACCTTTACCCATACGCACTTCAAGGGGCTTCTTGGTAACAGGCTTGTCCGGGAACACACGGATCCAGATTTTACCGCCACGCTTAACGTGACGAGTCAAGGCACGACGAGCTGCTTCGATCTGGCGAGCAGTAAGACGGCCACGGCCAACAGCTTTCAGCGCATATTCGCCAAAGCTTACTTTACTACCGCGATGAGCCAAGCCACGGTTGTGACCAGTCATCTGCTTGCGGAATTTTGTACGCTTAGGTTGCAGCATGATGCGTACTCCTTACTTAGCAGCTTTTTTACGCGGAGCAGGAGCTACAGGCTTAAGCTCTTCCTGGCGGCCACCAATGACCTCGCCCTTGAAGATCCAAACCTTCACACCGATCACACCATAAGTGGTGTGCGCTTCCGCAGTTGCGTAGTCAATATCGGCACGCAGTGTGTGCAGCGGCACACGACCTTCGCGATACCACTCGGTACGAGCAATTTCTGCCCCGCCAAGACGACCACTCACCTGAATCTTGATGCCTTTGGCACCTAGACGCATCGCACTCTGCACCGCGCGCTTCATCGCACGACGGAACATAACGCGACGCTCGAGCTGCTGAGCCACGCTTTGCGCAACCAGCGCACCGTCGAGTTCCGGCTTACGGATCTCTTCGATGTTGATGTGCACAGGCACACCCATTTGCTTGGTCAGGTCCTGACGCAGCTTTTCTACATCCTCACCTTTCTTGCCGATAACGATACCGGGACGAGCAGTGTGGATGGTAATGCGTGCAGTTTGCGCCGGACGATGAATATCGATACGGCTTACGGACGCGCTTTTTAGTTTGTCTTGGAGGTACTCACGAACCTTCAGGTCGGAGAGCAGATAATCAGCGTAAGTGCGCTTATCTGCATACCAAACGGAAGTATGCTCCTTGACGATGCCCAGGCGAATGCCATTGGGATGTACTTTCTGACCCATCTGATCGACTCCGTTACTTGTCCGCAACCTTGACCGTGATATGGCAAGACCGCTTCACGATGCGATCAGCACGACCTTTGGCGCGCGGCATGATGCGCTTCAGCGAACGCCCTTCGTTGACGAAAACCGTGGAGACTTTTAGGTCATCCACGTCTGCGCCTTCGTTGTGCTCGGCATTGGCAACAGCCGACTCCAACACTTTTTTCATGACCTCGGCAGCTTTCTTACTGCTGAAAGCCAGGAGGTTGAGCGCCTCGCCCACCTTCTTCCCGCGAATCTGGTCGGCGACCAAGCGGGCTTTCTGGGCGGAGATTCGAGCGCCCGACAGCTTAGCGGCTACTTCCATCTTTCCTTACCCCTTAACGCTTGGCTTTCTTGTCAGCCGCATGACCGCGATAAGTGCGGGTAGCAGCGAACTCGCCGAGTTTATGACCAACCATGTCTTCGTTGACTAGCACCGGGACATGCTGGCGGCCGTTGTGTACAGCGATGGTCAGACCGACCATCTGCGGAAGAATCATCGAACGACGCGACCAAGTCTTAATTGGCTTACGATCGTTCTTCTCTACCGCAACTTCGATCTTCTTCAGTAGGTGAAGATCGATAAAAGGACCTTTCTTAAGAGAACGTGGCACAGTCGTATCCTCAATTCGTTACTTGCGGCGACGGACGATCATCTTGTCAGTGCGCTTGTTCGCACGGGTCTTCGCGCCCTTGGTCGGGAAGCCCCATGGAGACACCGGATGACGGCCACCGGAGGTACGACCCTCACCACCACCATGCGGGTGATCAACAGGGTTCATCGCCACACCGCGGACGGTTGGACGAATACCACGCCAGCGCTTAGCACCTGCTTTACCCAGGGAACGCAGACTGTGCTCGGTATTGGATACTTCACCCAACGTTGCGCGACATTCACTTAGAACCTTGCGCATCTCGCCGGAGCGTAGACGCAGCGTTACATAAGCGCCTTCACGGGCAACTAGCTGGGCGGAAGCACCAGCTGAGCGGGCGATCTGTGCGCCTTTGCCTGGCTTGAGCTCAATACCGTGAACAGTACTACCTACCGGGATATTGCGCAGAGGCAAGCTGTTACCTGCTTTGATTGGAGCACCAGCACCAGAGATCAGCTGATCACCTGCTGTCACACCTTTCGGAGCGATGATGTAACGACGTTCGCCATCAGCGTACTTCAGCAGCGCGATGTGAGCAGTACGGTTTGGATCGTACTCAACGCGCTCAACAACAGCCGGGATACCATCCTTATCGCGACGGAAATCAACCAGACGATAGTGCTGCTTATGACCGCCACCCTTGTGACGAGTGGTGATACGACCGTTGTTATTACGGCCACCGGACTTACCCTGCTTCTCCAGAAGAGGAGCATACGGGGCGCCCTTGTGCAGATCAGCATTGACAACCTTGACCACGAAACGGCGGCCAGCGGAGGTCGGCTTGCATTTTACGATTGCCATGATGCCCCCTTACTTACTCAGCATTGCTGGAGAAATCGAGGTCTTGGCCCGGCTGGAGAGCAATATATGCCTTCTTCCAATCGTTACGCTTGCCCAGACCACGTGCGGTACGCTTAGTCTTACCCTTTACATTCAGGGTGCTAACGCTGCGCACTTTAACGTCGAACAACTGCTCGACCGCCTTCTTGATTTCCAGCTTGGTTGCATCAGTAGCAACCTTAAAAATAAACTGCTTTTGGTTTTCCGCTAGCACAGTTGCCTTCTCGGAGATGTGCGGACCAAGCAGTACCTTGAATACACGTTCCTGGTTCATCCCAGCAGCTCCTCGAATTTCTTCACGGCAGACACTGTGACCAAAACCTTGTCGTAAGCGATCAGGCTAACAGGGTCGGAACCCTGTACATCACGAACGTCAACGAAAGGCAGGTTGCGGGCAGCCAAGTAAAGGTTCTGATCGACGTTATCAGTCACAATCAGGACATCTTTCAGGCCAAGGCCGTCAAGCTTGTTTACCAACCCTTTAGTCTTAGGGGCATCGATAGAAAACTCGTCCACTACGACCAGACGATCCAGACGTACCAGCTCCGCCAGAATAGAGCGCAGCGCAGCGCGATACATCTTCTTGTTGAGCTTCTGCTCATGGTTCTGCGGCTTAGCAGCAAAAGTGGTACCACCGCCACGCCAGATAGGGCTACGAATAGTACCTGCACGGGCACGACCGCTACCCTTTTGACGCCAGGGCTTTTTGCCGCCGCCAGATACTTCGGAGCGAGTCTTTTGGGCGCGAGTACCCTGACGACCGCCAGCCATGTAGGCGACTACTGCCTGATGGACCAGCGTCTCGTTGAATTCGCCACCAAAGGCGCGCTCAGAGACTTCAATAGCCTGCGAGCCATTTACATTTAGTTGCATGTTCCGTTCCCCTCTTAACCGCGAGCCTTGGCTGCAGGACGAACAACCACATCACCGCCAGGCGCGCCAGGAATGGCACCCTTGACCAGAAGCAGGTTGCGCTCAGCATCAACACGGACAATTTCAAGGGACTGCACAGTTACACGCTCAGCACCCAGGTGACCGGACATCTTCTTGCCCTTGAACACTCGACCAGGAGTCTGGCACTGGCCGATAGAGCCAGGTGCGCGGTGAGAAACGGAGTTACCGTGAGTATTATCTTGGCCACGGAAGCTCCAACGCTTAATGGTACCGGCATAGCCTTTACCTTTGGACTGACCAGTCACATCGACCAGCTGTCCAGCTTGGAAAATATCAACCGTGATCTGATCACCAGCGTTGTACTCGCCTTCTTCAAGACGAAACTCCAGAACGCTACGACCAGCAGCAACGCTCGCTTTGGCAAAGTGACCTGCCTGAGCCTTGCTAACACGAGAAGCACGACGCTCACCCACTGTCACTTGAACAGCACGATAGCCATCAGTCTCTTCTACTTTCATCTGCGTTACACGGTTCGGCTCAATCTCGATGACTGTAACCGGAACGGAAACACCTTCCTCGGTGAAAACGCGGGTCATACCGCACTTACGACCGACTACACCAATAGTCATTGTATAAACCTCTTGAGTGTACGGGGCTTTCACCCGCTATGGCCGCCCATTTCAGAGCGTTACACGACTAAAACCCCAAGGTTTTAGCCGAGGCTGATTTGTACTTCTACACCAGCAGCAAGGTCGAGCTTCATCAGCGCATCAACGGTTTTATCCGTTGGCTGGACGATATCCAGCACACGCTTGTGAGTACGAATCTCGTACTGGTCACGTGCATCCTTGTTGACGTGCGGAGAAATCAGCACTGTGTAACGTTCCTTGCGGGTAGGCAGAGGAATCGGACCACGCACCTGAGCACCAGTACGTTTCGCGGTTTCCACGATTTCCTGGGTGGACTGATCAATCAGGCGATGATCAAAAGCCTTCAACCGAATACGGATTTGTTGGTTTTGCATTTGACCTCAGACTCCAAGCTTTCCCCTCAGGCAGAATATGCCCGATAAAAGGAGGCGCAATTCTATAGAGACGCCAGAGGGGTGTCAATAATAGACAAAGCAGAAAAGGCCCCGAAGGGCCTTCTCTGGACGAACGTCGATATTATTCGACGATCTTGGCAAC